>CAJUTJ010000128.1 GCA_910589655.1 uncultured Acetatifactor sp. | reverse complement strand
TTTTCCTTTCAGTGTTTGTGGGTTGGTAATAGTATTTACACAAAAAAGGGAGGTCATTGCTTTTTCTTTTGAAAAAGTGGTGTAATCCTTGAAAATATGGGGTTTGTAATAAAAAAACATAGAGGTAGATTTGACACTACCGAGGTGTACAGGGAGGTAAGGATAATGAAGAACAAATCGAAACAAAGCGTACATTCTTATTCTGTTTGGAGTAATTATGGAATGGCTTTTGTCTGGATGAGGGAGAGAGAAGGGGGTTCCTATTATTTTCTGTCGGCTCTGTTTGTGGCAATTGCGGTGATACATCCTTTTCTGGCAATGGCGCTGCCCGGCGCTGTGGTATATCTGCTGGGAAGCGGGTGGATACCGGAAAGGATATTTCTTGTTTTGGCGGGATATGTCATTGTTCTGCAAGGGATGCTGATTGCAAAAGGGTATTTGGATGGCAGGTGCAAGAAGAGGAGGTTCCTTTTGCGTATTCATCTGGGGGACCAATATTTCGGAGCCGCTATGGATGCCGACTATCAGGAGTTTGAAAGTGAATCGGGGCAGAAGAAGCTGCAAAGTGCAAAAATGAATCTATATTACGGCGGAAAAAAAGGAATAGAAGCGTTTTTACAGGCTTTTGAGAACTTTTTCATAAATCTGCTTGGCCTGATTCTGTATTCCGTCGTCATAGGCAGGCAGAGCTTGGGAATTCTGCTGCTGTCATTGACAGTCGCCGGGGCAGCCGCCGCCGTTCATTTTTACGGGCATAAACGTGCCGTAAAATACGATGAAAAATATGAAAAGGCATGGCTGGATTACAACAGTCTCGGCAAGGAGATAATGGTTCCCGCCTATGGCAAGGATATCCGGATGTACCATATGTGGAACCGGTTTGCCGTAGAATTTGACAAATTAAAGAAAGATTTTATCCGCTGGGGGATCAAGTGGTGGGCCACAAACACGGGAAAAGCACGTACAGTAGAACTGCTTCTCGCTTTCGCAAGAGATTTGCTGGTGTACGGTTATCTCATCCGTCAGATGATGCAGGGAAGAATGGAGCTCAGTGCCTTTCTAATCTACATCGGTGTGGCTGCGGGATTCGGCAATTGGATGACCCCGCTGCTGGACGCAGTTACCAGAGCGCTGGAAAACGCAAGGTATGTGGGGGAATACCGTACTTTTCTGGACTTTGCAGATAAGAAATACGGCGGGGAGGAGCCGATAGACCGGCCGGGGCAGATCCATGAAATCCGCTTAGAACATGTTTCCTTCCGGTATGGGGAAGGCAGGGAGGATACCATCCGTGACCTGTCCCTGACAATTACTCCCGGGGAAAAAATAGCGCTGGTAGGTATGAACGGCGCAGGAAAATCTACATTGATAAAGCTCATCTGCGGCCTCTACCGCCCGGATTCGGGGAAAATATATCTGGACGGAAAAGACATTTCCCTTTTTTCCGGAAAAGATTATTTTAGGGAATTTGCGGTGGTATTTCAGGAGGTGTTCGCTTTTTCATTCAGTGTGGAAGACAATATATCCTGTAAGGAGGAAGCTTCCGCCGATAAGGAGCGGTTAAAGCTGAGCCTGACGAAAGCCGGATTGTGGGAAAGAGTACAGAATATGGAGAAGAAAGAGCTGGCTTATTTGAATAAGGATATCGACCCTTCCGGCGTGACGTTTTCCGGCGGGGAGCTGCAAAGACTGATGCTGGCAAGGGCTTTGTACAAAGATGCCCCGGTATTGATTCTGGATGAACCTACCGCCGCTCTGGATCCCTTGGCGGAAAGTAAGCTCTATGAAAAATACTATGACATGACAAAGGACAAAACCAGTATCTTCATCTCCCACAGACTCAGTTCCACCCGATTCTGCGACCGCATCCTGTACATGGAAAACGGAAGGATAACGGAAGAAGGAGGCCATGAGGAACTGATGGCAAAACAAGGCGCATACGCCGCCATGTTCCACACTCAGTCACAATACTATGAAAAATAAGTAAAAAGGGACGGAACTGGAATAAGAAAAACAGTCCCGAAACGGAAACGCCCGGAAGGGATTTTCGACGCGATAGCGTCGGAACATCCCTTCCCTGTCTAAGGGCGTTGAAGAGAAGGGACGGAACCGGAATAGAGAAGGGACGGAACCGGAATAGAAAGGATCGGAATAACAAAAATTATTATGAAGAATATGTTGAATCAATGGAAGGATGCCTTGGGTATCCATAAAACAGGGCTGGAAATACTGAAAATGACGCATAAGTTGGATTCTTCGGCAATTCCGCTGCGCGTCATACATGCCGTTATTCAGGTGGGGAATATTTATCTGGGACTCTTTTTTACCTCCAAACTTATCGACAGCCTGTTGGCCGGCGCTTTCTCCCAAGCCTTTTTCTTTGCGGGGCTGGTAATTGCAGAGGGGCTGCTTTTCGGCATCATGGGAGTAGTGCTGGATGGACTCTATAAGAAATCATCAGACCGTCTCAGGGTTGATTTCTATATTATGATACGGAAAAAGGCGCTCTCCCTTGATTACGAAACCATGGAACAGCCCAATGTGGTAGACGGAATTCTGCGGTCGGAACGGACGGCTATGATGTATGGCGGATTGGAAACAATCGTAAGGATTTACAGGAATCTGTTGGAAAGCCTGCTTACGGTGACAACTGCGGTAGGGCTGACAGCGGCGCTGTGCTTTGCGGAACCGGAACCGAAGGCGGCCGGAGGCATTCTTGCAGCGGCGGCAAAACCGTCGGGGTCTCTGGCGCTGGTAGCGGCATTCTCCTGTGCGGCGCTTGTGGTATATGCGAAGGGAAATAATCGGTTTGAGCGGAGAAGTGAAGAGTTTTTCAAAGGGCATACGGGTGTGGAATTAAAATTAAATTACCTTCTGAGAAATATACTGGGCGATTACAAGGCAGGAAAAGTCATCCGCATTTACGATATGAAGGATATGCTGCTGAATAATTTTAGGAAAAATAACGAGCTTTCCGCCTCTTTTTTCGGCGCCAGATGTGATGTGAAGGATCAGGGCACGCTGTTTCGGAACACGGTCAACGGTATTTATGTGGTTTTTGCCTATTTGTTTGTGGCCGTTAAAGTTTTGACGGGAGCCATAACCGTAGGCGCATTTACGCAGTATGCCGGAGCCCTTACAAAACTGGCGAGAGGATTTCAGAGTTATGCGGAGGCAAGTGCAGAGCTGAGAAGAAACTGTATTTATATGGCTGATTTTCTGGAATTTATAAAGATGGAAAACAGCCATACAACGGGATCGATTCCTGTGGAAAAACGTTCCGACGGAGAATATGAGATTGCATTCAAAGACGTGAGTTTCCGTTATCCGGGCAGTGAGGAAATGATTTTAAAGCATGTTAATTGTAAGCTGACCATGAAAAATAAACTGGCTTTGGTGGGGGAAAACGGCGCGGGGAAAACTACGTTTATCAAGCTTTTATGCCGTTTGTATGAGCCTACGGAGGGAAGTATCACCTTAAACGGAGTTGACATCAGAAAATATAAGGAGGAAGAATACAGGGAACTGTTCGGCGTAGTATTTCAGGATTTTAAGCTTTTCGCATTTCCCGTCTGGTGTAATCTGGCAGCGGGCTATGAGAGGGATGACCAAAGACTTTGGAGTTGTCTGGAACGTGCGGGTGCGGCGGAGTTCGTCAGAGAACTGCCGGATGGCATGGAGACCCTGTTATATAAGAAAAAGGAAGGGGGAGTGGACATCAGCGGAGGAGAGGTTCAAAAACTGGCTCTGGCAAGAGCATTGTATAAGGATGCGCCTTTCGTGGTTCTGGATGAACCTACCGCGGCGCTGGATCCTATCAGCGAGGCGCAGGTCTATGCCGGCTTCCATGAGATGGTGAAGGATAAGACCGGCATTTACATTTCCCACCGGATGAGCAGCTGTCGGTTTTGCGACGACATTGTGGTCTTTGATCAGGGAAGGATTGTGGAGAGGGGCAGCCATGAGGAGCTGCTGTCAAATAAGGGGCAGTATGCCCGGATGTGGAATGCTCAGGCAAAATATTATGTGGGATGTGAGTGTTTAATTGGTAAAATTGATTGAATAATTAAAAGTTTTATGGTAGTATGAAAGGGATATTTGAAATCCTTTCCTAGATACCGTATGCAGGAAGGAGAACAAAGAGGCAGATCTCTTACCGGAAAAGAATCAGATGAAGGTATTACACAAAGAAAGGATGGGATATATCAGGGAAGACTCGCCAATCGGTTTGGTAAAAAACAGATGGCTTATGCAAAAACACTGAATGAAGTGAGACAAAAGCTAAGGAAAAAACAGTACGAAGATGAAAAGGCCATCAATGTTGTGACTTAGGACGTGAAGCAGGATGAGTGGTTTCAAATTTGGATGAATACTTGCAAGAAAAACTGTAGGGATTTGACAAAAGTCGGAGGGTTGAAGATAAAATGGAAGCATATAAACAGGAATTTATTGAATTTATGGTGGACAGTCAAGTGCTGAACTTCGGCGAGTTTACTTTAAAGAGCGGACGAAAATCCCCCTTTTTTATGAATGCGGGGGCATATGTCACCGGCACACAGCTTCGCCGTCTGGGTGAATATTATGCGAAAGCCATTCATGAGAACTTCGGAGACGATTTTGACGTGTTGTTCGGACCTGCGTATAAGGGCATTCCTATAAGCGTGGCAGCTGCCATCGCATACAGCGGGCTCTACGGCAAGGAGATCCGTTACTGTTCCAACCGCAAGGAAGTCAAGGATCACGGTGATGTGGGCATTCTTCTTGGCAGTAAGCTTAAGGACGGCGACAAAGTAGTGATCATCGAGGATGTGACTACTTCCGGCAAATCGATAGAGGAAACTTTTCCGATCATTCAGGCACAGGGCAGGATTGAGATAAAGGGTTTGATGGTTTCTTTAAACCGCATGGAAAAAGGGCTTGGCGGCAAGGTCGGCGCATTGGCTGAGATTAAGGAGAAATATGGTTTTGACGCACATGCCATAGTAACCATGCAGGAGGTTGTCGAGTACTTATATAATAGGCCTTATAAGGGACAAATTTACATTGATGATAAATTAAAGGCGGCAATAGATGAATATTATGAAGCATATGGTGCATGATGAGAGAGACATCCTGTTGACAGGAGAAAAGCGCGAAGGGAGTAGAACAATGGAAGAAAAGGTGTATAAGATAATGAAAGGTGCAGGGGCTGCCAACATTGCATTGGGTGTAGTTTCTTTGATCGTAGGAATTGTATCCGGAATATTGATGATTGTCGCCGGTGCAAAACTCATTGCCGGAAAGTCCAAGATTCTATTTTAATATAAGGAGCTGAGCCGGGCATTTCCTGAGAGGTCAACAAACTTCTATAGGAAGTGCCCGTTAGAGTTTTATGAGAAAAAATTATATTTTTACGAACAAAAAGCATTCGTATCGTGCCATAATGGCCACCATTCTGGGAATGATCAGCTCAATCTCCCTGATTATTGTAGTTTTCATGACGTATAGGGATGCGGGAGAGGCCTCTGTCGGATATGGTTTTACAGGACTTTTTGCCACTGTTTTTTCTATGATAGGTTTGGGACTGGGGATTGTGACCTTTCGGAATAAGAATTATTATCGTCTGTTTCCTGTTATGGGAACGATGTTAAATTTAGCTGTTTTAGGCGGAATCAGTTTCATTTTATATATAGGAGCGAGATTATAATGTGTGAGACGGAATTATGCAGAGAGCGGTATGAATTGGCGCTGGAGAGGATCCGGGAGATTCCGGAGGAACATTTCGGAGTCCCGGCCATGGAAGCATATTTTGCATCCGTGGCGGAGTTTATATTGTTGATTGACGAAAACAAAAGTTTTTTGGAAACGGAAGGGGGATTCTCCGGCGCTTCGGCGGAACAGCTTCAGTCGAGGAATCTGGCTTTGTACCGGGATATTCTGCCGGAGAATTATGAAACAAGCTATGGAAATCCCGCTTATGCGGTATCCCGGCTGGGAGAAGATCTGGGGCAGGAGCTTTCCTTTTTGTATGCGGAGCTGCGCAGTATGATCGGTTTCTGCTATGAGGGGAAGACGGAGGAACTGGTGATCCGCATGGAGCTTTTTGCGGAAGTTTACACGGCGGTCATTTACGAGTGGGGAGAGAACCGTAAGCTGCCCTCCGGTGAGGACATCCGGAAGATATTGTATTGGTTTGCCAGTGATTATGCGGATATGGCAGCGGAGAGAAGAGTCAGGGAGCAGGTTTGTCCGGAAGACGGCTTGGCGGCCCGGATTCTATGCGGCAGCGATCTTTCGGATCTGCGCTATCTTTATGCCTACGGCGAGTATGTGGGGGAAAACGAGCTGGAGATGGCAGGATTTATGAACAGCCTGCCCGAGGAAACCATTGCCCTTATGGCGGACACCTATACGGAGGGCTATCGCATTGGCTTTGAGGTGACAAATAAGGACTTGTCCAAAAAGCAGACGGTGGAACTGTATTATCCGCTGGGATTTGAGCGGATGATGAGACGAGCCGTAGAAAACTTCGAAAAGATGGGGCTGAAGCCGGTGATGTTCCGATACGCGGTGAGCGTCCTCGACAATCCGTCCCTGACGAAAAACGGGTTTTGCGGTTCCTCGCCTAACAGGCAGTACGAATATGACCATAAAGATGACAAGGCGTTGTTTCTGGATAAAAATTATGTCAACCGCAGATTGGAAGTGACACGCACCGCCTTTGAAGAGTACAAGGAACAGGCAAGGGGCTGCGCAGGACCGGCGGTGGTGGAGTCCTTTGGGGAGAAGGCATTTGAACCTGTGGTCAAAAGGGAGACCTTAAAACTGAATGAGGAGCAAAATAGACTGTGGGTGGAATACCGTTCGCAGGCGGGAGAAATCCGAAGACAGTACATTCCGGAAGAGGAGCGCAGCTTTACGATTATTGCCTTCCCTGTTCCGGAGATCGGCTCCGTTTTCCGGGAACTGTTTGAGGAAACTATACGAATTAACACGTTGGATTACATGGTATACCGGAAGGTGCAGCAAAATATAATTGACGTTCTGGATACCGCGGAATATTGCGAGATCAAGGGAGGGAACGGCAACCGCACGGATCTGAGGGTTAAGCTGTATCAATTAAGGAACCCTGAAAAGGAGACGATTTTTGAGAATTGTGTGGCGGATGTGAACATTCCTGTGGGAGAGGTGTTTACATCTCCCGTATTAAAAGGCACCGACGGTTTGCTGCATGTCAGCCGTGTGTTTCTCCAGGGGCTGGAATTCCGAGATCTGGCGATTACTTTTGCGGACGGTATGATCCGGGATTATACCTGCGGTAATTTTGATTCGGAGGAAGAGAATAGAGCCTTTGTCAGCGAGAATATTTTATTCCGGCATCCCACCCTGCCTTTGGGGGAATTTGCCATAGGCACAAATACCACAGCTTATGTGGCGGCCAGACGGCTGGGAGTGGAGGATAAATTCCCTATTCTGATAGCGGAGAAAATGGGGCCTCACTTTGCGGTGGGGGATACCTGCTACTCCCATGCGGAGGAGATTAGGGTCTATAATCCCGACGGGAAAGAGATTGTAGCGAAAGAAAACGAGGTATCGGCGCAGAGACACAAAAAACCTTTGGAAGCATATTTTAACTGCCATACGGATATAACGATACCCTATGACGAGCTGGAGGAGCTGGCAGCCGTGAGGGCGGACGGAACCAGAATCCCTATTATCGGAAAGGGAAGATTTGTGCTTCCGGGCTGCGAGATATTAAACGAAGCTTTTGGAAAATAAGTATTGCAAGAGTTTGTCACATTTCATTCAAAAATAAGTCTGCTTCGCATCCGATACCGTATGGGCGGTTCGGCTGCGTTGATAAACCTTGTATTTCCGTAAAAGAAACAGTTGCATCCGACAGGTAATTTTAGTAAACTAAAAAGTAGTGAGGATTTTTAAGGAGGATATCATGGCTAGTGTAGGTATTGTAATGGGCAGTGACTCTGATATGCCCATCATGGCGAAAGCGGCGGAAATTCTGGAGGAGCTTGGAATCTCCTATGAGATGACCATTATCAGCGCCCACAGAGAGCCGGATGTATTTTTCGAATATGCGAAAGGTGCGGAGGAAAAAGGATTTAAGGTGATAATAGCGGGAGCGGGCATGGCGGCGCATCTGCCCGGCATGTGCGCGGCAATTTTTCCCATGCCGGTGATCGGCATTCCCATGCACACAACATCCTTGGGCGGACGTGATTCCCTGTATTCCATCGTGCAGATGCCCTCCGGTATTCCGGTGGCTACAGTGGCCATTAACGGCGGGGCCAATGCGGGACTGCTGGCCGCTAAAATTCTGGCGACTTCCGACGGCGTGTTGCTGGAGAAGCTGAAGGAATACAGTGCAAAACTGAAGGGACAGGTTATGGCAAAGGATGCCAGACTTCAGGAGCAGGGCTATAAGGCATATCTGGAAAACAGCGGAAAATAACAGGAAATTACACCATAAATTATAGTTACGATTCCGCTTATGCGGGGAATGAGAGGAACAATGGATTACAAGAAGGCAGGAGTAGACATTGAGGCAGGATATCAGTCCGTGGAGCTGATGAAAAAATATGTGAAGGAAACCATGCGCCCCGAGGTAATCGGCGGCTTGGGCGGCTTCTCCGGGGCTTTTTCCATGGAAGCGGTCAAAGGAATGGAAAAGCCCGTGCTGTTGTCCGGTACGGACGGCGTGGGAACGAAGATAAAACTGGCATTTTTGTTGGATAAGCATGATACGGTGGGGATTGACTGTGTGGCCATGTGCGTCAATGATGTGGTATGTGCAGGAGGAGAACCCTTGTTCTTTTTAGATTACATTGCCTGCGGCAAGAATTACCCCGAGAAGATTGCGGCCATTGTAAAAGGTGTGGCAGAGGGCTGTAAGCAGGCCGGTGCGGCGCTGGTCGGAGGGGAGACTGCGGAACATCCCGGACTGATGCCGGAGGAGGAATATGATTTGGCCGGTTTCACGGTGGGCGTGGTAGACGAGAAGGATCTGATCACCGGTGAAAATATTAAGGAAGGGGACATTCTCGTCGGAATTGCATCTTCCGGTGTACATTCCAACGGCTTTTCCCTGATCCGCAAGGTATTTGAGATGACCAGAGAGAGTCTGGATACTTATTATGACGAATTGGGCTCCACTTTGGGCGAGGCATTGCTTGTGCCTACCAGAATCTATGTGAAAGCGCTGAAATCCGTAAAGGATTCCGGTGTCACCATAAAAGGCTGCAGCCATATAACGGGAGGCGGCTTCTATGAGAATATTCCCAGAATGCTTCCGGAGGGAATTACCGCAAAGGTAGAGAAATACAGTTATGAGGTTCCCGCTGTTTTTAAGCTGATTCAGAAGACCGGCGGCATTGAAGAGCAAATGATGTATAATACTTACAATATGGGGCTGGGTATGGTTCTCGCCGTAGATCCGGCCGATGTACAGAAGACGCTGGATGCCCTCTGCAAAGCCGGAGAGACGGCTTATGTTGTGGGTCGCTGCGAAGCAGGAGAAAAAGGGTTGACCATATGTTAAGAGCGGTAATATGTGTATCGGGGGGAGGAACAAACCTCCAAGCGGTTTTGGATGCCATCGATAACGGCCGGATTACAAACGCGGAGATCATTGCGGTAATCAGTAACAACGCCGGCGCCAAGGCGCTGGATCGTGCGGAAAAACATGGGATTCAGGGTATTTTGATGAGCCCGAAGAATTATGGGGACAGAGATGCCTTTAATCGTGCTTTTACGGAGAAAATGTGCGAACTGAATCCGGATCTTATTGTGCTGGCAGGTTTTCTGGTGAAAATACCGGAGGAGATGGTTGCAAGGTTTTCCAATCGGATTATCAATATTCATCCCGCATTGATTCCTTCCTTTTGCGGAGTGGGGTATTATGGTCTGAAGGTTCATGAGAAGGTTTTGGAGCGGGGTGTGAAAGTCACCGGCGCCACCGTGCATTTTGTCAACGAGGGGATGGATGAGGGTCCCATTATTGCACAGAAGGCAGTGGAGGTTCAGGAAGGTGATACCCCGGAAGTTCTGCAGAAACGTGTCATGGAACAGGCAGAGTGGATTCTGCTTCCGGCGGCCATTGACGATATCGCAAACGGCAGAATCAAGGTGGCGGGGGACAAGGTTGTAAGGGTTTCATCGACATAGGATCATAATACGGGCGGCCGGACAGCGGCGGCGTAGAGGAAATGTTGGATAAAAATGCGTATTCAACGGTTGAGTTACGACAGCGGAACCCTTTTCAGTGGATTTTCTGTTGTATAGTGCGTTTCGCAGCGCGCGGATAGGTATGAATATGAAAGTATTGATTGTAGGCGGCGGCGGAAGAGAACATGCCATTGCGGTCAGCATGAAGAAGAGCAGCAGAGTGGAAAAGCTTTACTGCGTACCCGGAAATGCCGGGATTGCGCAGATTGCGGAGTGCGATCCCTCCATCGGTGTGATGGAATTTGATAAGGTGGCAGCCTTTGCCAAGGAGAAGGAAGTGGATCTTGTATTTGTTGCTCCGGACGATCCTTTAGTGGGCGGTCTGGTGGATGTGCTGGAGGCTCAGGGCATCCGTACATTCGGACCGAGAAAGAATGCGGCTGTTTTGGAAGGCAGCAAGGTATTTTCCAAGGATTTGATGAGAAAGTATAAAATTCCCACTGCGGATTACAGGAATTATGACAACGCGGAGGAGGCTCTCGCCTATCTGGAGACGGCGAAGATGCCCATTGTCTTAAAGGCGGACGGCCTTGCGCTGGGCAAGGGTGTCCTGATCTGCAATACTTTGGAGGAAGCCAAGGCAGGGGTAAAGGAAATCATGCTGGATAAGCATTTCGGTAATGCAGGCAACCGTATGGTGATTGAAGAATTTATAACGGGGCCTGAGGTTTCGGTCTTATCTTTTGTAGACGGAAAGACGATAAAAACTATGACTTCCGCACAGGATCACAAGAGGGCCAAGGACGGTGATCAGGGCTTGAATACCGGTGGAATGGGTACCTTTTCTCCCAGTCCTTTCTATACGAAAGAGGTGGATCAATTCTGTAGAAAGCACATTTATCAGGCTACGGTGGATGCTATGGCGGCAGAAGGCAGGGAATTTAAAGGTGTAATTTTCTTTGGCCTGATGCTTACTCCCGACGGTCCCAGAGTGCTGGAATTTAACGCACGCTTCGGAGATCCGGAGACACAGGTAGTGCTTTGCCGTATGAAAAATGACATTATGGATGTGATAGACGCATGTATTGACGGAACATTGGATCAGGTGGATCTGCAATTTGAAGATAACGCCGCGGTATGTGTGGTACTGGCTTCCGAAGGCTATCCGGAAGCGTATGAGAAAGGATTTGAAATTACCGGACTTGAGAAATTTGACAAAAAAAGTGATTATTATTGTTTCCATGCAGGAAGCAGAATAGACGAAGACGGCAGGATTGTTACGAACGGCGGCCGTGTTCTGGGGGTAACGGCTATGGGAGAGAGTTTGAAGGAAGCCCGTAGAAAGGCATATGAAGCCACAGAGTGGATTTCCTTTGACAATAAATATATGCGTCACGATATCGGTAAGGCAATCGACGAAGTATAAAAAATTACTATGGGAGATGATGTTAGTATGGAAGATTTCGGTGCATTGGAAAAATACCATATCCCCCAAGTCTGCTTGAACTGCGGCGGAGTGATGGTATTTAAGGGAGTAGGGGAATATCGCTGTGAAGAATGCGGTAATGTGGATTTTGACGACTACGGGAAGGTAAGGCAGTATATAGAAGGGCATCCGGGCGCAAATGCGGCACAGGTGGAGGAGAATACGGGGGTATCTCAAAAGATTATCCGTCGTCTGTTAAAGGACGGCAGAATTGAAGTGGCAGAAGGCTCAAAATCCTTTCTTCGCTGTGAAGTGTGCGGAAAAAGTATTCGGTCAGGCCAATTCTGTCCGGAGTGTGAGTCAAAGGTACACATCAGAATCGAGGCGCAGCAGAGAGCTCTCAACCAAAAGAATGCAAAAGGTGTGGGTATGGCGGAGAAGGGTGATGAAGGACAACGCCGCTTTATTGGTAAAAACCGTTAGTATCCCCATCACTTAAATACGGAAAAATACATGGTGTACTGAAATGTATGTAATGGCACTGTATGAAATGGGACTGACGGTAACCGGGGGTCCTTTAAGGGGCATTGTACAGCTATGACATTTCTGACAAAATCGGTTCATAGGCCGTAGGATAGACCATAGGATAGAAAGGAAAACATATGAGAACAACAGGAGAAATGCAATGGAGAAAGCATCTCTTAGCGGGAGCGGTGACGATAGTCATGGCATTACTGCTGGCAATATTTGCAGATGGAATTTCCATTGTCAGTCATGCTGAGAGTGCCGCGAAGGTAACGGCAACCAGTGCTAAGATCAGAAAGGAGCCTAATCCCTCCAGCGAGGTTCTCGGCAGTACGGAGAGAGATAAAGTAATATCTATTAAGAGTCAGGTTCAGGGCAGTGACGGTTATACTTGGTATGAGGTATATGTAGATTCCAACACGCTGGGTTATATCCGTTCCGATCTGGTAGAGATTACGGACGGTACCACGCCGCCTACGGGAACGGTGTCTACAGCGCCTACACAGGCTCCTCCGGCACAGACTGCCGCCCCTCCCGTGGCCGATGAACCGTTGGTGGCGGTGACGGCGGTGAATGCCGCAAGCGCCACGGTAGTCAACGGAAATCCTTCCGTGAGAGTCCGTCAGAATGCTTCCACCACCAGCCGGATCTTAACCACCGTAGAGAACGGTATGGCGCTGACTGTTACCGGTTCGGCAGCCGGTACGGACGGCAAGACATGGTATCAGGTGACTTTTATCGCTGACGGAGCGGAGGTTACGGGCTTTATCCGTTCCGATTATACCACCGTAAAGCCGGAGGAATTGACGCCTTATACGGAGGAACCGCCTGTGATAGACCAGCCGCCTGCGGAGGAGCCGCCTGTGGTGGATCCCGATCCTGTGGAGCAGAAGGCATATGAAACCATGCTTGTGGGAGACGAGTGGCGTTTGGTTGATACGATGGCCAATGAAAGTTACGGGATCCAGACACTGTTCGACGGCGTTGAGGAGAATGGAAAATTATATACCGAAAGTCTTACAACCATTAAGAACCAGAAGATTATTATCATTATTTTGGTAATGTTGTTGATTGCGGCATCGGGTGCCGTTGCTTTGCTGATATTAAAGGTTAAGGATATGGCGGACGCCCAGTATTTCAGCGAAGTGGAAAACGAAACGATGAGACGCCGGGGCGCTAAGCCTCAGGGCGGTCAGAAGGTAATGCAGACAGTGGGAAGCGAGAGACAGGGGGACAGAGCTTCCGGAGCCGCCCAAGGCCAGAAGCGTCCTTCCGGCCAGAGTCAGCAGCGTCCCTCCGGCCAGAACCAGAGACCTCAGGGAGCCGGTCAGGGTCAGCAGCATCCTGCCGGCCAGAACCAGAGACCTCAGGGAGCCGGTCAGAGCCAGCAGCGTCCTGCCGGTCAGGGGCAGAGACCTCAGGGAAGCAGACCCCAAGGAGCCGGACAAGGTCAGCAGCGTCCCGCAGCACAAGGTCAGAGGCCTCAAGGAGCCGTACAGAGCCAGCAGCGTCCCGCAGCACAAGGCCAGAGACCTCAGGGAAGCAGACCAGCCGCACAGGGTCAGCAGCGTCCCGCGCCTCAGAGCCAGCGTCCTCAGGGAGGCGGAACGGAGCAGACCAGACAGAATTCCGGATGGCAGGCTAAAAATTTTATGGCGGATGACGAGGACGACTTTGAATTTGAATTCCTGAATTATGACGGGGATGATGAGAAATAAATAAATCAGTGTGTTCGACGGGCAGTGCGTATGGCGGCTGCCCGTCGCATTGGTTTACGGGAGAGGGAGCTGCGGCAATGGAAAAACAAGAGAATCAAGGTGGGACAATCCACATAGAAACATATTACGGCAGTCTTCCCGGTATGTTGAAAAAATACGAGAGAACTGCAAGAAGCGGCCGTTTTACCGGAAATACTGCGGAGGAATTTGAATTCTGGCGGAAGAAAATGAGGGAACGGCTGAGGGAGTTAATCGGGCTGCCCAGAATGGAATATTGTGACCTTAGCCCGAGAACACTGGAGTGCGTTGAGATCGGGGAAGGGCTCCGTAGAGAGAAAATACTGCTGCAAGTGGAACCCGATACTTGGATGCCGGTATATCTTCTGATACCAAAAGGAAAGCCCAGAGGGGTTTTTTTGGCGCTGCCGGGTCATCTGGGAGGGGGGAAATACAGTGTGGCAGGCTGCAGGGAGATTCCTGCCGTAAGGGAGTGCATAGAAAAATTTCATTATGATTACGGCTTGCGGCTGGCACAAAAGGGTTATGTAACCTTGTGCCCCGATAACAGAGGATTCGGGGAACGACGTGACGAAGCGCTCCGGGGAGATACACGGGAGCACTTTTTGAACAGCACATGTTTCCATTTGGCGCATATGGCGGAACCTTTGGGGCAGACTGTTATTGGTATGTGTACATGGGATTCCATGCGGCTTCTTGATTACGTATCTCTGCGGGGAGAGTGGGATGTTAAAGATTTGGGGTGTGTTGGCTTTTCCGGCGGGGGAATGCAGACCTTGTGGCTGGCGGCTCTGGACGACCGCGTTAAACGAGCCGTGGTCAGCGGCTATATGTACGGCTATCGAGATTCTCTGCTGGTATTGAACGGGAACTGCAGCTGTAATTATGTCCCCGGTCTCTGGCAGCTGGCGGATATGGGGGATATCGGTTCCCTGATTGCACCCAGACGGCTGATTGTACAGTCCTGCAGGTATGACCGTCTGAACGGAGCCCGGGGATTGGAAAACGTATATGAGCAGACAGCCGTTATCAAGAAGGCTTATTCCCTTTACGGACAGGAAGCGCTGTTTCTGCACGACATCAGAGAAGGAGAACATTGTTTCCATCCGGAAGTATTGGATTTGCTGGAGTGAGTGTGAGAAGCATAAGTTCAGACATGCGGGCGCCAAAACGCATTCTTTCCGCGTTTTGTGTGCATTCTCGTAATAGTCCAGTGCCATTTCTGAACCGTTACTGAAAAGAAACGATTACGGCTTCACAGAATAAATTTCGGTGGTTGACAGAAGAGATATCTGTGCTATGATAAGTATATCAAGCCTGTCAATTCAAATAAAATCTCATGCAGGCATAAAATTTGAGACTGTCAGGCCGGAGAATGAAACGTAATCTCAAATTTGCAGGCTGCTGAAAGGCATGGTTATGAGCATAATACTAGAAGTGGATTTCAACAGTGATGAAGCGTTGTATATGCAGCTGTACCATCAGATTATCATGGGAATTGCCACCGCCCGGTTTCAGGAGGGAGATTCTCTCCCCAGCGTCCGCCAGATGGCCGATTCCATCGGTATTAACATGCATACCGTGAACAAGGCATATACTATATTGAAGGAAGAAGGCTATGTCAAGGTAGACAGGCGCAAGGGGGCGGTCATTGCGGTGGATGCAGACCGCATGAGGACGCTTGCGGAACTGAAGAAAGAACTTCGGGTTATTCTGGCAAAGAGCAGCTGCAAAAATATATCCAAAGAGGAGATTTATGAACTGATCGAAGAAATTTATGAGGATTATATTTAAACATAATCTAAAAAAGTTGCACACAACAGGTGCGGAATCGTATATAAAGGATTTTGGCGCACCGGTGCATTGATGGAGGTTTAACACATGCAGTCACGGTTTACAGATAAGGCGCAGGAAGCGCTGTCCTATGCTTCCCGATGTGCCAGAAGCCTGAAACAAGGTTATGTAGGTACGGAACATATACTGGTAGGGCTTTTGAAAGAACAGTCCGGTGTAGCTTATAGAGTATTGACGGACAACGGTGTAGAAGTTTCCGCTGTATTGGATATGATTCAGGAACTGATTGCCTTTGAGAACGGGACACCTGTAAAGGAACGGGAGGGCTATTCTCCCAGAGCCCGGAAGATCATAGAGGAGGCGCATAAGCAAGCCGCCAGATTCGGGCAGAAAGAAACGGGGACCGAGCACGTTTTGATGGCTATTATTAAAGAGGGGGAAAATGTGGCCGTCCGTCTCTTAAATACTATCGGCGCAAATATACAAAAAATATATTCCGACATATTGGTTGCCATCGGTCAGGACGGTAATCTCTACAAGGAGGATTTGGGGAGAAAGTCTTCGGGCAAGGGTAAGGCATCCGTATTAAGCCAGTACAGCAGGGACTTGACTGCTATGGCACGTGAGGGAAAGCTGGATCCCGTAATAGGAAGGGAGGACGAGATCCGCAGGCTGATTCAGATTTTGAGCCGCCGGACGAAAAACAATCCCTGTCTTATCGGTGAGCCGGGTGTAGGGAAGACTGCCGTGGTGGAGGGTCTTGCGCTGCGCATTGTAGAAGGGAAAGTACCTCTTACGGTAAAGGAGAAACGGGTATTGACATTGGATCTGTCGGGTATGGTGGCAGGCAGCAAATACCGTGGGGAGTTTGAGGAGAGAATCAAGAAGCTGATCCGGGAAGTCATAGAGGACGGTAATGTGATTTTGTTCTTGGACGAGCTGCATACCTTGATCGGAGCCGGAGGAGCGGAAGGGGCAATTGATGCTTCCAATATATTAAAGCCCTCTCTGGCAAGGGGCGAGCTGCAGCTGATCGGAGCCACCACCATTGCGGAATACCGCAAGTATATTGAGAAAGATGCCGCTTTGGAGCGCCGTTTTCAGCCCGTGAATGTGGAGGAGCCTACGGAGGAGGAAGCCATCCGCATTTTGGAGGGTGTGAAGGGGAAATACGAGGAGCACCATCAGGTCAGCATTACTTCCGAGGCGGTGGAGGCGGCGGTACGGTTGTCCGCCCGTTACATTAATGACAGGAACCTGCCGGATAAAGCAATCGACTTGATTGACGAAGCTGCGGCCAGTGCCAGACTGAGATCCATGGATCTGCCGGATAAGCAGAAAGAGCTGTTGGATGAAATTAAAAAAATGGATCTTCAGATTGAGCGATCCATCCGCATGGAAGCGTTTACGCAGGCGGCAGAGATTAAGCATAATCAGGATGAATTGGTAAAGAAATATGAGCGCATGAAGAAGCGCAACGAAAATAAGGAAACTCTGAAACAATTCTCCATCGGAGAAAACGAGATTGCCGAAGCGGTGGCCATGTGGACGAAGATTCCGGTACAGAAGCTGGCGCAAAAGGAAAGCGAGCGGCTGCTGAAGCTGGAAAGTATCCTGCACAAACGCGTGGTAGGACAGGAGGAAGCCGTGACGGCAGTGGCAAAGGCAATGCGCCGGGGCAGAGTGGGCTTGAAGGATCCCAAGCGTCCCATCGGTTCCTTTCTGTTTCTGGGGCCTACCGGAGTGGGCAAGACGGAGCTTTCCAAGGCTCTTGCCGAAGCGATGTTCGGATCCGAGGACGCCATAATCAGAGTTGATATGTCGGAATATATGGAAGGCCATTCGGTGTCCAAGATGATCGGCTCTCCGCCCGGATATGTGGGCTTTGAAGAGGGAGGACAGCTCAGTGAGAAGGTGCGCAGAAATCCTTATTCGGTGGTGCTCTTTGACGAGATAGAGAAGGCACATCCGGACGTGTTTAATATCCTGCTTCAGGTGTTGGACGACGGACATATTACCGACTCCAAAGGCAGGAAAGTCAGCTTTAAGAATACCATACTGATTATGACCTCCAATGCGGGAGCGCAGAGAATCGTGGATCCCAAGAATCTGGGCTTTGCCTCCGTCAGCGATGCCAAAAGAGATTATGAGAAAATGAAGTCCGGTGTAATGGAAGAGGTAAAACGCAGCTTTAAACCGGAGTTTATCAACCGAATTGACGAGATTATCGTATTCCACCAGTTAGGGAACGAAGACATGAAGGCTATTGTAAATCTTCTTTCCGCCAATCTTACAAAGCGCTGCGAGACGCAGATGGACATTTGTCTGAGCATGACCTCTGCCTTGAGAGAGCATTTAGTGGAAAAGTATGCGGATAATAAGATGGGAGCAAGACCGTTGAAGAGAGCTATCCAGTCCGTGGTGGAAGACGCCCTTGCGGAGGAGATACTGCTCAAAAAAGTTCAGCCCGGAGACAGCGTTTCGGCGGGCTTTAAGAACGGCAAGATATGCTTCTCGGTTAAGTGATGCAATGCTTCCTGATTCAAAAATCTCCTTATCAGCGAGCTTGGCTGCCGTTCACTTCGTTCACAGCAGCCTATACACAGAAATCGCAAAACAGCGATCACGCGCATGTCTGTCTCGGGTTTATCACGCGGAAACAGTGTGAAAACACCTCGCGGCGGCAGCGGGTGAACGGTACCGAGCTTGCATCGGATTTTAAAATTAATAAAAATTTTGTAGATAAATGCCGGACTTTATATTATACTGTAAATATAGCTGACAGGTCTGCAGCTACTAAAAAACAGGAGGATATACACATGGCAGTTGTGGAAGAGCTGCTCCGCAGCGAAGAGAGCGGCGCAATCAGTTTTGGCAATCACAAATTATCTCGAAAGGCTAAGGTAGAGGATTACAAACATGCGGGAGATCTGCTGAAGGTTAAGACCTATCATGAGATTACAAAACTGGAAAAGAACGGAATGTTCCTTTATGAGTCGGTGCCCGGGACCAGCGTACTTGACTTTGTCGAGAAGGAAAGCGGTGTGGAATTTGTGGTGGAAGGTGATGAAGACGCACAGATTACCATCGGTTTAAACGATGATACCGAATATGAGGTATTTGTGGGCGGTAAGAGCATCGGAACCATGAAGACAGGCTTGGGCGGCAAGCTTTCGCTCAGTGTGGAGCTGGAGGCAGCCGGTGAGATACCTGTGAGAGTGGAACGTGTGTAATAATAGAAAAACGATACTAGGTTGTGCGGGGCGAGCGGCTGCTTACCCCGCATTACATTTTAGGAGGAAATATGGCAAAGGGAAAGACAGCATCCGTATTTTTCTGTCAAAACTGCGGACATGAATCTGCTAAATGGATGGGGCAGTGTCCGGGATGTAAGGAATGGAATACTTTTGTGGAAGAAACGGCAGCCAAGACGCCCCATATGGGAGTGGCGTCCGTCTCTTCGGGGAGGCGGGGGCAGAAAAACACTCCCAGCATATTGTCGGAAATTACCATCAGGGAGGAGGATAAATTATCTACCGGAATGGAGGAGCTGAACCGTGTTTTGGGAGGCGGCATCGTGCAAGGCTCCCTGACTCTGGTGGGCGGAGATCCCGGTATCGGGAAATCTACGCTGCTGCTTCAGGTGTGCAGAAATCTTTCCTCCCGGAATCATAAGGTGCTTTACATATCCGGGGAGGAATCTCTGGCACAGATTAAGATGCGTGCGGACAGAATCGGCAAATTTTCGGAGCAAATGCTGTTGTTGTGCGAGACGAATCTGGATGAAATTGCGGAAGTAATCCGCCAGAACAAGCCGGAGGCAGTGGTTATCGATTCCATTCAGACAATGTACAATGAAGCCGTATCGGCAGCGCCGGGCAGCGTGTCGCAGGTCAGGGAATCCACCGGAATATTGCTGCAGCTGGCAAAAGGTCTGGGAGTTTCCGTGATGATTGTGGGGCATGTGACCAAGGAGGGGACGGTGGCAGGCCCCAGAGTGCTGGAGCATATGGTGGATACCGTTCTGTATTTCGAGGGCGACCGTCACGCTTCCTACCGCATATTGCGGGGGGTGAAAAACCGCTTCGGTTCCACCAACGAGATCGGAGTCTTTGAGATGCAGGAGCAGGGTCTGGTTGAGGTGCAGAACGCTTCCGAATATATGCTGAACGGCCGTCCTGAGGAAGCCAGCGGTTCCGTAGTGGTGTGCACCATGGAGGGGACAAGGCCCCTTTTGATCGAGATTCAGGCACTGGTGTGCCACAGCAATTTCGGTATACCCAGACGACAGACCACAGGTACGGATTTTAACCGGGTAAATCTGCTCATGGCAGTGCTGGAAAAGCGCTCCGGAGTACAGCTGGGGGACTGTGACGCTTATGTCAATGTGACAGGCGGTATGAAGGTAGCGGAACCGGCCATAGATTTGGGCATTGTCCTTTCCATTTATTCCAGCTTTAAGAATAAGCCCTTGCATCCGAAGCTGATTGCTTTCGGGGAAGTGGGATTAAGCGGGGAAGTGCGGGCAGTCAGTCAGGCGGCTCAGAGGGTGGCAGAGGCGGAGAAGCTGGGATTTGATACCTGTATTCTGCCCGCCGTCTGTGCCGAGGATTGTAAAAAGAACAGCAGGATAAGAATTATCGGTGTGAAAACGGTACAGGATGCGCTGCGCTTTGTGGCAAGCATTTGATTCCCGCGAGCAATGAGCCAAGCGGCTGTGGAGCAGACATTTGGAGGATGCCGCAAGGGCCGCATACCATAACGTCCTGCGGATCCATTGCGCTTTGCAGCGCTGCAAGCTTGACGCCCCGTTGCTTGCAGCCGGGTTGTTGGCTTAGGGAGGCAGTAAGCAGATGGGGAAAGCAAAAAAACAGCGTTATCTGATAAAAGTTATCATATGATAGGTAGAAAGCACTTTCATTTAATGGTAATGTACTTAGTGGTAAGATATTAGCGGCAGAGCTCTGGGTAAGCGGTTCCGGTACAGAGGAAAGTGCCGGAAAACGACTCCGGCTCTGCAGGAAAGCATGGAAAACGATTCTGATTTTGAGGAAAAGGAAAACGGCTTTGAGGAATTCAGGATTGTCAATTGTGCCGAAAGAATAAGAGGTGTATTATGGCGAAAACAGGCAGCGCTTCTCTTTCCGAGAAGGATAAAAAGTTTAGAGAATTTGCATTGACGGGGAATTTATGGCAGGTTATTTTTTATGTCTGCATTCCCCTTGCTTTTTTTCAATTGATCAATCATCTCTTTAATATATTGGATACGATGATGGCGTCGCATGTCAGCGCTATGGCCGTTTCGGCGGTGGCTTATTTGTCACAGATTCAAAGCATGATATCGGCAGTGGGCGGCGGTCTGGCGGCAGGAAGCACTTTGAAGATCAGTGAGGCCTATGGGGCGGGCGATTACAATATGGTGAAAAAGAGGCTGAGCACATTGCTTGCAATCTGCGGCAGCATTGCGCTGGTGGTTCTCTGTCTGATCCCTTTTTCTTCCGGACTGCTCAGGCTGTTCGGAACACCGGAGGACTTTATTTCGGTGGGAGCCAGATACTTTTCCGTCACATTATTTTCCACAGTGTTGAATTTTTTCAACAATGTATATATTGCCATTGAGCGTTCGAGAGGAAATTCCAGACGCATCTTGAAGCTGAATATGTTTGTCATTGCTTTAAAACTGACGCTTACGGCGATTTTTATCTATGGGCTGAACGGGGATATCACCATGATCGCCGTTGCAACGGTAATCTCTCAGGTATTTTTGTTTGTCATGGCCGTGAAAAATTTGTGCGCCGGTGATGATGCTTTTACCTTTAGTAAAAAGAGTATTGCGTTTAAGCGGCAGGTGGTGGGTCCTATGCTCAGTCTGTCCTTTCCGGTAATTGTGGAGAAGGTGGCCTTTTCTTTCGGTAAGACAGTGGTAAATTCCATGAGTAAGAATTACGGTTCCACTACGGTGGGGGCGCTGGGAATTTCCAACAATATTAACGGTCTTGTGACAGGAATCCATAACGGTTTTCAGGACGGAGGCTCTTCCATTATCAGCCAGAATCTGGGTGCCGGTAATAAAAAGCGTGCAATAGGAACTTTTTGGCGGCTGGTGATAATCAATGCGGCTCTGGGGGCGGTGGGTTTCATTATTCTGAATGTTTTCCTTGGCCCTATTACATGGATTTTTGCCAACAGTGCCGAAGGCTTTAATGTAGAATTTCAACAGCTGATTATGCACGTAGTCCGTTATGAGGCTCTGGGCGGCTGTATTCCTTTGGGCATTAACAGCGCTTGTATGGCGCTGCTGTTTGGCTTTGGCAAGACGAAACTGACACTGGTCTGCAATTTCAGCCGTGTGTTCATCTTCCGTATTCCGATTCTCTGGGCGCTGCAGAATTTTACCAGTCTGGGCAGCGAGAGCGTGGGTATTGTTATGGCGGCAAGTAATGCGTTGACGGCAATGCTTTCTTTTGTGATTGCTATGTTGGTGATACGTAGTGTGAAGAAGGGGATGGAGTGAGGGGATGGCTAGTACTGCATTGCGGAAATTTCGATGAATTCAGCACCCGCTCTTTGCGCCAGTGCCGCGTTGTCGTCAGTCAACGATGCCACCGCATCGCCTCCCTCCTCCGCCTTGCCCTGACACAAATATCGGGCACTGATATTCACCGTTATTTCCGCAATGCAGTACTAGAAGGTTAACTTAGTGACGGACGGGATGCGGCAGAGCCACCGCAAAACCTATCGACAGCCGCCGAAGTAGTGCAGATTGCTTTTCGGAGTTGGATATGGTACAATTTTCTCCGGTATAAACCAATAGATCGGAACTTATGGAGGAAAAGAATATGGACGTTATGAAGGAACTTTCTACGATAAATCCTGCAAAAGCGGAAGTGGCAATACAGACAATTACTGCTATTATCTCAGGAAATGATAGTTCAGTGCTTGAGAAAGTAAAGGACTGTTTGAGAGATACGGAATCATATTTTAAGGAATATGCGAATGTTTTTTTGGAAAGAGGAATAGAAAAATTCGATGATTTACCATTGAGAGTACTTCAGCGAATAGCAGTCGTAGATATTTTAGCGGAAAATCTGTATGTGTGCGAACGGGACTGGAAAGATGAATTAGATGATTTCTTATATTTTGTAGGTGAGTTAAGAGGAACAAAGGAACAGACATTACCCTTAAAGACGGAATGGTTTCATAGTGATGGGGATATTAGTGAATGGAGTGCGATAATTGATGGCGAATGGAAATCATTTGGTATGTGTTTGGCGGGGATTGACATAGAGAGTGATTCTTATGTCCTGTTTCCTTGCAAAATTGATAAAATGAATGAGTTAGAAACACTGGCAAAGGCTGTTTCATATCGCATTGATTATGCTAAGAATTTTTAAAGTTTTCAAAAATGGATTATTGGGCATAGCGATTACTTTCAGTTTATCGGCCTAATAAAAGTCCAAGACAGGGCGGCGGGGCAGATGTTGACTATCCCGCCGCCCTATCTGTTATCGCTCCATATCCTGCTTTCTGCGGGGCTGTTGTTCCCTCTGTTCCTGCCTTCCCCCGTCCTGATTGTTAGTTTACTTTTCAACGGTAAAAATTTCTTCGATAGAAACATTAAATACCCTTGCAATGTTCCATGCCAAAACCAAAGAGGGATTATATTTACCCTTTTCGAGATTTCCGATAGTTTCTCTGCGGACTCCTACAAGTTTAGCCAAATCTTCCTGTTTCATGTCGTATTTTGCTCTATATTCTTTTATCCGATTATTAATCATTCTCTGCTCCCTTCCGTTCTTTCCATTCTAAAAATATGAGGGCAATAGTGAATGCTAAGACGGTTACTGCAAAACTGAGGGCAAAAGAAATAGGGACAGCTTTAGCAGTACCATAAATAGAGGTGTAAACAAACATAAAAGGAACAAGCATAATCATTTCCGACATGAATGCAAATGTAGCTGCTTTTTGAACATTAAGCCGGAAAAATTCATCCGGTATTACCCGGAAATAACGAAAATAGTAGGCAAACCCGAAAAAGCCGTACAGACCTTTATTTTCTGTCAGCCACCCTAAAATCGCTATCAATGCCAGCAAAGATAAAAATCCTAAGTAATTAATCTTTTGTTTCATAAAAATCACCATGCCTTTCTATGGGTGCGGTATATTTCGCTCTTGATGCTGTAAATATATCACATGTGCTGTTGAAAGTCAAATTGTTTTTCGAATAAAATATTTGTCAAATATTTAAAAATTCTACTTGCTAAACCAAGGAAGAGTGTGTTATAATAACTTTCGTCAGTGATGACGCAGACATAGGGGAATAGTACAGCGGTAGTGCGGCGGTCTCCAAAACCGTTAACGGGAGTTCGATCCTCTCTTCCCCTGCTGAATGGCCTGAGAGCAGAAGCTTTCAGGCTTTTTAAATTAATTTCTCTCCGGAACCGTGAGCCTCTTGAAAACAACGGGCAGGTATCATATGTAATGAGTTATGTTCCGGATGCGGGAGATTCTGCATATGGGAAACAATTTTCCGAGAAGGAAGTTGAGTTATAAGAGACGAAGAGATACATTGGAAAGGGGAGGCATATATGGAAGAAAAGAATAGAACCGAGATGCAGATAGAAGAAGACAATCTGCTGGAACAGGCCTTAGCCGCATTACGGCAGTTTCTGCTGAATCTGGCGGGGCAGGCGGGGGAAAGTCAGGAGTATGGGGAGAAGCTTTGGCAGGGAATCAAAGCCTCGGAAGGTCTTCTTCAGGAGTTTTCCTACTATCATGATTACGGCAGGTTTCTCTGCAAATATAATGTGGCGGGGTATACGTTGGCTGATGTTCTGGTGTGGCAGGTGGATCATTTTAAGCTCTATATGGACCGGCCCGACGAAATGAACCGGTACAGGCAGCAAAGACTGCTCTTGGCGGCGTTTGAGACTATGGTGGGAATGGAGAAGGATCCTGCCCCCTATGTGGAGAAAATGAGAGGAGAGACAGGGACGGATATTATATAGCCGGGAGACGATGCCCCGCTGCGCACTCAGGCTTAGACTTGCATCCCGCAAATTGTGACGCACATCTGCCAGAAAGCAATTTTCAAACACGCTCTAGCACTGGCACGAACCATACAGCCCCAAAATCCAATTTCTGGCTGGATGAAGCACTAGTACAACGAATATTAATTAACTGACACCTTGGCTTGTCTGATTTTTCATCTGCTTCGTTGTCGTCAATCGACGTAGCCACCGCTACGCCTCATTCCTCCGCCTTGCATATGAAATAATCATTCTGCGCCAATGTA
>CAJUTJ010000127.1 GCA_910589655.1 uncultured Acetatifactor sp. | reverse complement strand
TTTCCTTTCAGTGTTTGTGGGTTGGTAATAGTATTTACACAAAAAAGGGAGGTCATTGCTTTTTCTTTTGAAAAAGTGGTGTAATCCTTGAAAATATGGGGTTTGTAATAAAAAAACATAGAGGTAGATTTGACACTACCAAAGAAGCGGAGGAGGAAAATAAGATGAAAGTGAGAGCAAGAGTCAAGCTCAAAAAGCTAATGGGGGGAATGCTTGCCTTATCCCTGTTGCTTTCCGGCCTGTACGCGTCACCTGTGCGGGCGGAAGAAAATGATGTGGCATCGCCGCCGGAAGCGCAGGCTGTGTCGATAGGTGATGCATATGCGCTGGTTCCCCCGGAAGGGACAGTGAAGGCGGCAGACGGGGAGTATACGTTTGTGCCCGGAGATTTGACGGCAGCGGCAGACCAAGAGGTAATCGTTGAAGGGACGGTACTGGCAAATTATTTTAAATCAATAGGAACGGTGAAAAAACGTATCAACACTTCAACGGGAGCCGTTACATCTATTGAAGTAGGAAGTAAGGGTTCTGGCGCGTTACAGTTTACGGTAGCGGGGACGGCGGATGTTGTAATCGGAATGTCGAGTACGGGATCCTCCAATACGTCTGCAGTAAGTTTAGTGGATGCGTCGGGGAATGCTGTGGCTAATAAAGAAGGTATTACTACAGTGACGGGAACTTCCGCTACCACAATGACATACAGTCTGAGTGCGGGAACTTATCGGATTCTTTCCCCCGCAAATGATTTATATAACCGTGGAGCCCGCATTTTGTCCGTCAATGTAAAGGAAGCAGAAGCGGAGTCGGTTACAAATACATATACGTTTGTGCCCGGTGATTTGACGGCGGCGGCAGACCAAGAAGAAATTACGGAAGGAACTACAATTGCCGAATATTTTAAGTCCATGGGAACCGTAAAGAAACGTATTAATAAGACGTCAGGGGTAGTTACTTCTATTGAAGTAGGAAGTAAGGGTTCTGGCGCATTGCAGTTTACGGTAACAGGTACGGCGGATGTTGTGATCGGAATGTCGAGTACGGGAACCTCCAATATTTCCGCAGTAAGCTTAGTGGATGCAGCGGGGACGGCTGTGGATAATATAGAAGGCATTACCACAGTGACAGGAACTTCTGCCACCACAATGACATACAAAGGTCTGGGTGCGGGAACCTACCGGATTCTTTCTCCTGCAAATGATGCGTATAACCGTGGAGCCCGCATTTTATCGGTTACTGTCACAGAGACCACGGGCGGTTCCAGACCGGAGCGTGCGGACTGGAGTACGGTAGCGGATCCCGTCATTGATTCGGTGGCATTGGATTCCGCAAACAGCGGAAAGATTAATGTATCCGTGAGTGCGCTGGTGGGTTATGACGGCGCGGATAAAGTTACGGTAGTGATGCTGGATGCGGCGGGCAATGAAATAGAAAGTGAAACCTCTGCAAAAGAAGTTTCTTCCCATACTTTAACTTTCATCCCTTCCGCATCGGGCGCTTATACCTTTAAAGCCGTCTTGATCCGTGAAGGCGAGACGGATAAAGAGAGCGCTGCGGAGACTTTCAGCTTCGTTCTTCCTCTGGCGGCTCCCGTGATGAAGAGCGTTACCAGTGCGGGAAAGGGCACTGCAGCCGTAAAATGGAATGAAGTACCCGAGGCGGACAGCTATATCGTATCTGCCGTAAAGGAAGGAGATACCGCGGTGGCAGCTGCCGTTACCACTTCCGAACTTCAGGCGGTGCTTACCGGACTGGCAGTGGGACAGAGATATGTGGTATCCGTAGTGGCAGTAAGGGGGGCGGAGCAGTCCAAGGCTTCCTCCATGGAAGTTGACATTACTTCGGAAGCCCAGAGAGAGTGGGTGTTTGCGGCTTTCGGAGCAAGTATTGACACGAAGAACAATAATTATATCGGAAATATTAACGAGGGAAGCGTTACCGTATACAGTGAAGGCGGAAAGGGTAAGATTCAGACCTCCCATGACGGACTGGCTTTCTACTATACGGAGATGGATCCCGAAACGGAGAACTTTACCATAACCGCCGATATTCATGTGGACGGCTGGACTTACAGCAATGCGCAGGAAGGCTTTGGCATGATGGCAGCCGATGCCGTAGGTACTCATGGGGACAGCTCCAGTTTCTTTAACAATTCCTTCCAAGCGGTTTCCACCAAGATCGAATACAATTTCGACGGAACGGGTGCCACCAGTGACACCACCGCTGCGAAGATCTCCATGAAGCTGGGACTTGGTTATAATGCAAGACAAGGCGTTACGGCGCAGGATATTGCGGATATGAAGGCCGGACTCATCACCATGCCTCCCGGATTTTTGTCGGAATCGGGCACATTTGAAGTCAGTGCAGGCCCTCTCGGCGCAGGAACCTATAACTTGATCGGCAACTGCAAAACGGCCGCCGGAGGAGCGGATGTGGATAATCTTTTGACGGATATCCGCCTGCAGATTCAGAGAAACAACACCGGTTATATTCTGAGATATTTGGATCAGGAGAATAATGTACTCAGCGAAAAGTTGATTTACGATCTGGAGCGAAATGCTTTGACCCAGATTGACGAGGATCATATTTATGTGGGCTTTTTCGCCGCAAGGAACGCAAGAATTACAGTGACCAATATGACCCTGACCACCATTGCCCCTGAGGACGATGCACCGGCCGAAGGTCATGAAATCGAATACATATATCCTAAGTACAGCATTGAGTCCGCTGAGATTTCCAACAGCGCCGACTATACATTGGTGTACTACGGTAATGCGGACGGTACTTTGACCATTGCTAAGGAAGACGGAAGCGTAGTGGTTGACGGACAGCATGTCCTTGCAAACACCAAGAATCCTTTCCCCGCCACACTTGTAGAGGGAACCAACCAATTTACCGTGACATTCACTCCCGATGCGGACTACAAGCCCGGGGAGTATCAGCTGCTGACCAGCTATGAGACACAGACCTTTACCCATTCCGTAACTTACAGCAGTTTTAATGCGGAACAGAATATTTATGTGTCTCCCGACGGTCTTCCTTCCAATGACGGAAGCAAGTACAGCCCCATGGATATTTATACGGCAGTACAGTATGTAAAACCCGGACAGTACATTATGCTTGCCGGAGGAACCTACAATCTGGACCGGACCGTGAAGGTGGAGCGCGGAATCAACGGTACGGAAGACGATATGATTTATATGATTGCCGATCCGGAGACGGAGGGCAGACCTGTCTTTGACTTTGGCGGCAAATGTGCCGGAATGGTTCTGGCGGGAGATTACTGGTACTTCCAAGGCTTTGACGTAACCCGTTCGGCCGATGCGCAGAAGGGAATTCAGGTATCCGGAAGCTACAACATACTGGATCAGATTAACACATATAAGAACGGCAACACGGGTATTCAGATCAGCCGTTACAGAGGAACGGATGAGTTTGAAGACTGGCCCGCTTACAACCTGATTCTGAATTGTACCTCTTATCTCAATGCGGATAAGGGCTACGAGGATGCGGACGGATTTGCGGCAAAACTGACCGTGGGCGAAGGCAACGTATTTGACGGATGTATTTCCGCATATAATGCGGACGACGGCTGGGATTTGTTTGCAAAGGTACAGACCGGAAGCATCGGCGCCGTAACGATTCAGAACTGCGTGGCGTTTAAGAACGGTTATGTGCTGAGAGCGGACGGCGGAGCAGGCGATCTGGATCTGAACGGTGTGGAAGTAAATGCCGGAAACGGAAACGGCTTTAAGATGGGCGGCGACAGTATGAGCGGTTATCATGTGCTGATTAACAGTATTTCCTTCGACAATAAGGCGAAGGGTATTGACTCTAACAGCTGTCCCGATATTCAGGTTTACAGCTCTACCTCTTTTGACAACGAGAGCTATAATGTGGCGTTTTATACCAATAATGCTCCCAACACCGATTTCTATGCGGAGGGTATTCTTTCCCTTAAGGTATCCGACGGTATAGGCGAGAACCTGAAGCCCAGAGGAACTCAAGCAGCGGAAAATATCGAGAATGATACAAACTACTATTTTAACGGCACAAAGTCATTCAATAAAAGCGGCGCGGAAGCCGGCCTTGATTGGTTCGTGAGAACCGATGTGGAGAACGCAATGTTCCTGCTGGGCGAGGGTGGCAGAAATGCGGACGGAACCATCAATATGCAGGGACTTCTGGAATTGACGGATGCCGCACCCGCAGGCGTCGGTGCGAGACTGAGCGGTAATTCCATACCCGGTGAAAGCATCAAGAAACCTGAGCGCAGCACGGCAGACGCTGTTGAAGGCATTCCCGAGGGAAGCGTACCGGAAGAGGTACTGTCGAAGGTAGGATGCGGCAATGCGGCGGAATTGACCGAGTATTTGAAAAAGGATATTTTGGCATCCTCAGGTGCGGCAGCGCTTTTGGGGACGGTGCCTAACCAGACGGCGGTATATGAGGTGAATGTACAAATCAGTCTGGACGGCGGTAAGACATGGGAGTCGGCTACAAAGGATAATTTCCCGAAGGGCGGCGTGGATGTGACCATTGCATATCCTCCCAACACCAACGCCAAGGATTTCAATTTTGTGGTAAGCCATCTGATTGTTCTGGGCTGTAACGGTCAGGAACCCGGCACCATAGAATATCTGTTTCCCAGAAAGACCAACAGTGGTCTGCTGGTACATCTTATGAGTGCGTCCCCCGTGACGGTGGCGTGGACGGGAGTCGTTGAGGACGACACACCGAATCAGGACGACACACCGAATCAGGACGACACACCGAATCAGGACGATACACCGAATCAGGATGATACGGAGGAAGATGATACGGAGGAAGATGATACAGAGACGGATGTAACGGAGACGGGCGAAGACCAGAACGGCGAAACGCCGAAGTCCAAGAGTCCTAAGACCGGCGACAACGGAAACGGTGTCTATGACAGTGGAGCATTGGATAAGATGGTGGCGAAGGTAAATGACATAGAGTCCGGTACGGCAGTGCTCTCCGGCAGCGCAAATGATAAGTCAGAACCTTCCATAGCGGATACGGTTATTACTTCGGCCGCACAGTTACCTGTGGGCGGGATGCCGGATGCCGCAGGAAAGAGCTTCGATATGGGCTGGCTGGTTGTGGCAGCGGCATTCCTGCTGGCAATAGCGACAGTGGGAACGGCAGTTTGGGAACACAGAAAGTCCGAACGGAAAGATTGATAACAGTGTGAAAACGCCCCACGGTGATAAAGAGCGAGCAGTAAGGCTCTCCTTCACCGGGGGGCTTTTTGCGTGAATCAGGTTCTTGTTGTGTGTGAAAAAAATCTGCTATAATGAGAGAAATACCGGAAACGGAATCCGGGGCATACGGGAGTGTAAAGGAAATGAAGAAAAACAATACGGAAAAGCTGAAATGGCGTGTGGCGGATTTTGTGACGGGGATGAAAAAAGAGTTTCCCATAAGATTATTCCGGACGGGAACCGTTCTGCTTCTGTCATTACTCCTCTTTTTGGCCGGAAGGGGACAGGAACGGATACCCGGAAAGGAAAGTCTGGGGGGAGGAGAGGACGGAGGAAGAATACAGAGAAGCGGCTTTGAGTCAGCCTGTGCCGGAAAAAAAATTCCGGAGCCGGTTTTGGAGGAAGTTCCTTTCGGGGCGCTCTATGGATTGGAAGAGTATGATATCCCTGAAAAGCAGCTGGATTTCGATATCCTTAGACGGGAGGAGAATCCCCACATTTACGCATGGATTACCATTCCGGATACGCAGATTGATTATCCTGTGCTGCAGCATCCGGAGAAGACGGATTATTACCTGAATCATAACATAGACGGCAAGGAAGGCTATCCGGGCTGTATTTACACACAGAACTATAACAGCAAGGACTGGTCCGACCGTCAGACGGTGCTGTATGGACATAATATGCGGAACGGAACTATGTTCTCGGGATTACACGCATATGAAGATGAAACATTTTTTAAGGAAAATCCCTATTTCTATATCTATGTGGAGGATACCGTTCTGGTATACCGTGTATTTGCCGCATACCCTTTTTCCGACGATCATCTGCTGATGAGCTATGACACGGAGACGGAGGCGGGATATCAGGAGTATCTTCGGGAGATTCGCCGCGCCGCCGAAGCAGGAGGGCATTATGACGAAGCGGCGGCGCCTGACCCGCAGGATCGTATTGTCACCCTGTCCACCTGCATTGCCCAGAGGCCGGAGCAGCGCTATCTGGTTCAGGGAGTGCTGGAGGCGGAAGGCAGCGCTGCCGCTTCCGGCACTGTAACCTTTCCGGATACTGCCGGAGCCGAAAAGGATGCATAATGTAAAAAACAGTGAAGTATATATGTAAGAGCTTACAAACAAAGGACATAGATAAATAATTAACATATACAAAAACTATTGATACTTTTCGTCAATTATTGTAGAATGAGGATAATATAATTGTATGAAAAGCACAATGTGGTGTAAGTGCTTACAAGAATGTTTACAGAAATTCCGGTTCCATCCCCGCTGTCTGCGGCGGGATTATTGACTAAGAAAAGAGGAGAAAAGAATGAGCCGACTGAAAATCGCAACACCCAATACGGCACAGCTGACGGTAGAGCGTCTGTACAAAGATCTGGAACGCCGCATCATTGCCAGCCCTCCCGGGCTCTGCCCCGTGGATCTGCAGCTGTCCTTTTTAAAGCTGTGTCATGCCCAGACCTGTGGAAAGTGTGCGCCCTGCCGTGTAGGGCTGGGACAGCTTCAAAACCTGTTGGAGGATGTGCTGGAGGGAAAAGCCAGCCTGAAGACGCTGGATTTGATCCGTGAGACGGCGGAAAACATTATGGCCTCCGCCGACTGTGCCATCGGGTATGAGGCGGCCCACATGGTGCTTGCCGGTATGGACGGATTTATGAAGGATTACAAACATCATATCGAACATGGGAAATGTTCCTGCCATATTACCCAGCCCGTACCCTGTGTGGCGCTGTGTCCCGCAGGTGTGGATATCCCCGGTTACATAGCTTTGGTCAGGGAAAAGAGATATGCGGACGCGGTGAAGCTGATTCGGAAGGACAATCCTTTTCCTACGGCCTGCGCTCTGATCTGCGAGCATCCCTGTGAGGCCAGATGCCGCCGCAATATGATCGACAGCTCCATCAATATCAGGGGGCTGAAACGTATGGCGGTGGACAATGCGAGGGCGAATACGGTTCCCGTGCCGGAGAAGGCGGAGAGCACCGGCAAGAGAATTGCCATCGTGGGCGGCGGCCCCGGCGGACTTTCGGCAGCTTACTATCTGGAGCTGATGGGACACCATGCGGTGGTATTCGAGGAGAAGAGCAAGCTGGGCGGTATGCTCCGTTACGGGATTCCCAACTATCGTTTCCCCAGAGAGCGGCTGCAGGAGGATATTGACGTTATCCTGTCCACCGGTGTGGAGGTCAGGCTGAATACCAGAATCGGCAACGAGGAGGGAGAGATTCCCTTTGAAAAGCTGAGGGAAGAGTTCGATGCAGTGCATGTGGCAATCGGTGCACACACGGACAAGAAGATCGGAATTGAGGGCGAAGATTCCAAGGGGGTAATATCCGCCGTGGAAATGCTCCGCAGCATCGGAGATGAAAATATGCCCGATTTTAAAGAGAAGACCGTTGTCGTTGTGGGCGGCGGAAACGTGGCCATGGACTGTACCCGCTCCGCCATCCGTCTGGGGGCGAAGAAGGTATGTATTGCTTACAGAAGGCGGAAGGACGATATGACGGCGCTTCCCGAAGAGGTGGAGGGCGCTGTCGCAGAAGGAGCGGAGCTTTACTCTTTGAAAGCGCCTCATAAGATCGAGGCGGACGAGAACGGAAATGTGACGGCACTCTGGGTTGAACCTCAGATCATCGGCCCTATCGACGCATGGGGCAGAGCCCGTCCCATTCAGGCGGATGTTCCTATGATGAGGATTCCCTGTGATATCGTAGTGGTTGCCATCGGCCAAGGTATTGAGACACGGCATTTTCAGGAGGCGGGGCTTTCCGTGAAGAGAGGAACCATCTCCGCCATGAGCGACAGCGAGGTAAAGGATGTGCCCGGGGTATTTGCAGGCGGCGACTGTGTGACGGGGCCTGCTACGGTAATCCGCGCTATCGCTTCCGGAAAAGTGGCGGCCGCAAACATTGATGAATATTTGGGATACCACCATGTGATTCCTTGTGATGTGGAGATTCCCCCTGTCAGCTACGAGGACAAGGAGCCTTGCGGAAGGATTCAGCTTTCCGAGGAGGAAGCGGAAATCCGGAAGAAGAATTTTGATGCCTTTGAGTGCGGCATGACAGAGCAGGAAGCTTGTCAGGAGGCGGGACGCTGTCTGCGCTGTGACAAGTATGGTTACGGAAGTCTGAAAGGAGGACGTGCGGCAATATGGTAAATCTTACGATAGACGCTCTAAATGTTTCTGTTCCCGAGGGAACAACGGTTATGAAGGCGGCGATGGAGCTTGGCATAGAGATTCCCCATCTCTGTTTTCTGGAGGGGATCAACGAGATCAGCGCCTGTAAGGTCTGTGTGGTGGAAATTCAAGGCAAAGAGAAGCTGATTACCGCCTGCAACAGCCCTGTGGAAGAGGGCATGGCAGTTTACACCAACTCCCCCAAGGTGCGCCGGGTGCGCCGCTCCAACGTAGAACTTTTGCTGTCACAGCACGACTGCCATTGTGCCACCTGCGTCAGAAGCGGCAATTGCAATCTGCAGAAGATATCCAATGATCTGGGGATTTTGGAGATTCCTTTTAAGGAGGAGGTGCCCGAGGTGCCGTGGGATTCTTCCTTCCCTTTGATACGTGATGCGAGAAAATGTATCAAATGTATGCGCTGTGTACAGATCTGTGACAAGGTACAGGATATGCATGTGTGGGATGTTCAGAATACGGGTTCCCGCACTACGGTGGATGTGGCACGCAATAAGACCATTGACGCATCCGATTGTACGCTTTGCGGGCAGTGTATTACCCATTGCCCTACCGGAGCTCTCCGTGAGAGAAATGATATCCCCAAGGTGTTTGACATGCTGGCGGATCCGGAGAAGATTACCGTAGTACAGGTGGCTCCCGCCGTCCGAACCGCATGGGGCGAGGAACTGGGGCTGGCTCCCGGAGAGTCTACCGAAGGGCGCATGGTTGCGGCGTTGAAGCGCATTGGCTTTGACTATGTATTTGACACCAATTTTGCGGCGGATCTCACCATTATGGAGGAAGGCAGCGAGCTTTTGGAGCGTCTGGGCAATCCCGGAAAATACGCTTGGCCCATGTTTACTTCCTGCTGCCCCGGCTGGGTTAATTTTATGTCCAAGAGATATCCTGCCTATCTGAGAAATCTTTCCACGGCAAAATCGCCCCAGCAGATGTTCGGCGCGATGACGAAAACATATTTTGCGGAGAAAAAGGGCATCGATCCTCATAATATCTGCTGTATTTCCATTATGCCCTGTGTGTCTAAGAAGCGGGAGGCGGCTCTCTCTTATATGAGAAGCGCGGGGGCGGGTCAGGATGTGGATATCGTTCTGACTACCAGAGAATTGGTGCGTATGATACGTGCGGAGCATATTAACCCTAAGTTCCTGAAAGACCAGCCCTTTGACTCCCCTCTGGGCGAGAGTACCGGCGCGGGCGTGATTTTCGGCGTTACCGGCGGCGTTATGGAAGCGGCTTTGAGAACGGCTTATGCTGTGGTGGAGGGACACAATCCCGATGCGGATGCCTTCCAGGCCGTGCGGGGCGAGAACGGCAGAAGAGAAGCGGATTTCGTTCTGGGAGACAAGACTTTACATACCTGTACCGTCAGCGGACTGGGGAATGCGGAGAAGCTGATGCAGGATATTGTAAAGGGGAAAGTAAACTATGACTTCGTGGAGGTTATGGCGTGCCCCGGCGGCTGTGTGGGCGGCGGCGGCCAGCCCATCCATGACGGCTGTGAACTGGCCGGAAGCCGCGGAGAGAAGCTGTATCGGCTTGACAGCGAGAGAGAGCTTCGTTTCTCCCACGAGAATCCCGAAGTCAAGAAGGCATATGAAGAATTCCTCGGAAAGCCTCTCAGCCATAAGGCTCACGAGCTGCTTCACTCCGGTCATGTAAACGAATTGTATTTTGAGACTCATAATTATCTGTAAAGCCTTTGGCTGTATGCCAGCCTCGGATTTCATGCCTGCGCAGGCATTTAAACCGATGCTCCCTTTGCAATGGCGGGGAGGGAAATCAGGCGCCGAAAAGAACCACACGGTTTCAAGTGTGGTCTTTTTTTATGCGCAGTCCCGTGCAGAGGAACTAAGCCGCAAGGCGGCGCAAGGGTACTTCTTTCTTACGCCGCCTGTAGAGTAAGGTCTTACCAGCCTGTCGTAAAACAGCATTTATATTGATAAATAAGCGAAAATCTGTGCTGAAAGGATTGAATTTATGGCCACATAGGAGTAAAATATTAAGAAAAGGATGACAGGGGGTAGTATTGCAGTGAAAAAGAGAACAAAAAGTTTAATTGCCGCTATCATGCGTATTTGCGTGGGAGTCTCTGTCTTGACGGCAGTGGTGATCGGCGGAGCGGCATTATTGTCCATCCGGATGCTGTCCGAAACGTCTTACCATACCTATGAGACAACCATGAATGAGGGGTATAAGACGGAAATCAGATCCCAGGTACAGAGTACCATGGCAATATTGCAGAACGAGTATGACCTTTATCAGGCGGGGGAGAAGACCGAAGACGAGGCAAAACATGACGCACAGGAGACTATCCGGGCTATGCGTTACAGCGACGACCAGAGCGGCTATTTCTGGATAGATGACACGGAATATACACTGGTCATGCATCCGATCCTTCCGGAGAGCGAGGGGGAAAACCGCTATACACTGGAAGACCAGAACGGGATTATGATTATTCAGGAAATAATGAAAGTATGTCAGAGCGCGGAAAAGGGCGGCTTTAATCAATTCTATTTTACGAAAGCGGACGGTGTCACGGTAGCGCCTAAAATCGCTTATTCTCAAATATTCGAGCCTTGGGGCTGGATTGTTTCCACCGGTAATTACGTAGATGATATGAACATGGAAAAAGAGGAAATGAGAGCTTATCTGAGCGGCGAATATCAAAGTATGCTGGTAAGGGTGGGCGCTGTCTTTGTAATTGCGCTTGTGATTGCGCTTATCACCGCTTATATATGCGGCAGGGCGATGGTTGCTCCTTTAAAAGAGATACAGCAATTTGCCGCCAGAATTTCTCAGGGAGATTTGACAACGGATGTCGATGTAAAAAGCAAAACCGAGATCGGCCAGACGGCAGACGCTCTCCGTGCGGCGCAGGAGAATATGCGTCAGCTGTTGGTGAATATCACCGATGTGTCACAGGGCGTAAATACGGTGCTGGAGAAATTTGACGCGGCTTTCGGAAATATGAAGGAATCCATCTCACAGGTGTCTCTGGCGGCGGAGTCCATTGCGGAGAATGTGACCACACAGGCTGCTTCCACGGATGACGCTTCCAGTGATGTGAATGTGATGGCGGATCGGATCCGGCAGACCGATATGGAAGTAGAGAATTTAGACCACAATGCAAAGGAAATGACCCTCATCAGCGAACAGTCCATGAATACGTTTCGGCAGCTTATCGAGGTGAATAACAAAACGAGAGAAAGCATATCCGACATGACGGAACAAACGAAATACACTCATGAATCCGCTCAGAAGATTCATAAAGCGGCCAACTTGATCAATGAAATTTCGGATCAAACGGCATTGCTTGCTCTGAATGCGAGCATAGAGGCGGCCAGAGCAGGTGAGGCGGGCAAGGGCTTTGCGGTGGTGGCGGACGAGATCGGGAAGCTGGCAAAACAGTCGGCGGAGTCCGTGGTGGAGATAGACCGGATCGTGGGAGAACTGCAGGAGAATGCAACGAAATCCGTAGAAGCCATGGAGGAAATCAATATTTCCGTAGACCGTCAGGTGGCCTCGCTGACGGAGACACAGAATGTTTTTACCAGACTGCATAAGGAATTAAATAACTGTCTGGACTCCGTGCGGCTGATTGACGGTATCACCGTGGAGCTGGAGAGCCAGAGATCCAATGTGACTCATTCGCTGGAAGTATTGAGCAGACTGGCACAGGACAATGCGGCAGTTGCCGAGGAGACTTCCGCCATGTCCACGGAGCTGACCAAGGTGGCGGACGATTCCTCCAACATTGTGACGGAGATGGAAGAGAAAGTTGCCGCATTGATAGAAAATGTACATAAGTTTACGTTGTAGAGTTATGCCGTTGTTCTGTGCCCTTTATATTTCCTAAAGCGCCGTCCGGAGCCTGAAGTTCAGCTGATAGGCTCCGGGCTATTCCATATCCCCCAACAGTTCGACCACTTCCGCCTCGGTCATATAGGAAACGCCTGTGATTTTGTTTTCCGCATCACGGATAATTTTGATATTGACAGTTCCTTTTGGGTTCATATTCAGCGTACAAAAGGATTGGTTAGCCCGGATGTCTAAAAAGATGTTGACAAGCTGACTCTGGTAGTAGTAATCTTTGCCGTCCACTGTAACACCCACAGCCCGGTATTCCGCTGCCTGCGCTTCGGCCCATTCTTTCTCCTGCTCGTCAAATTCTTCGCTCCGGTTCAGCTTATCAAAGAGGATGGATTGAAATGCCCAGTTTCCGTCTTCCAAAGCCCTATCCAGCCAAAGCTCCAGTTCCGCTTCGCTCATGCAATCCGTCAAGATGGAGAAAACCGCCATTTCATCATCGGCATACGCTTTTTCAGCGAAGTCGGTAAACAAAGCGGAATTCGTGTCAAGCCAACGCACGGCGACGGAGAAAAAAGCACAGTCCCCGTCGGCATAGAATTTTTCAAGCCATTTCTTTTGGGCATTTTTATCCAGCCGGGGAAAAGTGATTTCAAACAGCGGCAAGCTGTCGGCTTCATAGTACCGCTCTGCCTGAGCCGCATAGTCATCACTGCTTGTGCCTGTGTTTTCTTGTGCAGGAGCTTTATCCACAGTCGCCTGAGGCTTGCCTGCTGTGGGGTTAGCTGCCGCGGCAACAGGGTAAACGCCGACAAACGCCGCCCCAAACACCACACACAGCGTCAGCGCACCCGTCAAAAAGCGTATCGCCATTGATTTCTTCTTAAAGTTCATAATTGCATTTATCCTCTCTTTCAATAGTTGTTTATTTTCGCTTAACGTGACGGCTCCGAGATTTTCCTTGTATTTCCCTACTGCCGCCATAGCGTTAAGCAAGGTTTTCCCATAGTCCTGCGCGCTGCTGCCACCCATTTTAGCGAGGACGGCTTCGTCACAGGAAAATTCACAAGCCTTGGTAATTTCCCGGCTCATAAGGTGAACCAGCGGATTAAACCAATGCAGGCAGACGGTAACTTGAACCAGCCATTTATAGAACATATCCCGCCGTTTGTAATGTGTCAGTTCATGTAGTATGCTGCACTGAAAATCCCTTTCAGGAATATCCGCATTTGGCAGTACAATACATGGATGGAAAAATCCAATCAGAAGCGGGGAAGAAACCAACGGATTGACGCATAATTCAATCGGCTTTTTAATACCTGAATGTTCCGCAGAAATAAAAAGTTTGTTTAACCGCCCGATATCGGAAACAGGGGTTAATCCGGCCTTGATATACTGCATAAAGCTTTGATAGATTGTTATTTTTCGTATCAGCAAGCCCAGCGCAGCCACCAGCCACACCAGCCAGACATAATTTATCGGCAGCGTCCCAATATCGTGAAACAGGCGGGCAGCAGCATTATCTGACGGACTATTCACGGTTTCATTGTGCTGCTCCGCTCCGACAGCGGGAATAAAACCATTATGTGATGACTGCTGTTGTGGCGGTAAAAGAGCGGTCCGGAATATTGCCTGATCGACGGCTTGATATGCCTTTCCCATCAGGCCTGCTTCCGGCCCGAACGGGAACAGCAGCCGTAAAACGACAACCAGCCAAATGTAATACTGCCATTGTCGGCTGATTTTATCTTTCCAAAACTGTTTCCCCAAAAGCAGAGCCAGAATGAGCAAGCTGCCGGAAACGGACATAGACAGGAAAATTTTCAAAACTGCGTTCATTGTTGCCCTTTCCCTTTCTCCAGCAGCCTTTTCAATTCCTCATATTCCTCGTCTGCCAGCAGGTCGCCCGAAATCAAATTGGAAACCAGCCCTTTTGCGCTCCCCTCGTAAATCTTATTCAGGAAATTTTTTGTCTGCGCTGTCTGATACTCCGTTTCCGAAACGAGCGTGGTATATTCGTTGCGGCGGCCGATTTTCTTGGCGCTCAAAAAGCCCTTATTCATCAGCCTCGACAAGAGTACAATCAGGGTATTCTTTTGACACGGCTTGCCCCTTGCCGCCAGCATGTCCATGATATAAGGGAACAATGTCACCTCCTCCGGGTTTCCCCATACGATTTTCATAATTTCAAGTTCGGCATCGGAAATTTGCTGTACCATGGGTTTATCCTCCTTTATGTATAACACGGTGTTGACGGTTAAAATATAACACGATGTCATCCAATTGTCAAGCCCGCTTTTGTCAATGTGACAATCAGTCCTTCTCGTGAAGTCAAAATTGCGACCGTATGCGATTTTCGAGACGGAAAAATTGTATGCATATTTTTTTCAAAAACATGATTGACATATATCTGATTATAGTGTATATATAACATATAAACAGTTGCGCATACAGATGTATGCAGGCAGTATTACTACAGCATAAGGAACGTTCCCCATGGCAAGAGCTGCTTTGGGGAGGCGGAAAAAGGCAGGTGAGCAGATGAGGATATTGCAGAATTCGGGAGTCCCTATTTATCAGCAGATAGCAGAACAGTTTAAAGCGGGCATTCTGGCGGGAAAATATAAACAGGGCGAGTACCTTCCCAGTATCAGAGGTCTGGCAAAGGAATTGAAAATCAGTGTGATCACCACCATGAAAGCATATGAACAGCTGGAAGCGGAAGGGCTGGTGACGGCGGTACAGGGGAAGGGGTATTATGTCAATGCCCAAGACAGTGAGATGCTCCGGGAACAGCATTTGAGGAAGGTGGAAGAGTCCTTGCTGGAAGCCATAACGGCGGCAAGAATTGCAGGAATTACTGACAGAGAGCTGATGGATACATTGGAGACTTTGCTGAATATGGAAGAGTAAATGGGACGGTGGTTTCCGGCGGATGGAGTTTAGGCATAGAGTGGCCGAAGAGACAGGAAATTCAGGAAGAAGCGGTTGAGACAAGAAAGGAAAGAGTGTTATGGAAGTAAACTATGTGTTGGAAGCATATGGACTGAAAAAGAAATACAAAGGGTTTGAGCTGAATATACCGGAGCTTAAAATTCCCAAGGGGTATGCCACTGCATTGATCGGTGAAAACGGTGCGGGTAAGACAACCTTGCTTAATATTCTGGCAGGAATCCAGCTTCAATATCAGGGAGAAATTCGGTATTACGGTAAATATACGGACAAGGACAGGGAAGAGATCCCCGAGGTCAAGGAGCGGATGGGCTATACCGCTCCGGGCAGCTATTATGTATCCCAGTGGCGGCTGGGGCAGATAGCGGAGTTGAACGAATTGCTGTTTTCTAATTTTCACAGAGAACGTTTTGAACGCTGGTGTAAGGAATTGGCGGTGGGAGCGGAGGGCTGGGATCCGAAGAAGAAGGTAAGTGATTTGTCGGACGGGAACCGCATGAAACTGATGATTGCCGGAGTTCTGGCCAGAGATACGGCAATTTTGCTGATGGATGAACCGGCATCCCCTCTGGATCCGGTGATGCGGGATAAGCTTTGTGAGATTATCCGGGAGTATCTGGCGGAAGACGAAGGGCAGAGAAGCGTATTTTTTTCCACCCACAATATAGCGGATATGGAGAATGTCACCGATTATGCCATCATTATGGAAAGCGGTAAAATTGTGGAACAAGGCTTTGTGGAGGATTTAAAAGAAAAGTATCTGTTGGTCAAAGGGGATGAATCGGAGCTTGGGAAGGTACAGAAGGAATTGTTTAACTGTACTACAAACAAATACGGCTTTGAAGGAATTTGTCTGGCGGAGAAGCTGGATAGGCTGGCAGGCTGTGACATAAGTGTGGAACGTCCCAGTCTGACCCAGATCAGCGTGGCGGTTATGAAACATTTTTCTCATGTGGCAGCTTGACAATCCGCAAAGGGAATCATGGAGGTATGAAGATTATTATGAAAAGAAAAATAAAGAGTTATTTTGCTTTTACTTCTCTGTCGTACAGGATATTGGTGCTGCTGCCGATTCCTGTGTTGATTTTGTTAATCTGTCTGGGGCTTCCTTTTCAGAGTGGAAGCGGAAACTTTTATTACCGGATTCTGCTATTTGGCTATTTGACTGTCTATGAGATTGCGACAGATTATTGGATGCTGGCGGGGTGTCTCTCGGATGGCGGAAGCAGCCTGAAATATTTCAGGACTTCCCACGCAGGGACAGAAGTTGTGAGAAATGTAACACTTGTAGATTTGTTGAGGCGCTTTGCCTTCTGTATGATTTTTGCCGCGGCTATCGCCGTACTGACAGGGGAGGCGGCGGTTCTGGCGGACGGGCTGGCCATGTATTGTGTGATTGTGGCAGTGCTGAACGGCAGCAGACATTTGGAAGGTTTTCAGATATTGATGTCTATCGCCGTATTATCCCAGCTGGCAGTGGCGGCTGTCAGCATATGCAATAATATGCTATTTTGGCATTGGGCGGCTGGCGGAGAGATTCTCACAATCTTGTTATTATTGTTTTATGGTGCGGCGGCATTGATCCTTAGCGGAATTACCATACGGAGAATAACGGGGCGTGTCTATCGCCGGACGGCTGCATTGGCATAGCGGGAGGCATGTTTTGCACCGATTCATTGATTGTTTGTGCCGGCTGCGTCGGCATGACCGGAAGTGTGACAAAAATTTCATGACAGGAGTTTGAAAGGATGGGAAACGGTATGCAAACGGAAAAGAAGAAAAATAAAAAAGGGACATTAAAAAAAGGGACATTAAAAACAGGCGTCGCACTGATTAAATACGGTATTAATTTAAAAATCAACATGGCGGCAATGGTATTGTTCACGCTGCTGGGAATCGGGATGGAATGGCTATTGGTATTTGTTTTTCCCTCCAGACAGTGGGTATGGGGGATGTGGCTGGATGTGGGGGCGGTGCTGTTGTTTTGCGCGGCCATGTATCCCAGCCAGATCTTGATGTCCTTGGGGCTCAGTTCCATGGTAGAAGGCTCGTGTTATAAAAAGAAGCTGCATACCTCAGTTCCGGTTTTGATAAGCATGGGAGGAAATCTGGCGGCTGTGGCTGTCATATTATTGATTCGGGGATTGGGGGCATGGAGGGCGCCGGAGAGAGCGTCGGAGTTGATATTGGACATGGCCGGTGTGGGGCTGCTGGTCTTGGCAATTGATATATTGGCGGCATTTATTTACAAATTCTTTTACCTAAGCATGGTAATCTACGTGGCGGTAGGCGTGTGTTTTGGAACAGTCTCCGGATTTTATGCGGCGGTAAAAGAAGAGATACCCCACGTTCTGCCGGAGTGGCATATTAACGCCTCCGGTGCGGTGGTATTTTGTCTGGCAATGGTGTTTTTAGGCGGAGCATTGCAGTACATGGTATATGTTGCGGTGTATAAACGTCCTTTTTCCAAAGCGGCTTTCGGAAGCAATACGGCCAAAAGGCTTGTGTAATTTTACCGTCGGCGGAAAGGCTTCCGGTATTAAAATCCCTTTTTCTTTAAGTCTGCCACAAGCTGCACATAGAACTCCCGGACGTCAAACTCCGGGAGGTTTTCTCTGTTCAGGTCAATCATGTCCCCATGGGAGATTCCCCGCGTTCCTTTTACGGTTAAGAAGCGGTAATCAGACCCCCAAGGAAAGGATTTCTGCCCTACAAGGCCATCGTTTGCGCCGTCAAAATGTTTTGCCAGCACATAGGTGAAGCTCAGGGGAAAGCGTCCCCCTGCGGCTTTGTTTAATTTGGTGCCGATGCTTTGATACAAGACACCGGGGATGTCGGGGGTTCTTTGGTTGAACTCTAAACAGGCGGATGCGGTGAGATCCTTCACGGCGCCCAGAAAGTCCGGATCAGGGTCGCCTAATTTACGGAGAGCGGCATTGTATGCCTTGGCTATGCCTGCCTGCTGTCTGGAGGGAATCTTAGTCAATAAATAGTCCGCGAACTCACAGCCTCTGTGGGGAGTGCTGACTGTGGTCAAAGAGGCCACATGCTCTGCAATACCGGGCAGCTGCAGAGCCGCCCTTACGTCCAGACCGCCCTTGGAATGGGCAATGATATTCACCTTCTCACACCCTGTCTCCCGGATAATCTGTAGAATGCGTCCGGCAAGCTCCCTGCCGCTGTCTGCAATGGCGGCTGCGGACTGATGGTTTCCGTAAAAAATACGGGCGCCGTTTTTTTCCAGTTCCTTCGGAATGCGTCCCCAATAGTTAAAATAGTGGAAATCTCTGAAAAAGACGCCGTGCACCATTAAAACGGGATATTTTGTAGCACAGATCTGCTGTCCGCAGCGACATTCGTTTTGCAGTATTTTTTCGTTTTCAAAAGCGGCTTCTTTTACAGCCGTGCGGATAATGATCCCCAGCACTATGAGATGGGCAACGGGAATCATACCGCAGACAATGCCTGCCACACGGATTCGGATGCCTAACTGGACGGAGGAACTGTAGACACGTATCATACCGTTCCAGAAAACCAGCGCCTCCAGCAGAACGGCAAGCAGGGAATTGACCAGCCAGAATTTCGGTTCCGAGAGAGGGGTTCCCATGGGCAGCAGTCCCAAACAGCCCAAGAGGAAGAAGGTTAAAGACAGTCCGGTGGAGCTTAAAAACAGAATCAGCAGCCAGCAGCCGTCGGCACAGACCTTCAGCCGCACCGTTTTAGGCCGGAGGGGGAAGAACAGGGGGAAAATATGGATCCAGATGTATGACAATGCTCCAAGCAGGTACAGGAATATCTGCGGAATTCCCTCCTTCACGATCCGATTGAATGCAAAAATATTACATAGGAAAAAAAGGACAAAGGTATACAAAAGAAAATTCAGTAGTTTTAAACATTTGTTTTTCATAATCGTCTTCGTCGTCCTCTCTGTTGTACGTTTTCTGACTTTCGCTGACACCCGCTTTTTTCCTGATTTTAACATATTATTGCCCACCCGTCAAAAATCTCCCTCCCGCCGGACCGGGCAAAAGCGCCTGCAACTTCTGCAAAGCAAAGATTTGATATAAATTAAAAAAAAAAGATTGACAGAGCTACACTACTGTGGTAGTTTATAGATAAGAAAACTACTGCAGTAGTGTGATTCTTTTTATGTATATATGCAGCCTTCCATACCTTACCCGTGAGGTGTTTTCGGACTTTCCATACATGAAAACCCGAGACGCTATGCAGCAAACAGTGTGTTCTTTGCAGTGTGTGCTGCCGCCGGATTTTCGGACTTTCGGATAGGATGGCGCGGCAGGCTGCATGGAGTTTAGGGAGGCAGGAGATGGAAACAAAGCTTTTTGATTCTGAATTAAAGGTTATGGGGGTTCTGTGGAAGAGGGGAGATACCACCGCAAAACAAATTTCCGATATTTTGAAAGAAGAGGTAGGGTGGAATATGAATACTACCTACACGCTGATCAAGCGCTGCATCGGAAAAGGCGCCATTGAGCGAAGGGAACCTAATTTTCTCTGCCATGCATTGATTCCCAAGGAGGAAGTTCAGGTGGCGGAGACGGACGAATTGATTGATAAGATTTATGACGGCTCTGTTGATAAGCTGTTTGCGGCATTGATCGGCAGGAAAAAGCTGTCAAAGGAGCAGATCCAAAGGTTGAAGCAGATTGTGGAGGAAGCGGAATGAGTCTGGTGAGTATAAATTTATTTGCTATGAGCGTATACGGGGGTATCTTGATTCTGATAGTGCTGCTGCTCAGACAGCTGTTTAGAAGGAAGCTGCCCGGAAGAACATTTTCCGTGTTATGGTGTATCGTGCTGTTTCGGCTGATTGTGCCCTTCTCGGTGCCCTTTTCGTTCAGCGCCTATTCGCTGATGGGGCAGCGGTCGGTAGCCTTTCAGGATTCACAGGGAATCATTTCGGAGAACAGGATATTCGGCGGCGGGATCCTGCCGTCAGGGGCCGGTGGGGAAAATATTCCGGTAAAAGCTTCCGCCGTCAATACTGTCCCGGCTGCCGGAAATGCCGTTTTTACAGCCGGTGATACAGACGCCTTTGGCGCGTCCGGCTTGGGGGCATCGGATAGAGAGAGGGTTCTGCGTATAGTGGGCATGGGCGGAACTATCCTTTGCGGGATTGCTTTTACCGTCATGTATCTTTGCTGTATCAGGATTTTTAAAACGGCAGTTCCCTCGGAAAATCGTTTTATTAAGCAGTGGCTGCGCAGAAACCGTCTGAGAAGAAAAGTGGACGTGCGCCAGTCCGACAGGATTGCTTCGCCGCTGACCTACGGTGCCTTCCGGCCTGTGATTTTGCTGCCGAAAGAACTGGAGGATGAGGAGGAGCGGAAGCTGGAGTATATTTTACAGCATGAGATGATTCACATCCGCCGTTTTGACGGATTGTTAAAGCTTGTGGTGACGGCGGCGGTGTGTCTTCATTGGTTCAATCCTTTGGTGTGGGTGATGTATATCCTTTTGAACCGTGACATAGAGCTTGCTTGTGACGAGGAAGTGCTGAGAACTTTTGGAGGGCAGGCGCGTAAGGGCTATGCCTTGACTTTAATCGGTATGGAAGAGAGAAATTTTGCTCCGGTATCGCTGTACAGCGGTTTCGGGAAAAACGCAGTAGAGGAAAGGGTAGGTGCGATTATGAAATATAGAAAAAAGACAAAAATAGCCATTGGTTTTGCATCCGTGATGGTTTTATCGGTAGCTTTGCTTTTTGCTACATCGGCGAAAGCAGGAGAGACAGCCGGAAATCCGGAGGAGGAATCCTATTTGACAGAGAACGGAACAAACCGGCCGGAAGGGGAAACGGATCATGAGGATGTCACATTGACGGATCCCCCGGTGGCCATAGGGACGGATGCCGGCGGCAGCGGTGAGCAGGAAGCCGGGATACCGGAGTCCGGAAATCCGGAAGTCATGCCGGAAGAGCCTGCTCTCTTTTCGGGGATGAGTTATGCGGCGGGAGAAGAGGATCGCTATAACCTGACATATATGATTGAAGGTATGGAAGAATCGGAACCGGCATGGCTGGAGTATGGTCAGGGCTATTGCATTTTGATTCCTAAGGAAGATTGGAAGATGTCCGCTCCGGAAGAATGGGTAAGTGAGCTCAATGAAAATGTGACGTTAAGGATAGAGCATTTCAGCGGGCAGGATTCGGAGTACAGAGGGAAGAACCGGGATGAGATCGCGGAAGCATTTATAGCTCAAGGCTATCAGTCACAATATACGGAGTTTCAATTCTTTAAGGAAGAGAACGGTATGATTCATGTTGTGGAAATACGTTCCAGTGTAGATGATGTCTGGGGGATTTTCTACAATTATCCCAGTGAAGCGGAAGGAGGATTTGGTGTAAGGCTGCGTGCAATAGCGCAGAACTTCGGGATTCTTTCGGCAGCTAATCCGGTAAGTATGGGCGGAGTGTCAGCAACGGCGGCAAGGGAAATTGTTTTGCAGTTTATGTCGGTGTGCCAAGAGGGATACATCGAGAACGTTTCCGAATTTTTATCTGAGTCCTTTACGGATGACTTGGATATTCTGAAAGAGCTGACGGAGTGGAAGACGGAGGAACTGAACCTGCAAATGAATCCGGAAAGAGATACTGCCGTGGCCAGCGTCCCGGTGAAAACTACGGAGAGTGAGGAGGATTCCCTTGATTACCTGACCATAGAGCTGACGAAAGAAGAAGGGGTATGGAAGATTTCTTCTTTGGGAGTGGAGAAATAGGACTTTAGTAAGTATGTTAATGAGTTACTCAACTTTCCCACCAGCATAGTTGGCTTAATGCTTGATTTTTTAAGCAAAATTACTGCAATAAATGGTGTATTGACATTAAAACAGCACCTAATCTTTGGTATAATAAGATTGCGACATCCAATAACCAGTATAGA
>CAJUTJ010000126.1 GCA_910589655.1 uncultured Acetatifactor sp. | reverse complement strand
CCATGGTTTCTATATCCCATGGGCACATCCTTATCATGTATTGACAGTTTCTAGTACAACGAATAATTAATTTCTGATACATTGGCGCAGAATGATTATTTCATATGCAAGGCGGAGGACTGAGGCGTAGCGGTGGCTACGTCGATTGACGACAACGAAGCAGATGAAAAATCAGACAAGCCAAGGTGTCAGTTAATTAATATTCGTTGTACCAGGGCTCCATCCAGTCAGGAATTGGATTTTGGAGCTGTATGGTTCGTGCTAGAGCGTGTTTGAAAATTGCTTTCTGGCAGATGTGTGTCACAATTTGCGGGAGATTGTGCCATGCAAAATTTCAACGGCAATGCGGTGGCATTGTCTGGAAATTTTAACAACGCAATGGCGCGAAACAGGCTGCTCCAAGGTTCAATTTCTGGCCGGATGAAGTACTAATGCTGCATTGCAGTACTAAATATTATTTTAACGCTGAATCATTTATATGGAAAGCTCCGGACTCGCTTTTTCCTATATAGGTTTTCTTTAAGCCGTCATAAAACAGCTTGGCGTTCTTATCATCTGTTCCTTCCGAAAATCTCAGCTGGACTCTCACTTTTTTCTTTTTGTAGGCAGTTTCAATATGTATGCATGTATCATTTTTCATATTTTTTCTACCTCTTTATCCTTACTTTAGCTTATGACACCATCCATGGATTAAGAATTATAAAATGTCATATCATCAATGCTTTTAAGCTTATCTTGATTTCATCCTTCTCGTCATTAGTGATAATATCTGCCATAAACGAATTCTCTGTATCATTTAAAATATTGAAAAGCCTGTCTTTCAATTCATTTATCTGCATCCTCTCTGCTTATCCTTAATAAGTTGCTTTCTTCTTGTGACAAAGACATGAGCAAAGAAAATAAGTCTTTCATACCTGCATTGCGGAAATTTCGATGAATTCAGCAGCCCATATTTATCACCAAATCGTTTATAGGATTTCTTCGGATAATTCCTCAGTTTTGGGACGACGATATTCATCAATACAAAGATTTCTTGCAATGGCATATAAACATTGCAACGCTTCCTTTCACTTTATATAACAGTGGGAAATCATAGCGGTTCGATTCAAAAAATTTTTTCTGTAACTAAACTCTCTTTCCCGTTCCTGTTGCTTCTCTTCCTGAAAATGCTGCCTATGTTCCGCTGCTTGATACATCATATTCCCTGCACCTGCTTTTTCAGCTTTCCACAGTCGATAGTAATACACAAAATGCCCTCCGCAACAACAGTTTTTCTTACACCGTTGAAGCGGAGGGTATTTCGGAGACTTCCGGATCTTATACCGGAAGCAAGTATTCATTTTCAATCGACTGTTAAATGTTGAAACCTGATATTAAATGCGTTCCAGAAAAGTCTCATATTCCTTAGCGAAATAGGCAAAACTGCCGCCAATCTCCAATGCGCAGATTTCCTTGTTTAATGCCTGAAGAAATTTTGCAATAGCTTCTCGGTATTCTGCAGCATTCCGAGTTTTCACCAAATTTGTGTCGGCTATAATGGCAGTCTGAGCAAGTGCACGGAATGATTCTCGATTGATGCGTTCCGATTCAAGGGCGAATTGCGACGATAATATTCTACTTTGAAAAATGACGTCATCCATATGCTTTTCAGTAAGTGCCTGCTCATATTGCCTGCCGTTCCCTTTTGTTAATTCCATTAGGCGCTCATATTCACTGCACAGAGTTTTGCATTCGCGGTAAGCCTTTTGCAAAACACCGGTATATTTCTTTATCTTCTCGGCGGCAGCCAAACATTCGTCGGAATTGCCCGTTCTCGCGGTTTCAACGGAAGCGTTAAAACCATTAATGTTCATGCTGTACACGATGTTGGCTAATTGAGCGAGGGAAGTCGATAAATCGTGGATACTTTTGAAATCCTCCGTCACGTTTTTTAACACGGTTATGCTTGCGCTTACCTCTTCGGCAATATAAAAGAATGCTCTGCCGCGCTCCCTCAATGATTTGGCGGCGGCATGTGCTGATGCTGCAGTGCTCTCACCTGTCTCAACAGCTTTATTCACCTCTCTGACACACGTTTCAATGCATTTCGCAGCTTCTTGTTTCATGTCCTCATTAAGCAGTTCAACCGCTTCTTTCATTAAATTGATCATGTGTTCTTTATTGCCCGCAAATTGCCTGCACAATCTGGCATAGTCTGCATCAATTGCCTCAATTTGGTCTTTTGGCGGTGAAATGCGTCCCGTTTCAATGCCGCAAAAGAAGCGCAGCAGATTCATTTGGAAAACCCCGTCGTCAATGCAGCGTATCAAGGTAAATATCTTGTTAAACATTTCAAAAGGGGATGCACTCCCTGCCGTCAAATTCCTTACATTCTCATTTCTAAGTTGTTCCATGCGCTTAGCAAGGTTACTCAACTCATTTGCGACAATGGTTGTTGTTGTGCCTTTCTCACCCGCTGACTCTGCCGTTTTATGGGCGAGAGCAACCAGTTTTTCCGCTTCCTCGATGAAATTGCTTAATATTGCGGAAGTTTGTTCCCCATTTTGTCCAATCCTGTTTAGTAACTCGTTTGATAACATTACGACTACCTCCGTTTCATTTGGAATACTACATTTGCGGTATTCGGAGGGAGTCACGCCGAAGTATGTCTTAAACGCCCGGGTGAAGCCTTCGTGAGTATCATAGCCATATTTTAGCGCAATATCTAAAATTCCGGTATTTCCTGCCTGCACATCACGACAGGCAAGTTGTAATCGGCGATTTTTTACATACTCCATCACCGGTTCGCCAACAATGGCACGAAACAGCCGCTGGTAATGCGTTTTCGAGAAAAAGGCCTGCTGTGCCAGCTCACCTACATCTATAGCTTCGGTTAAACGGCTTTCAATAAAGTCGATAGATCCATCAATTGCGTTAGATTTTTTCAAGCGTGTTCCCCCCTCCCTGAATATCATTGTATTACAAAACGGAAGTTTTTTCTTGACCGGAAATACCATAAAACCAACCGGACTTTTGATCTTAGCCTACGGCGCTTATGGCAATGTCTGAGTATCAGAACGAGCTGCCTGCTGATGTTGTGTGATATCGCTCCGGTTCATGCGGTTTATGTCGGCTGCGCTGTTGACAGTTTGCATATTCCTGTAAATGAAAGAAGAAATCCGCGGTGTAAAAGTCCTTTTGCTTTTAGTGACATTTTCACGCTGCACACAGGCTCCGTTTCCCTTTGTATGGCAGTATTCGCAGGCCAGACAGCCTGAAATCTTTTTCCTGCGTATGTCAACTACGTCCACCTTATGTCCTGCCGATTCCGCATCTTCCCGGAACGCATCCACCGTCTGTTTCGTATTGCCCTTTGGACGGGGACTTCCGTTCAATACTAAAATACGTATAACTGTTACCTCCAGACTTTCACTTACTTTATGCCCGGCACCACATCATTCAGACCGGCAAGGGAATCCTCGCCAAAATAAAGTTTCGTCGGGTTACAATACATAAAATTTCCTAACATCGCCTTCCACCTCGTATTATAAGTTTATAAATGTCATCTCATGTTTTCCGAAAAAAATTCCTCCAGCTTATCGAACGGGATAGCGTTCTTACCGCCGCCGTCATACAGATCTGTATGGACTGCATCCGGAATGATCAGCAGCTCCTTGTTATCTGTATAAGGGTTATCCTTCACCATTGCGGCATAAGCATCGCGGCTGAAATAGCAGGAATGTGCCTTCTCCCCGTGCATGATAAGGACTGCGCTGCGGATTTCATTGCTGTACTGAAGGATTGGCTGGTTCATAAAGGACATACAGCCGATCACATTCCAGCCGCCGTTGGAATTTAACGAACGTTTGTGGTAGCCGCGATCCGTTTTATAGTAATCATGATAATCTGCTACAAAGAAAGGCGCGTCCTCCGGAAGCGGATCGACAACGCCGCCGCCCAGCGCATAACTGCCATTTTTGTAATCAACAAGTCTTTGGGCATTCATAGCCTCTTTCTTCGCGTACCGTGCATCAGCAGAATTATCTGCATCAAAATATCCGTTGGCATTGACGCGGGACATATCATACATGGTGGAGGCAGCCGTCGCCTTGATGCGGGTATCCAGCGCCGCCACATTCAGAGCCAAGCCTCCCCAGCCGCAGATGCCGATAATGCCGATACGCTCAGGGTCAACATTTTCCTGTACGGAAAGAAAATCAACCGCTGCCTGAAAATCCTCCGTGTTAATATCCGGCGAAGCCATGTAACGGGGTGCGCCGCCGCTTTCACCGGTAAAGGAAGGATCAAAGGCAATGGTGAGGAAACCGCGTTCTGCCATTGTCTGCGCATACAGTCCGGCTGCCTGCTCCTTTACCGCGCCAAACGGCCCGCATACCGCAATCGCAGCCAGTTTCTTTTCAGCCCCCTTCGGCTCATAAAGGTCTGCCGCCAGCGTAATTCCGTAACGGTTAGGGAATGTCACCTTGCGGTGGCTCACCTTTTCACTTTTCGGGAAAGTCTTATCCCATTCCTTTGTCAATTCCGGTTTTGTAATATTTTCCATTTTGTAATGCCTCTCTTTCTTTTCCTTATTTTTTAATGATTGCTTTTCCTTTTCCATCCGCCATACTAAAAAATCAAGACAGTCAACTCTCCCCTGACTTTCATGCAGGCTGTCCATCAAGCTGCAGCGGTGCTTTCGCAGTGTTTTAATCACATCCTGAACCTGACCGTTACCATACAGCCTGCAGACCTTCTCAATGGTCTGAGCGCCACAGCCTGCATCTTTTAGATTCTGAATAAGATCATCCGTATGACCGCCTCCCTTCCTGCTATGCCTGTATTTTATCCCCTTGACTTCCATTTCGCTAATGGCTATAATTTATATCGTGATATAATTTTTAGGAATATCACAGGAGGACAAAATGGAACTGCGAACCATGAGATATTTTCTTGCCGCAGCACGAGAAGAAAACATGACCCGTGCGGCAGAGCTGCTTCACGTTACCCAGCCCACTCTCTCCAAGCAGCTAAAAGCACTTGAAGATGAGCTTGGGAAAAAACTGTTCACGCGCCATAGTTTCAGCATACAGCTGACTGAGGAAGGTGTTTTGCTTCGAAAACGGGCAGAAGACTTGATAAAAATGGCCGACAAAATTACAACAGAATTTCTTGCTTTGGATGATGTTCTTGGAGGGGATGTTTACTTCGGCTTGGCGGAATCTTACCAGATCAGATATCTTGCCTCCGCAATCAGGATGTTCAAAAAGACTTATCCTGACCTACACTATCACATCACCAGCGGCGATACAGAACAGGTTACAGAAAAGCTGGATAAGGGTGTAATTGATTTTGCTGTGTTGGCTCAAGAACCCAATACAGCAAAATATCACTATTTAACGTTTCCTGCTGCTGATTTGTGGGGTGTTGTCATGCCAGACAACTGTAAATTAGCAGAAAAAAAATCCATCAGCGTGGAGGATCTAATCGGACTACCTCTATTTTGCTCCGAACAAGGATGGAAGAATGATATTTCTAAATGGTGCGGCAACTATATGGATAAGCTACATCTCGAGGGATCATTCCGGCTTTCATATAACGGTTCGCTTTTTGTTAAAGAAGGGCTTGGATATCTCTTAACTTTTCAACATCTGATTGACACAAGCCTTGATAGTAAGCTTATCTTTCGTCCACTTACACCTAAGCTTGAAACAAATATACATTTAATATGGAAAAAATATCAAGTTTTTACTCCCATTGCTGAACGTTTTCTGGAAATGTTAAAATTGAATTTCGGTCATGCTTTTTAATCAGATCAAATTCCTGTTCCGGGATGCCATCTTCTATGTTGTATCCCAATTCATAAAGCAGGAGAGCCGGGCGGAACTGATCGCTTACAACCTGACAAAGATCATTGTAAGCCACAGGTGATAAAGAGGGGCGGCAGCACTTTTGCTGTCGCCCCCTGATTACCCACCAGCAAGGACAGACGGGGCTGTCAATGGTGGGCTAAGCCCGTTTACTTGCCGTTGACCGGCTCGGCTGGGCTTGCTATTTATTCCATATGCGCTGTTCGGAGTATTCAATTTCTAACAGTTTGCCTGTTGTATCAAATGCCTGCAATTTGGCAATTAAATCTTCATCAGTTGTGTTTACTGTTACATGGATTCTATCTGGATTTTCATAAATAGCAGATGAAGTTACAAAGGGCAATTCTTTATTCATCATTGCTTGACTGATTCTATTCTGTAAATCGGTCAATTCCGCAGAATATTCTCTTGCTTCTTGATATGTTTCCTCATCTACCGGAATATCTTGCGCTGCCCTGCTTGCCTCTGGTTCATTACTTTCTGTTTGTTTATTCTGTTCCGCGACAGAATTATCTGTTTCATATGGCAATTCTATATTCAGAATTTTTTCAACTGCCGTTTTTTCCTCCATAGTCAAGGCGCTATATGCAATTCCCCCATATTCGTAAAACATCCCTGAGATTCCCGTATATTTCAAAGTGTCAACCTCCATTCCTTGAGATGTTGCCATTGTTAAAAATCTGCCTGCCCTTACTTGATTTTGCATAGATGAAGGAGTATCTTCTTCCAATCCAATCATATCCCAATTATTTCCTCCATAACAGATTAAGCCAACCAACACGTTATAAATTGTTTCAATGGCTTTATCATCTGTAACAACATTCGTCCCAATTTCCTCTTGGATTGCCTGTCCTTTATCTGAATTATCCATATTTGCCGGTGCTACTATAACTTTGTCAATATCTTCTGCCGAATGGATATTGTAAATAATTTGTAATACATCACTATACGGATAACTTTCTTCTTGGAAAGATTCAAATTTCCATAGAGAATACTCATTATTGTCATTGAAAATAAGATACTGCATATCCTCATGACCGGACACTTTATACCACATTTGTGTTCCCGGAACATCATGACCTATACTTTCTTGTAATATATCACTTTCTACGGATGCTACTTTGTAATAGTGTGCAGAATAATTTTCGATTTCTACAAGCGCGATTTTATGAGCCAGTGTTTCTATACTCTCATTAGAAGCTAACAGCATTGATACATTCACATATCTTTCAGATTTGACTTGCAAATCAGTCTCTTCATCAGAAATATCATCATTATTATCTGCAATAATACTAATTTCCGGAACAACGGGAGTGGGATTTGGGCTTTCATTATCTATAAACAATATACTGATACCCAAAATCACAACCAAACATGCTGCGATACTCCCATATTTCAATAATTCACTGGCTTTTCTCCTTTTTTTCATCTTTATACCCATCTGCGCGCTGCGGCGCGCACTCAAACCAATAGTTGAATACGCATTTTTATTCAACTTTTTCCCTCTATGTTCACTTCTCTTTAATAAATCATCATCCAATGCTCCAAAGCTCTCAAATAAATCTTCCGTATTCATCAAATATAGCCCTCCTTTTCCAGCCTGAGTTTTAATTTGTTCCGTGTACGGCTCAACATCACTCGAACATTATTTTCGGAAATATAATACCGATTTGAAATATCTTTTATGGAATCGGCATAGAAATATCTCCTGATAAACACGTTTCCGTCCTTTTCAGATAATCCACGAACAAATTTGTTTATTGAGCTTTGTAGTTCCTCTGCAATATAAAGCGTTTCAACATCGGTCTCTCCTGTTATACATTCTTCTAGCTCGTCCAACACCAATGCCATCTCACCCTTACCTCTTTTATGGGTATGTTTTGACCGATATGTATTGATGGCGAAATTACGAGTTATCTTAGCCAAAAATAAGTTTAAATATGCAGGGCGTGTAGGCGGAATAGACTCCCACGCTTTTAACCATGTATCATTCAAACATTCTTCTGAATCTTCTCTATTGTTTAGAATATTATTTGCAATTTTGAAACAGTAGGAACCATATTTCTTTTGAGTTTCTTCTATAGCCACCTCTTTTCTTTGAAAAAACAACTGAATAATTTTATCATCTGTCATTGCCCTCCTCCTTAACTCGCGAAATTAAGTTAGCTTACTTTATATGACAGCAACAAGCGCAAAATATTACATCTATTTTCTATATTTTCTGATTTTTCGCTAAAAGATGTCTCTCTATAATCAAGATACAAATATGGCTGGATTATATTATATACGGTCAAATGAACATCAACAATAGTTACATAAACGCAATGCAAGGAACCTCGGCGCCACGCCCGGCAGCTCCGTTACCCAAAAGACGGATTACCTGATCTGCGGCGAGAAGGCAGGCAGCACGCTGAAAAAGGCAGGCAGCTCGGCGTTAAAATCCTGACTGGGCAGGAATTTGGGGAGATGCTGTCAGCGTACTTTGTAATGCCCATACACACGGAATGGAGAAATACCGGCACTCGGATTTCCAGATGGTGCTGAACCTTCCCCAAGAACATATCTGCTATCTTCTGAACACAATGGGTATGCAGGTACAAGGCGGGGAGACCTTCCGTAACGGCGATATGGTTTCCGGTATCTATGAGAACTGCATCATGCGGCTGAAAAAGATCCGTGAAACCGGGCGGGATGTTCTGCGGCTCATCATTCCGGATAAACATAACCGCTTTCCGGAAGGCAAAAACTGCATGGAACCCTACCGGCATCAGGAACTGGAAATGTTTGAAAACCAGAAAATACACAATCTGAAAAAAGCTGTCCGGAAAATGCTCATGTACGGTAAAGAAGCAAGCAACCGAAAACAAGAGATAGACCGCCAGCACCACACTATTCCGAACAAAAGAACGAAAGACCAAAAAACAAGCATTACCGAATCCCTCTCATACCTCATATTTCTCTTTATAAGTTATTGACACTCATTTTCTTGTGTGGTATATTTATAACATAAAGAGCGAAATATACCACAAACAAAAAAGGAGAATGAATTATGAAAAATTGGTATGGCTGTATTGGATTTGTTTCTTTGTTAGGCGTATGGGGATTGATTGGGAGCGAACCTTTGTTTCTATCGTTTTTTGCTTTTGCCCTATTTTTTGAGTATTTTTGGGTGACTCCCGATGAAATGTTTGTTGATACAATAAAAAGGTGTGCTTCATGGGCTTTCTTTGCTAATCTTTTCATTACAGCTGCTGCTACATTTGCCTTGTCTTATTTTAAGATGAGCAGCAATCCTTTAGCTGCCGGAACAGCATTAGGATTTGGTATTTCAATAGCGATATTTGCTTTTTCTACCTTTGTTTTAGAAATTAAAGAGAGGGTTAATACAAAAAATGATTAAGAACAGGATAAAAGAGTTTAGAGCAAGATTTGATATGAAACAGGAAGATTTAGCAAATTTAGTTGGAGTTCGCAGAGAAACAATTGGAAATCTTGAAAAGGGTAAATATAATCCATCATTGGTTTTGGCATGGAATATTGCAAAGGTATTTCATGTTTCGATCGAGGAAATTTTTACTGTTGAAGAACAGGAAAGTTAGATCAGCCATTAGGAAATAATTTATTTTCTGAAAATGCACCAGTCTTTCGTGCATACATATTTTCCATCTGAATAGGTGAATCTCAGCGTTATTCCAGTTTTCGCCGTAGAAAAACCATCTCCAATCCTAAACTCTGCGCTTGGAACGAGTTTCGCCAATCCGTTTGCATATTCTGTGGCATTATTTGATTTGCTGTTTTTCTCTGCTGTTTCAGTGCTTATTTTTGAAATTCCTTTTACCTATAATATTTTGAACAGCACCATCACCCAATCGTCCTTTTGCAAATGACAGTGCCCTCCCCATCAGCATATTCATATACCAGTATCCCCTCATCCTCACTGCACCGAGCATAAGAATGGGTATATACCGCCATCAGCAGTGCCGCAATCACCAAGACGGCTGCAGCTGCCATGCCCACGCACAGCTTTTTCCGATATGGACGGAAACCGACAATTTCACCCATACGCCTTTTCATGTCTGCAAATTCCTTTTCCCCGGCATAGGTGACGGCGGGCGGTGTCCTCTCCGATTTGGAGCTCAGCAGTTTCAGGGTTTTCAGCAGCACCATGCCATATTCATGCGCCGTCCTTCCGCTGCTCTGTATGCACACCCTGTCACAGATATCCTCCATATCCGCCCGGAACTCTTTCTGACAGACTGTCAGGAACGGGTTCACCCATAAGAGGCACCGCAGGATATCCCATGCAAGCCCAAACCATAAATGCCCCAACCGGATATGCGTCCGCTCATGCTGTACAACAGATTTTAATTCATCCCGGCTGTAACTCCTCCATACCACTTTAGGAATGACAATCTTTGGTTTCAGCAGCCCAACTGTAAACGGCGTCACATTCATGACTGTAATCCTGACCTGCATATTATCCAGAGAAACCTTTTCCATCCCGGCAGCCGACTTCCGGAGGCGCAGCCGCTTTCCAAATATACAGACAGCAGCTATAAGGATGCCCGCCATATAAATATAGTCAGCCCACAGGCAGGTCATGGTTCCATGCGTTACCTGCCATGTCATTCTCAACACAGCCGCATTTTCATAAAACAGCTTCAGCTTTCCAAGGAACGGGATGAGCAGGAGGGATGACCATAACAGCCCCCTTATGAATGTCCGTCTTGAAAAAAACATCTTCCGAAACAGCATCACAAGTCCGAGCAGCACGAAGGAAAATGCCGCACACCGTACAAGCTGGGTCGTGTAATAAGCCGCACAGAAATCCAAAAGGCTGCCAATCTGTGACCAGTCAGGCATGGGGTTCACCCTCTTTATCTGTGGATTCTGTACCCCGCTCCCTGCTTTTCTCCAGAATCTCCTCCAGCTCTTTTATCTGCTCATCCGTCAGTGCGAAGCTCTGCAAAAGCGCCACCATCGCATTTGTCCCGCTGCCGGAAAAATAGCTGTTTACAAACTTCCTGCTTTTCTCTTTCACGCATTCCTCCCTTGACCTCTGCACATAATAGTGGTAAACCCTCGAATCATGCTCATCCACCGTGTAGCCGAGGATGTCCTTCTGGTTCAGGCGGTTCATCAGCACCCGCACCATCCTCATCGACATACCCACATTCCCCTGCATCCTCTTGTAGACCTCGGAGGATGTCAAAGGCT
>CAJUTJ010000125.1 GCA_910589655.1 uncultured Acetatifactor sp. | reverse complement strand
GTAAGAACAAAACCACGGAAAGACGGGAAATGAGAACAGAACCGCAGAAAGAAGAGAAGTAAGAACAAAACCACGGAAAGACGGGAAATGAGAATAAGAACCGCAGAAAGAAGAGAAGTAAGAACAAAACCACGGAAAGACGGGAAATGAGAACAGAACCGCAGAAAGAAGAGAAGTAAGAACAAAACCACGGAAAGACGGGAAATGAGAATAGAACCGCAGAAAGAAGAGAAGTAAGAACAAAACCACGGAAAGACGGGAAAATGAGAATAGAATCGCAGAAAGAAGAGAAAGTGAGAACGGAGCTGCGGAAGGACAGCAATAAAAGAATAAAAATACAAAATGATGAAAGAGAGAGGACAAATTGGCAAAATATAATAGAAGACGATACGGAATGGCAGTACGATGAACTGACGGAAGAGGAACGAAAGGAGCAGGAAAGGCAGGAAGCAGAGAGGCGGCGGAGACGACAGCAGAGAATTGCGGAAATGAAACGGGAAAAACATCGAAGGGAAATGCTGTTTCGATATGTTGTTCCGAGTGCCGCGGTATTCTGCTTATTGCTTTTAATATTTGGCATCGGCATGGCAGTGCGTTCCGGAAAAGACAGGACAAACGGAGATCAATCGTTTCCGTCGTCCGCCGGAGATCCGGCGGAAGCTTCCCGCCAGCCGGATACGCCGGGAACGTTTATGGAAGCTTCCCAACCGCAGGATATTTTCAAAGAGCATACGGATGATTTACGGCAGGCGGGACGGAAGGATGCCGTGGCAGTCCTTCCTCAGGAAGGCTCGGTTTTTCCCGTGGGTTCCATGCTGTCGGAAACGGTATTTACGGCGCATTCCACGGAGGATACCAACGGTTTCAGCGACAGTATCGACAGCAGCTACGGTATCATAATTGACGTGGAAAGCGGCGTTGTACTGGCGGAAAAAGGCGGGTGGACCCGGGTCAATCCTGCATCCATGACGAAGATTTTGACGCTTCTGGTTGCGGCCGAGCATATAGCCGATTTTGACGATACTTTTACCATGACAATTGATATTACGGATTATTGCTTTCTCAACGACTGCAGTAATGTAGGCTTTTTGGTAGGGGAAGAAATACCGGTGAGAGATTTGTTTTACGGCACGGCACTGAAGTCGGGTGGGGATGCGGCAGTGGGACTGGCGGTTTATGTGGCCGGATCCCAAGAGGTATTTGTGGATATGATGAATGCCAAGCTGGAGGAACTGGGATTATCCGAAACCACTCATTTTACAAATTGTGTGGGGCTATACGACGAAAATCATTACACTACGCCTTATGATATGGCGGTTATTTTAAAAGAAGCCGCAGACAATGAATTCTGCCGGCAGGTGCTCTCGGAGCATCATTATATCACCACACCTACAGCGGAGCATCCGGAAGGAATCGACATTTCCAACTGGTTTCTGCGGAGAATTGAAGACAGGGACACACACGGAGAGGTGTTGTGTGCCAAAACAGGATATGTGAAGGAGGCTAAAAGCTGTGCGGCCAGCCTTGCGGCAGACCACAGCGGAAGGGAATATATTTGTGTGACGGCCGGTTCCTACAATTCATGGAGCTGCATCCGGGATCATACAACGTTATATCAACAGTATCTGCCCGAATAAAAGACAGGCATGGAAACGGAGAGGAATCGAATGGACAATGGGATGAAAAGTACATCTATTAAAGACACCACGAAAACGGAGCGCATCCAACTGATAAAGCAGTGGGAGGAAGAAGACGGATACGAGGATAACGGATTGGAGCTCATGGAATATTTTAGGGATTATATAGACGGAAAAAAAGAAATACGGGAAATTAATGCGGAATTTCATGCAGATTATGCAGTGGAAGAATAAAATCGGCATTTCCCCGTAAACTAATAATTAAATATTCTGCTCAGTTCATGGAGTGTTCGTAATTTTATGCTCCGTTTTGGGGAATCGCCGGTGCGGTTTTCCCGTAGACTTTTTGAACCGTTTATGCCGCAAGAGCGGCATGTATGAAAGTGCAAAGACAAGGGACGGACAAATTGTCATAAACGGCAATTGAATAGGAGGCAAATTATGTGTACTGCGGCAACATATAAGACAAAGGATTTTTATTTCGGCAGAACGCTGGATTATGAGTTTTCTTATGGTGACGAGATTACGGTAACGCCCCGTAATTATCCGTTCCGTTTTCGGAATATGGGGATTATGGCAAAGCACTACGCCATGATTGGAATGGCTCATGTGGAGGAGGAATGTCCCCTGTACTATGAGGCGGTCAACGAAAAAGGTCTTGGCATGGCAGGTTTAAATTTTGTAGACAATGCGGATTACAAGAATCCGGTGCCGGACAAGGACAATATTGCACAGTTTGAGTTTATTCCTTGGATACTGGGAAAATGTGCATCCGTAAAGGAAGCAAGGGCGCTGCTGGAGAGAATAAACCTTACCAATATCCGTTTTAACGATAAACTGCCCTTGGCGCAGCTCCATTGGATTATCGCGGACAGAGAAGAGGCCGTCACGGTGGAATCCGTCAGAGACGGGGTCAAGGTATACGATAATCCGGTGGGAATTCTGACAAATAATCCTCCCTTTGAGGAGCAGATGTTTCAGCTGAATAATTTTATGAGCTTGTCTCCGAAGGCTCCCCAGAACCATTTCTGTGATAAGCTGAAATTAAGTGCATACAGCCGCGGCATGGGTGCGCTGGGGCTTCCGGGGGATTTATCTTCCCAATCCCGGTTTGTCCGGGCTGCGTTTGTGAGAATGAATTCGATTTCCGGAGATTCCGAATCCGAGAGTATCAGCCAGTTCTTCCACATTCTGGGTTCGGTTGATCAGCAGAGAGGCTGCTGTGACATCGGTGACGGAAAATATGAGGTTACAATTTTTACTTGCTGCTGTAATGCCGACAAGGGTATTTACTACTATACGACTTATGACAACCATCAGATTACTGCCGTGGATATGCACAGGGAGAATCTGGATGACGTTGGTCTGGTCCGGTATGCGCCCATCCACGGCGAACAGATAAAGATGCAGAATTAAGCATTATATTCCGTCTCAGGCTGCGTCACGAATACAGTGGGATGGACAATGCGGCCTTTTGCATTGATCTACGGAGGAAGTGGCACGGTCTATGGGAGGAGGCGGCAGAAAGGAATATTTTTATATATGGAACGTCCGGATCAGAAGTGAACCGGACGTTTTTGGCTGTTACTGTTGCTTCGCTGCCGCCCGAGGGAGTGTTACTTCAGCATTTTGTTTTCACAGGTGGAACCGTTATGCATATCTTGATTTTAGGAGCTTTGTATGCTAGAATAGCCCATGTTAAGAGCTTATGCGCAAATGAATTTATATGTGAAAGGAGACATTTTCCTTATGACTAAGCAATTAATTCGGCGTGTTTCGGCACTGTTTCTTTCTGCAGCTTTATTGCTGTCATCCTGCATCCCGTCTCAAGGGGATGCCGATTCCCTAAAAGATGGGCTGACATGGGTCACATGGAACGGTTGTGATAATTTTATAAATCTTTTGAATGAGAAATATCCGGAAATAGAGATCGACTTCATTTCCTATGCCGGAGGAAACGCTACCGGTTACAGCTGGGAGCAGATGAAGGCCGATGACATTCCCGATATATTTATTACCACTCAGATCGTGGATAAGGAATTGGCGAAAGAACGTTTGGCCGATCTGTCAGGATATGATTTTATCAACGAAATGCCCACCTCTGTTCTGGATCAGGTAGCCATTGACGGAGGAGTGTATCTTCTGCCTGTCAGCTATTCCATGTACGGCATATTTTATAATAAGACGCTGATGGAGGAGAAAGGCTGGGAGGTGCCGGAGAACTTTGCGGAGCTTGAGGCGCTTTGCGGGGAGATTGAGGAAGAGGGGCTGATTCCCGGCGTGGCGGGCACTCTTCTCACCGGAAATGCTTTTTCCGCCGTGTTTAATCTGGCGAAAACCGACTGGCTTACCACGCCGGAGGGACTGGTATGGGAACAGGATTTTTTGGCGGGGAACGCTGCGGCGGAAGGCTATTGGGAGGATACCATGGATTATGTCCAGCGATATATGGATATCGGGATGTTCCATACGGATCCTGAAGACCGGAATAACCCGCAGCTGATTTTGGATTATCTGGGTAACAGAAAGGCCGTATTCTGTACCATGGTAGCTACCGTCAATATTACGGAACTGCCGGATACCGGGGATAAGCTGGGGATGATGCCCTATATCAGTGAGGACGGCAGCAAGAACATTTATATGTACAGTCCTTCCTTCTATTTTGGTATCAGTAATCGCCTGACCTTGCCGGGAAACGAGAAAAAGCTGGAAGAAGCCGTTCAAATACTGTCGCTGCTTTATTCGCCGGAAGGGCAGGCGGCATTCATCGGTGAAGATACACCCTGTGTGATGAGTGTGCTCAACAGTGCAAAGGTTCCGGAAGATTCCCTGATCAGCGATGCGCAGCAGGCATTGTGGGAGGGACGGGCATTTCAGATGACCTATGCCCGCTGGGAAAATGTTTTGAGTGATATGGGGCAGGCTTATACGGATTGGTTCCGGGGAGAAAACGGAATGGACGGGGCTGAGTGTATTGCCCGGATGGATGAGCTGCAGCAGAGCAGCCTGAATCGATCGGATCAGCATTATTTCTGTGAAAGCACGGAGAATTTCACTCTGGAAGAGACGGGCAGGTTAATCGGAAAAGTGCTGGGAAGCGCCGTGGGCGCGGATGCCGTACTGATTCCTCTGGGCCGGTATCACGGCCCCGGAGTGGGATTGAGAAACGGCATCACCGGAAAACTTTATAAAGGGAAGATCAATCTTGAGACAATGACAACAATCCTTCCCACCTATGACGGAAAGTATGCCGTTATGACGATGACGGGAGCACAGGTGAAAGAGCTTGCACGTCTGGGGTTTGACGCAGACGGAGACGGTAATCCCTATCCCTACCTTCTGCTCACCGGAGGGGATGCGGATTTGGAAGATGAAACTGCTTATAGAGTGGCATTTTTGTCAGGAGGCTACACTGATGAGACAGGAAATGCTTATTCCGTTCAGATAATGGAAGGTTCCTTGAAAAGCTATCTGCAGAAATGGATGGAAGAGCAAGGGACTATTTCGCCCGCAAGCAACCCATGGGAATAACCCGCTGCTTTGCGGCACTGCAAGATTGAGTCCCCGCTGCTTGCGGCGGGGCTGCTGACTCCTGACTGGATGGAACACCGGAAGAAGGAAAGAAAGTGAATAATATGAGACCAGAGGGAAAGAAACGAAATATTGCGTTTACGGCATCCTTGGCAGTGTGCCTGCTTTTGTTTCTGCTGTGTGGAGGCACTTATTTTGTTAAATACCTGCAGAAGCTGATTTTTGAAGAGAGAACCACACAGTTAAATGAGATCACGGATCAGGTTCAGATTAATCTGAACAATGCGTTGGATGCTCATTGGAATTACCTCACTGCGGCAGTCAATTTATTGGAAATGCAGGAATTCGACACCTTGGAAGAAGTGACGACATATATAGAGGAGCTGGAGGGCATTATAGAAGCCGACAGCTACAGTTCCGAGCTGATGCTGTTGGACAGTCAGGGAAATTGTTATGACAATACCGGGAAATATGGTGTCTGGACCGACATTGACCGCATAGCCGGAGGGGAGGAGCGCTATACATTTATATCCGACAGTTACCTTTATGAGGGAAGCTGCTGGGCCTTTGTCCGGAAGCTGGATGTTCCGGCAGAGATAAAGGACTCAGCGATCCGCTTTACGCATGTAGTTCTGCTGAAGGACGTATATACGCTGACAGAGTACTATGGCAGCGAGGCTTACGGAAGCAGGAACGAAACCTATATTCTAAAGAGTGACGGCACCAGAATGCATGACGATTTTTCCGGCGGGAATACGATTCAAGCTTACAATGTGCTGAAGGTACTGGAGGAAATGGAAGATCAGGTGTTTCCCGATATCAGGGAGACCTTGGCGGAACAAGGCACTATCAGCGCTAACTTCAAATATAACGGTATGGAGTATTACTACTGTCTGACTTCTCTGGCGAAGTATGATACATTGCTGCTTTTTCTGATTCCGGCGCAATATGTCGCGGAGGGAACCGTGAAAATGGTTCAGACGGTTATCAGCCTGTTGTTGATTCTGACGGTGATTCTGTTTGTCATGATGATATTGGTGGTAATTTCTATTTTGCGTCAGCAGAACAGTGCGCGCCTGATCCGGCAGGAACAGGCAGCGCTGCACCGGCAGGAGGAGATGAACGCCCGGCTTGAAGAAACTAACGCTATGCTGGCGCAGTCGAAAGAGACGGCGGAACAGGCTTTTCAGATTGCGGAGGAAGCCAATCGGGCAAAAAGCTCTTTCCTTTCTAATATGAGCCATGACATCCGCACTCCGATGAATGCCATTGTGGGCTTTGCCGCGCTTATGGCCCGGGATGTGGAAAATGCGGATAAAGTACGTGATTACACGAGAAAGATTACGGCGTCCAGTCAGCACCTGCTGGGACTGATCAACGATATTTTGGATATCAGCAAAATTGAGGCGGGCAAGACAACGCTGAATCTGTCGGATGAAAATATGGTGGATCTCATCGAAAATATAGACGCTATTATCCGGCCTCAGATGAAGGCCAAGGGACATACTTTTGAAGTACACAACAGGGAACTGAAACATGAACTGGTGGTCATGGATAAGCTTCGTCTGAACCAGATTCTGTTGAACCTTTTGTCCAATGCGGTGAAATATACTCCCGACGGAGGACATGTCTCTTTTACCGTTCAGGAGCTTCCGCAATTTACCAAGCATTTGGCGCATTTCAGGTTTATTGTGTCGGATAACGGTTACGGAATGAGCCAGGAATACCTGCAAAACATTTTTCAGGCGTTTACCAGAGAAGAGGACAGTGTTACCAATAAGATTCAGGGTACGGGGCTTGGAATGGCTATCACGAAGAATCTGCTGGATCTCATGGGCGGCAAGATATCGGTGGAAAGCGAGAAGGGGAAAGGGTCAACCTTCACTGTGGATCTGGAACTGCAGATCAGCCGGCAGCAGGCAGACTCCGTGCCGGGCAAGGAGAGTAAAAGGACGGTGCAGGAGGATGCTGACTCTGAACAAAGTATTCTCTGCGGAATGAATATTCTTGTGGCGGAGGATAACGAGATCAATGCGGAGATTCTGGGTGAGCTGCTGCATATTGCAGGCGCATCCTGTCATTTCTGCGAGAACGGAAAACTTGTGACGGAGGCTTTTGAGAAGTCCGATCCCGGACAATATCAGCTGATATTGATGGATGTCCAGATGCCGGTGATGAACGGATACGAAGCCACCCGTGCCATCAGGGAACTGAGCCATCCCATGGCACTGTCGATTCCGATTATCGCCATGACGGCAAATGCTTTTGCGGAGGATATCAGAGATGCTCTGGAGGCGGGAATGAATGCCCATGTGGCAAAGCCCGTTGATATGGGCGTATTGGAGCAGACTGTCAAGGCAGTGATGGAGACTCAGGGAGAGAATACCCGAAATCAATTAGAAAACGGATAATCACATATTTTTCATGTAACGGCGGGATACGGACTCTGCATTATGCAGCAGTCCGTTCCCGCTGAAGCTTTTGAAAGAGCTTCAATAGTACGATTACGGCGGCAGCGGCCAAAATCAGTTCCGCCGTCAATTGGGCGTATGCCAGCCCGTACAGAGGGAAGAGATAATTTAAGAGAAACAGCGCAGGAATCTCCAACACGATCTTGCGCAGGATGGCGAAGACCAGCGATTTCCGCCCCAGCCCGCAGGCCTGAAATACACCCACGGCGAGGAAATCCATGCACAGGAAAGGCATACCCAGACAGAGTCCCCGCAGGAATCTTGTCCCGTAGCTCACAATAGAAGGATTCTTCATAAAGAGTGAGATCAGGAATTCCGCTCCCAAATAATAGGTAAGGGAAAGAGTCACCATGAAAGTGAGATTGATTTTCATGGTGAAGGTTAGTGTTTTCTTCATACGGTTTACGTTCCCGCTGGCATAATTATAACTGATTAAGGGCATGATGCCCTGTGAAAGACCGAAGGCTACCTGCATGGGCACCATATTAATCTTTTGTGAAATGCCCATGGCGGCTACCGCATCCGGGCCAAAGGAGGCGGTAAAATTATTCAGCACGGTCATTCCCGTCACATTCAGCAGATTTTGTATGGAGGCCGGGATACCCACCGCAAAGATTCCCAGCACAATAGATTTTTTGAACCGAAACAGGGAGGGATGGATGCAGACATAGGTTCTTCCCCGTTTCAGGAACAGCAGGATAAAGAAATAAATGCAGGCAGCGCAGTTGGACAGAAACGTTGCAAGCCCCGCTCCTGCCGCCCCCATATTTAACCCCCAGGGAAGGATAAAGATGGGATCCAGAATAATATTTAACAGACAGCCGCTCATAGTGCCCAGACTGGCATGAAGGGAAGAGCCCTCCGCACGCACCAGATAGGCCATCACCACATTCAGAATCGCGGGGGCGGCTCCGAAGCTCACCGTCCATTTCAGATAACTGCCGGTGGCAAGAACCGTATTGCTGTCCGCTCCCAGCATGGCCAGCAGGGGAGAGTGAAAGGCTGAGTACAGGGCGGAGAACAGCACACCGCAGATTAAGGCGCAATAGAATCCCAGAGCGGAGCTCCGATAAACGGTATCGTAATCTTTTGCCCCCAGTCCCCGGCTCATCATGCTGGAAGAGCCCACGCCGAACAGATTATTGACGGCATTGAAGGCCAGCAATACAGGAGCGGCCAAAGTCACGGCGGCATTCTGCACCGGATCGTTGAGCATCCCCACAAAGTAAGTGTCGGCCAGATTATAAATGACCATGACGAGGGAGCTTAAAATGGTGGGAACCGCCAGCGTCATTACCGCTTTCGGAATGGGTGTCTTTTCAAATAGCTGTGTTTTTTCCGTATTTTCCATAATGTTATCAATCCCTTTCCAATCTTAATTCGTCCCCTCGTAATAAGTATAGCATAAATGGAGAGGCTTGCCAGCCTTATCTTTTTCACAGCGCAAATATATATTTTTATTTTTGGGCTTTTATGTTAAAATGTTCGTATCGAGTAAACGAAAAATAAAGGAGATGGAAACATGGTTAAAAAGTTGACGGTGAAAATGTGGGTAAGCACAGGACTTCTTTTGCTGGTGTGTCTGGTGCTTTCGGTTCCTTTGCTCTGGTGGTACGGTCCCTCTGCCGTAAGGATGCTGGGCGGGGCGGAGCCGCCGCTGGGGGAATCTGTGTCCAATATCTACGGAGGATCGGCCATAGGGCTTTTTATGCTGGTGATCTGCGTGGCTATCTTTGTAAAGCAGCTTGTCAATTCGGTGAGTAAGGGAGTGAACCTTTATCTGCAAAAACATTCGGATGTCACTATGGAGCATCTGGATCATGCCTTCGCATCCGCACGCAAAGTCGGGAATATGTGGATCGGCGGCCGGTGGACATTCAGCCATGAATTGCGGAACAAAGTGATTGAAAATGCCGAGATTACCCGTGTGTACAGCCAGACGGAACGCTCCAGAAGGCAGACCAACTATTATCTCTGTCTGGAGCTGGCAGACGGGAAGAAAGAGGTGGTAAAAATGGATTACAGGGATCTCACGGAGATGATGGAATCATACCGGAAGGATCCGCATATTCAAGTGGCAAATAATCCATAATATTAAATGCCCCTTAACTCCGGCTCCGTCGCTGCATGGGAAAGTCCGGGAACTATAGCCGACGTACTACATACCATGGAATGGGGGATTCTATGGTCAAGAATTGTTGAGGACGCAGTAATGAAAGAACAGTCAAAACAGAATCGGAAAGTATATGAATATGAATCTCTGATATATGATGTGGAGGGCAAAGGCGGCGCATACACGGTCTTTCCTTATGATATCAGGAAGGAGTTCGGTAAGGGAAGGGTGAAGGTACATGCCACCTTCGACGGAGTACCCTATGACGGGAGTATTGTAAATATGGGTGTGAAGAATGCGGATGGCAGTGTCTGCTACATTATCGGCATCCGGAAGGATATCCGGTTCAAAATCGGAAAACAGCCCGGGGACAGAGTCCTTGTCACGGTAGTGCAGCGGGAGTAGGAGCCTTTTCACAGAAGAGCAGAATAAGGGCGGCGCATGGTATGGTTACCTGCAGCCGCCCTTGTCTGTTATCTGACGCAGAGTTCCTTCAAAGCTTTCAGCGTTCCCTTCAGATTTTTGGAATGCCAGTTATTGACAAAAGTATAATTTTCTAAGCTGAGACAGCCCGAGGAACGTAAGAAGCTTAATTCTGCCTGCTGAGCCGATAGAGAGATTACTTCATCCTCAAGCCGTATATCAATTCTGTAATTGAGTCCACGCTCTGATACTTCCACGCTGTGGATGGAGGAAACTGGCAGTTCCAGCGCAACTTCCTTTTTGACATCTGCCCAGCAAGAGGAAAAGGGGAGAAGCACAATGGAGTCTTTGCAAAGGGAAAGGGAATAGTAGTTATTCCATAAAAGCTTCCGGATGATATCGCTTAAATTTTCCGGAGCATAGGATACCACGATGGATTTGCCTTCCTCCGGTTCATACCCCAGTTTTTCTAAAATTTGATTTATTCTGATTGTGTTTGCCATAATGGTCACGCTCCTTTGTTTGATGATGGACTCATTATAGCAAGGTTTTTCCGAATCGGCGTATTTCTTTCGCCAATGGTCTGTTTGGTTTCGCAAACGGTAAACGGGGCTCAGTGATTGTATGTGTCTGCGCTGCCGTTATATCCGGAGCGGCAGGGTAAATTATAGTTCTGTTTTATATTCCGCTTTTGCTTTGCGGGACAGGGGACATTTTTCTCCCGTGTCCAATTCTACGATTTGCTCCTTTAGGTATACGCTTCGGATGTGCCCGCGGTTTACCAGAAATCCTCTGTGACACCGCCAGAATCCCTCCCCCAGCTGCTCGCTGAAGTAATCCAGACTGCTGTTAAATTCCAAAAGTTCGTTTACCAGATGCAGCCGCAGCGTATGTCTGTATCCCAACGCCTCAAAATATAAGATGTCGTCCACCGGAATATGCCGCACCCTGTCAAACAGCTTTAAGGTGCAGTACCTGCCTTGGCCGGAAGGTTCGTGGCGGAGCCGGTCTTGAATGCTGGTGAGACAGTCGCGCACCCTTACGGCCATATGGTCATGCTCGCCCTTGACAATATAATCCAAAGCTTCCAGACGCAGGCGGAATGTCTCGAAGGCCAGATCCCCATGAGCCGTGATAAATACGATAAATCCTCTGGGGTCATACTGCCGCAGCTCCTGTGCCAATGCAAGGCCGCTGATCTGCCCCGGAAAATCAATATCCAGAAAATAAACGGCAGGCACCGTGTCCTGACGCTGCAATTCCAACAGCTCCGCCGGTGAGTCCGTCACTCGTACCGGCCCCATGTCTCCATTGAGCAGTATAATTTGGTCTGAAACGATTTTTTTAAGACGCGCACGGATCATCTGCTCGTCATCACAAATATAAATAGGAATCATTTTTACACACCCTCTTGCGGACTCATAATCAATAGTTGAAACCGCTTTTCATTCAACCTTCCGGACATGCCGCCAACGGCGGCACAAACAATTTATGAACTGGTGCAAGGCCGGAAGAACGCTGAACTTGCGTTCTTAAAGGAATGGCAAAGCCATTCCTTGGGAATGACTTAGTTTCTCTTGGGCATATGCAGTTCTTGGACAAAAAAGCCGTCTCGCAGGAAAGTCCTTGTAACGCAGTCCGGATAGCGTGAGATGATTTTGCGGTAACTGGATAATCCGGTGCCTCTGCCGTCGCCTTTGGTGGTAAATCCTTTTTTTAACAAAGACTTTAAATCCGGTTCCGTTTCATAATTATTGGCCACCGCTATGTAGAGCTCCTTTTCCTCTTGAAGCAGCACAATACGGATCTGGCCGTTTTCTTTGGGAACTCCTTCTATGGCGTTATCAATCAGAATCCCCAGTCCTCGCAGAAGGTCTTCGGTCTCCATAAATTGTTTCTCTGCAATCGGATACAGCACTTCCAGAGTGCCTTGGATATGTTCCCGGCGCATTGCCGCCAGCTTTGTGGTGAACAGGCTGCGGATGGGGTAAAGCGTTATATTGTTGAGACAGTCCATCTGTTTAATCTCATTCCCCAGCTTTTCGTCAAAATATCCGCTGGTTTTCCTCATAAACTGCTGAATTCCATTGAGATCTCCTTCCTGTGCCTGTAGGGTCAGCCCTGAGAAGAGATTGGTCATATCGTGCCGGAAGGCGCGTATTTCCTGCTGCAATTCCTCCAGAAGCTCCATGTGTGCCTGCTGCTGGGCGATGGTTTCTTCCTGAACAAGCATCTTCTCCTGACCTGCGGTATACATCGCCATAAACTGTATCCACAATAGGACAACCGTTATCAGAGAAAAGTAGAATAGGGCATATAGGGCATTGGGCTCGGCGTTAGGAAAGAACCAATCCACAGCCGTCCAGACAAACATCAGTACATAGCTGAGAATCAGGATCATTGCCTTGCGCAGTCCGCTTGTAAACAAGGAAGAAAAGCAGCGGTAAAATCCGCTTTTCCGCAAGACATCGGAGGCAAGAAAAGCTATAAAAAATGCCCATAATTTGGGAACTACAATGGTGATAAAGGTATAGAAATACATCCTGTCAAACAGGGGGCTGTAAGCAATGGCTGCCTGACCAACCACTTCGTCTGCGGTGTAAATGATAAAATGGCTGAGCATGGATGCGGATAAGCTCTGGAGAAAAGGAATGTGGTAGCATTTCCATATCACCGCTCCCAGTGCCGCTGCCTCTATGGAATAACAGATGAATGAATGAAGTATATTTACCCATCCATCAAACATTGCATCTCCTGCCGCACAAATTATTATATAGATGCTGAGGAGATAGGATAAGCTGGAACAGACCGCGTAAAGCAGAAAAGGAAGGGGACGGACTTTTTTTCCCAGAATTCCGACACTGAGCCAGAACATGCCGAGCCCTGTCAGGAGAAAAACAAAAATTATCACTGATATCCGAAAATAAAAAGGCATAATTATGGCTCCTTTTAAAATCTGCTATAAAAAGGAAATGTGCTTTAACCTTACAGCTTACATTACCCATTTCCATCTGCCGCGTCGGATTCACTCAACGATGTCTTGTGCCCGCTCGTTCAACCGTTTTGCAGAATGTAAATTTATTCTGTGCCGTTTGGCTGAAAATAAACAGGTCAGCACATTAGTGACTCTTGCAGCCTTGATATATATTGACAAGCGCAAACGAAAAAAAGGACAAGGCTATCTTCTGCTGCAATAGGGGGATAGATTTTTAATATGATTATAAATCAAAACTGCGGATTTCACAAGAGGACTTAGGATTTGAGCTTCCCCATTTTTGAAATTTAGTTACGGTTCACTCCGTTCACAGCAACCTATGCACGCAATCCTGTCTCGGGTTTGTCACGCAAAATCGGCGTGAAAACGCCTCGCGGTGACAGCGAGCGAACAGGAATGAAATTTATTCCCATCGATGTGTGTCGCAATTTGGCTCAAATGTACCGTGAATCTCCGGAGCACGAATTATGGGGTTCGGTATTGTATCTGACAAAAAGATAGATTATAATGTTAATGGATTGACGCCGCATTGTCTTCTTCGAGCGCCGTGTCGATGACGAAGGTTCTGTGGGACAGATAAAAGGCGCTTTAGTGCGGCGGAATGTGGGAGGGGAAGAGCTATGGATAACGGCAGGCTGGAAGCTTTTGAAAAGATGTTGTACTTATCAGCAGATGATGGCGCGTAAGATGATGTATCAAAATATGCTTTCTCTGTATGAAATTTACGGGTTGACGGAAGAAAAGGACATCTGACGCGAGGTATTTGATTTTAAAATAAAAGGAAATTCAGAAGGGAAACATCCGATATGGAACATAAAAAATCATATGAGAAAGCGGTAGAAGAGCTGTCGCTGATGTTAATGTATTTGACGCGGACACAGGATAATAACGAATTTTGCAGATACAGGGAATTGAGCTGGAAAGGATACGATTTTGATCTTCTTAACCAATTGGGGGAGGAAAAATTGATTTTACAGCCTAAAAGCCGCAAGGGGTACGAAAAGTATTTGTATTTGACAGGGGCAGGACGCATAAAGGCGCAGGAGCTATTGAAAGAATACGGCCTTTCGGATAAAAGTTTGAACGAGAGATTTGAGTTCAGGGAGATTCGTTCGGAGGAGGCCGATCAGGCCGCCGCTATAGAGCAAATATGTTTTCCGCCCAATGAGGCATGTTCCGAGAGCCGGATGAAGGAGAGGGTTCAGGCGGCACCGGAGCTGTTTTTGACGGCGGTTGACAGGGAGACGGGCAGGCTTGCGGGATTTTTAAACGGCCTTTCCACTAATGAGTATTCATTCCGGGACGAGTTCTTTACGGATATCACACTCCATGATCCCTTGGGAAGAAATATCATGCTGCTGGGGCTTGACGTGCTTCCGGAATACCGGGGGCAGGGATTGGCAAAGGAAATTGTGTATCAGTATCTCCGCAGAGAGTGGGAGCGGGACAGAAAGATGTTGATTTTGACCTGCCTGAAATCAAAAATCAAAATGTATGAGAAAATGGGATTTCGCAATTGCGGCGTGGCGGGATCCTCATGGGGAGGGGAACAATGGTATGAGATGAATTATGTGTTGAATATTTAAGAAATCTTTTTGTGAGTTTTGCCGAAAGTTTCTGCCATCCGGCATGGTTACCGTTCACTCCGTGACCGGTAAAGCATGAACAGAAACCGCAAAATAACGGTTTCGCGCAGGTTGTCAAAGCGATTATTCTAATCGCTTTGGTTTGAACAGGCAAAAACGCGTGAAAACGCCTCGCGGTGGCGTGGGCGTGAAAAGTAATCCGGCATGCCCGGAATCTGCAAGACATTTGAAACAGATATTGTATCCGGCGCAAAAAAGGTTTATACTGTAAATGACAATTTTGCTGCATGTAAGTGTATACACTGCACCGGTGGGGAAGTTGCCGTTAGAGTAGGGGATGCCGAAGTTCGGTTCGGATGAGCCATGCAGACAGAAGGCAGGGCGGACAGCGAAAGCAATTTGAGAAAGGTGAGGGTATGACGGAACTGATAAATTTAATGGAAGAGACGGTGCTGAAGAAGATTGACCAACTGTGGGCGGGGACAAATTATTGTAAGTGTGAGAACTGCCGCATGGACATAGCAACATATGCTTTAAATCGTCTGCCGGCACAGTATGTGCAGTCACTGAAAGGAAAAGTGCTGTATCGATTTGAATCTAATCAGACACAGAAGGACATTGAGGTTACGGTGGCGGTGGGTAAGGGAATCGAAATCGTAGGAAATGCGCCGCATAAGAATCTCAGTACATATAATGCCGAAAACGGCAGCGGAAATTGAATATGTCCTGTCAGGAGGGTGTGATAATGTTTGATTTTACGGATGATTGCCGGATAGGGATAGAGCAGATCGACAAAGAGCATGAATACTTGTTTGAATTGTTAAATAAGGCATATGTTCTTGTGACTACGGACTATCAAAGCGACTATTACCTGCAATTAAAAGAAATTCTTACGGAGCTTGACCGTTATGCGGAAGAGCATTTCGCACATGAAGAAGCTTATATGGCGCAGATACGGGATCCGGAGTTGATATTGCAGCGTTCGCAGCATGCTTTTTTCCGTGAAAAGATCTTCGGCTTTGATTTTGCCAATATAGACGATCCGGAAAATCAGAAGCGGGTTCTTGCAGAGCTGGTAACTTTCCTCGCAAAGTGGCTGTACCGCCATATTTTAAGCAGTGACATTATGATCGGGAAGCTGCCTCCTCTGGAAGAATGGATGATAAAAGAGAATCCCTGTGAGTTCACGGAAGAATATTTGACCGGTGTGGTATTAATTGACAGAGAACATGAATCACTGTTTCGCATTGTAGACAGGGCAAACCAGTTGATTAAGTCCTTTGATGTATCCTTTGGTTATGACAAGATTACGGAAATATTGGACGAATTGACGAATTATACCAAGGAGCATTTTCGCGACGAAGAAGAATATATGGAAAGTATCCGTTACGAGGGGATTGAAGCGCAGAAGCGGGCGCATGAAGCTTTTATTGACAAACTGGAAAATATTGACTTGAGAGCGGTGGAAGAAAATCCGGAGGATTATCTCCAAAAACTGTTGGAATTTCTGCTTGGCTGGCTGATCAACCACATTTTGTATATGGATAAAAAGATTTCTGCCGGAAAATAAAACGGGGATGTTTCTAACGGAACATTCTTGAAAGCAATGGCTTGCAAGCGGCGGGAATTTATTGGAAAAATATAGATTATGCTGATGATATGGCAGCACCTGTGTTTCTGTACACAGGTGCTTTTGTATATGGCGGTTTTGCCTGGATTATCCTTTTAATTGGAAAAAAGGAAAGCATATGTCCTTGTGGAAAAAAACGGCGAGGGTCAATCAACCGTCACTAAACTTTTTACAGGCCTATATCCTGAGTACGAAGGCAGGAGTTATACCGATGGAAAAGAACTTAGAATCTGCGGATTGAGTGAGATAAAGGCCATTTTTCCGGCGGTTTACCAAGGCTTTGCCAGTTATGTGGTTTCCGTGTGTGATAATGATTTATTGGGTGATGTTCCGAACATCTGTCTACAAAAAAATTGACAATGCATCATGATATATGTATAATATGAGAAAATTAATTAAAGAGGATTATTATTATAAAGAGATTGTCTGGAAAGTTGAATAAAAATGCGGATTCAACTATTGGTTTGAATGCGCGCCCGCAGCGCGCAGATGGGAATAATATGAAAATAATATGTAATGACGGTAATATTTGTGATTGCGCGCAAGAAGAAGAGCTTAACATTATAAGACATAGCGCTGCGCATATTATGGCGCAGGCTATTGAGAGATTGTATCCTGATGTAAACTTTGCTTATGGACCTGCAAATGAAAATGGATTTTACTATGACGTTGACCTTGGCAGCAGAAAGATAACGGAAGAGGATCTTTCTGCCATAGAGCAGGAAATGAAAAAAATATGCAAAGAGAATTTACAGTTCAAGGTATTTACTTTACCTAGAGAAGAAGCTAAAAAGCTTATGAGTGAGCGTAATGAAAAGTATAAGTTAGAGCATATTGATGATTTGCCTGATGATGCCGTGATCAGTTTTTATCAGCAAGGTGACTATGTTGATATGTGTGTAGGGCCGCATATCACATATACAAAAGTGCTTAAGGCGTTTAAGTTAACTAAAGTGTCCGGTGCATATTGGAAAGCAGATAAAAACAATAAAATGCTGACTCGGATTAATGGTATTGCGTTTCGCACCAATGAAGAGCTTGATAATTATCTCAAAATGATGGAGGAGGCGGAAAAACGTGATCACAGAAAGATAGGCCGCGAAATGGAGCTATTTATGACCAGCGAAGTAGCTCATGGATTTCCATTCTTTTTGGATAAAGGGCTAATTATTAAGAATTTGCTGATCGATTATTGGCGGGAAATTCATAGACGAGAAGGTTATACAGAGATTTCTACGCCCATGATCTTAAACCGTATGCTGTGGGAGACATCTGGTCATTGGTTCCATTATAGAGATAAAATGTACACCACTCAGATTGACGAAGAGAATTATGGCATTAAACCTATGAATTGCCCTGGAGGAATGGTTGTTTATAAGAGCAGGCCGCATTCTTACAAAGAATTACCAATTCGTTGTGGAGAGCTTGGATTGGTGCATCGCCATGAGTTAAAGGGAACCTTGCATGGGCTATTCAGGGTTCGTTGTTTTACGCAGGACGATGCGCATATCTTCATGACGGAGGAGCAGATTCCGGATGAAATCAAAGGAGTTATTCGTTTGATAGATGAAGTATATGGAAAGTTTGGGTTTAAATATCATCTTGAGTTATCGACGAGGCCTGAGGACAGTATTGGCAGTGATGAGGATTGGGAAAAAGCTACAAATGGTTTGCGTAAGGCATTGGATGATCTTGGAATGGATTATGTTATAAATGAAGGAGACGGTGCATTTTATGGTCCTAAGATTGATTTCCATTTGCAGGATTCTATTGGAAGAACATGGCAGTGTGGTACTATTCAGCTTGATTTCCAGCTGCCGTTAAACTTTCAGGCGGAATATATTGATGAGAGCAGTGCCCCTCAACGCCCCATTATGATCCACAGAGTTGTTTTTGGATCTATCGAGAGATTTCTTGGCATTTTGATAGAGCATTATGCGGGCAAATTTCCTGTATGGCTGGCACCAGTACAAGTTAAGATTTTACCTGTTTCAGAGAAGACCATGGATTATTCAAAGCAGATTTATCAAAAGCTTTTTGCCGCAGGCATACGATGCGAATTGGATATGCGTGATGAAAAGATCGGATACAAGATCCGTGAAGCGCAACAGGTAGCAAGAGTACCTTATATGTTGGTACTGGGAGCGAAAGAGGCTGAGGCGAATTCTATTACAGTAAGAAAGAGAGATTCTGCCGAATCGATTACAATGCAATTGGAAAAATTTATTGAGAAAGTGAAAGAACTTAATGACAATCGCATTTCTTAAAATGGGTTTGCAGATAGGTTTATAAGAAAATTTAAAACAGGGGCATCTGTAGCGGTAACATGGCAGATGACCCTGTTATTTTGTATAATGGGAAGTTCTGTCATAGTGTGTGAAGAATATGAAGCATTCTTCGAAGCAGGCGTGCCCGCTCTTTTAGGGAATTACGTTGTAACATGAGTAGTAATGTGATGATTGAGGCATTCTTTTACAAGCGTGGACATTGTCCGGCGCCTTACGCTTTTGAATTATGGAAATAAGGCAGGAAATAAAATTGCAGGGTTATTGGAACATCCCAAAACATGGGATATCGATACGGATAAAGATATAATTAGAGCTGGAGAATTAATAAAAGAGTTTGGAATATTGAAATTCCCGTTCAGGGAAAAAGGTTTGGGTGGATCATTGGGGATCATTCAGGGAAGATTAACTGAATCAAGAAAATTGCAATGCTTCCCTATAGATTGGAAACGTGAGTTTTCTTTGGTGCGAAAAGCAAGGTATGCTGCAATAGAATGCTTTAGAGATAAAATCTATAATAAAGGCAATCCGTTGTGGAACGGAAACATTGATATGCAGGAAGTTATGCAGGCTGCTTTTAATGAAGGCATCGGCATAAGATACAGGTAATTTATATGTGGCCGGAGTCAACGTGAATGAAATAATTCAAAGCGAAGAACTAAAGGAACGGCTGTTTCATGTACATTTGAAAGATTGCAACGCAAGAAAAGAGAACGTGATTTCTGGAGAGGGAAAAGTAAATTTTGAGTCTATTTTCAAGAATTTATATGAGGGGCTTTTATGCAGAAGCTGTAAATGGTCAACAAGTTGTAGACGAATTGAGGTCTGATGATATTTTCCGGCGGATAACTACAATTCCGTGGGGACATAATCAGCGTATTATTTTTAAATGTAAAGATGTGCGCGAAGCTGTTTTTTATGCACAATATACTTTGGAAAATAATTGGAGCCGAGATGTATTGGAACATCAGATTGAAAGCAGATTATATGAGCATAAGGGAAAAGCCATTACGAATTTTAAGGATAAACTTCCTGCCAATGCTTCTGATTTGGCTATACAGACATTAAAAGATCCATATAGTTTCGTTTTTTTTAACAATGCGGGATGATTATGATGAAAAAGAATTGGAAAATGCGCTGGTAAATCAGATTACGCAGTTTCTGTTGGAGTTGGGAACGGGGTTCTCCTATATGGGACGTCAGGTTCATTTACGGGTTGGAGAGCGTGAATTTTATATTGATTTATTGTTTTACCATATTAAGCTGCATTGCTATGTTGTTGTGGAACTTAAAACAAAGAGATTTGAACCGGAGTATGTTGGAAAATTGCATTTTTATGTTACCGCAGTAAATAAACAATTAACAGGAAATGGCGATAATCCGGCGATAGGTTTGCTTATTTGCAAGGATAAGGATAATGTTGTGGCAGAATATTCTTTGGAAGAAGTTTCGCAACCGATTGGTATTGCCGGATATGAATTAAGCAACGCTCTCAGCAAAGAATATCAACGCAGTCTTCCTGCAATAGAAACGTTGGAATCTGAAGTTGCGAAAATGATGGATACAAAATAGTCTGCAAGTTGTAAATTATTTTGTATCTATATCGTTTGGTGCTAAACTGTCAGAATTAATAAGTTATTTCTAAACAATTCCTAATCATTTATTATTGTAAAACTTCGTTCATATATGATGTAAGTGTGGGCAGTTTTACAAATAAAGAGAGAACGGGTTTATATTTTGACCAGTCCTCTATACAAAGAAAGATATATTACCGCAACTCTAATGAGTCATCTGCATCTACCCATGTCTGCATACCGCCCTCAAGATGCAGCGTTGCATATTCAAGGGGATTGTCTATTGCCAAAGCATTTAAAGCACATTCAGAGCATAGCGTTGTGTTCAATCCTTTTTCCGCTTTTCCGCAATCTATCCGTAAAACATATCCGTCAAAAGTGGTTACATCAATGCAGTTATGGAGAATATTATACGCTGCGTAAATAAATCTCATATCTTATTAGCCCTTTCTTGTCTGTGTTTTGGAGAAATTTGTGAAAGCATACCAATCAATTCTTCCTGTCCTGTTTATTTTGTGTTATAATATTTTATGTGATTTTGTTTCCCTCATTTTTTCCCTTATCAGGGTTCGTAATGCCCTGTGGGAAGATATAACACAAGGGAAACAATAAGGGAAAGCTCACCTGCGATAAACTTAGTGTTTTCAAGGGTTAGCGAGGATTTTAATAATATAACAGCTAATATTACCCTTAAAAAACATCAAATCACAATCGGAATTTGGGAGGAATTTATTTTGAAAAAAATCGGAATTACAATTATAAAATCCATAGGCTTTTTTCTGGGATGGGCAATATTGGTTTCTATCTTGCCGTTATCATCTTCAAAGGAACAAGCTGTATGGAGGTTATGGGCAGAGATTACACCTCTATTGGCAATAGCAGTTTTTACTCTCGTCTTTTGGTTTGCTGAAAAGAAAAACGTAAAGTTACATTTATTCGATAATCCAGTAAAGGGAATAGTATTGGGAGTAATTACAGGGATTGTATGGTTAGCTATTCCTGTTTTGGTAATGTATGTAGCAAAAATTATCCATTTTGACGGAACTAATTTAATTAACCTATTTCCTGTTTGGTTGCTGGCAGTATTTCTAAATACAATTATGCAGGAACTTCTTGTACGTGGTTACTTGTACCAAATGCTTAAACAAAAGCACAATATAATTGTTGCTGCGGTTGTGACAACAATACTTTTTACGGCATTGCACGGAGGGGCATTTGAAGCAGGTGTTATTCCTGTTTTAAATGTACTTACTATGAGCTTGCTTATGACAGCAGTCCTTGAATATAGTGGCTCTATTATAGCACCAATTATTATGCACTTTTTATGGAATGGAATTGGTGCATTAGTTTTAGGTGGTGTGTCACTTGCTGATGACTATCCAAATCTGTTTGTTACGACTTTTACTGGAAACGATATTTTGTCCGGCGGAATTTG
>CAJUTJ010000124.1 GCA_910589655.1 uncultured Acetatifactor sp. | reverse complement strand
TTGGTAAATCCCCACTATACAGAACTCCCCCAAAGATTGGGTTACAATCGGTCAAAGGGGAGATTTCCTGTCAGTTCGTAATTATCCCTCGCTGTGATTGTTCCATGCCTGTCGGTCTGCCTAACCTCTACTTCGCACTGGCTTTTCTGCTCCAATACAAGCCACTGGTATTTATCGCTTTCTTTGGTGAATACGGTCTGATGCACATTGGAATGTGTCTTGTTACGGATATATTTGTCGGTGGTGCTGTAATAGTCCAAAATCTGCTGTTCTTGCTTTTTGTTCATGGTCGTTGCCCTCCTGCGATATGGATTGATATGATTGATTGGTTTCTGTGTGGATAAATGATTTTCTTACGTTAATTGATGGGAGATTGGATTGCGGAATATCATGGTTGGGTATTTCTCTGCTTGTGGGAATAGGCGTTCATTTCATACGGTAATGACCGCATGAAAAAAGACTATAACCAGTAGTGTCATAGCCTTTTAAGGATTGAGGAAGTCCCTTTCTTATTTGTATTTGTTTTGTCACCCCTCCGCACTACCCAACATCTGTCAAACCAATAGCTTATAGCCAGTTGTGCGATATTGCTTGCCAAACCGATATCGTATTGCGCCGAGGATATCTTTGCATCCATTTTAGAATAAGAAAGCATACTCTTATCATATTCACTGTTACCATCCGGTTTTATCCCGTTGATAATAGTGGGACATTCCGTATATGCTTTTTTCGCAAGCGCAACAATATCCTTCTGATTCGTTGTATAGACCGAATCCGTGTCCAGATCCTGCCCATTAAGCCTGCTCTGTACATCAGTCCCGATCCCGTTGATAATAATTACATAATCACCTAAATCCGGAAAATATGTCCTTATTTTGTCAGGATATACATTTTCCAAATATACAATATTATTCGGTGAATTATGGGGGCTTCGAAATCCGGCAAGCATTTCGCCTTCCTTAAACCTGCTTGTACAGCATTGAATCCTGTCATCAAACTGCCTGAAACAGTTTTCATCAAGGCTGCTCTGCCCTGTAACACACATTAACATTGCAACAGGGTTTCCGCAAATAACAAGATTATCTCCATACTGGAACAGTTTCCCAAGTTTAAGCCTCTGGTCTTTTAATTCATTTATCTTTGCTTTCTTTTTCTTCTTAAACCACTCCATATACCTAAATTCATCATTCTGCTTGTACAGATCAATCAACACATTATTTATACTATATCTTGCAGAACCCGTTACCTCCAGATATTTCAGGAATGCTTCGTCGTCCAGTTTCAGCTTGTTACAATATTCAATGCTGGGGGCGGCAATTTTCTCTAAAACGCCTTCATCTGTTGTAAGCAATGTATTATTCATTTGGAAAGAGCTTCTTTGTAAATCACCATACTTACTGCCGTGTGCGGTCTTAACAATTGCAAATATCTCACCGTCTTTCTTCATTATCCGGCTGTAATATTTGAATCCGTCTTCCATCGTTCCGCTTTTACTCATCAAATCAAGGAACTTTATCCATTTCAGGGAGTTTTCTGTGACTATTACTTTTATATCCGTCACCTTCATTCTTCGCCCTGTCATATCCGTTTCATATGCCGTATCATAGCCTGCGCCGTAATAATCCCTGAAATAGTCCTGTATATTACCCCTGAATAGACAAGATTTAAAGAAATGGCTCCTGCAATATATGAACCCTTCCATGTTTTCAGGGAAGATTTCGTTTGAAATGATACCCATGCCATCCCATAAGGTATTTGAAATTTCGGATATTTCGTTTTCTCTGTCACAATAGCATCCCTTTTTGTGATATGTAACATCCTTTTCAGGGCACAGGCTTACATCAATACCATAGGCTTCTAATTCCTGTTTCTTTCTATTAACATATGTCAGTCCATGGCTTTCCTTCGCCTTTTTCTTATAAAAAGTCAATCCATATCGGTTGATAGATTCCTCAAAGGCTGTATAGTCTTTTTCTTTTCTGGTATAAACAATGTCTTTAGTCTTTACGGCAATCGCTTTTTTAAAGCAGGAACTTTCCTGATCCTTTACTACAAAAATATTCTCCATAGGAATCTGAATATATCCTATTGCAGTTGCAGTGATAAGGGGCGCATAAGCAGACATCTCTACAATCTTGGTGCCTTGAACATCAGGCATCCTCTCCCAAAGCCCCATTGTTAGATAGTTAAGAGCTTTCCTATGCAACTCTTTTCTGATAAAAAGGCAGTGTCCTTCTTTCGCTTTTCCGGAAGTGCGTAACAGCATTATATAGGTTATTGTTTTTCTTTTTCCCTCGAATTCTCTGCCGGTATTTGGCTCATATGTTTTCCATGTTACTGTTGCGCCATTCTCATAATAGTAATCCCTCAATTCTTGTGTTGTCATAGCCGGCTTTACATTTTCCTTATCGGAGTCATCCACATCGACTCCACGGTCAAACTTCATCATTAAAAAATCCAGACTTCTCTTATAAATGTTTACAGCCGCCCCGTGCCGACGGACATATTTTGCAAACAAGCTGTTACTGATGACGGCATTCCCACAGACAAGAACCGGCTCTCTGTATTCCTTTACCCCACTGTCACTTCCGTCTTCACTTCTGGTTTCCGGCACAAACTTATAGTTATTATTGACTCTATATAGGCTTGCCGCTTGGATGCTTCTAATTCTAATCGCACTGTTTTCCTGCTTATTTGGAATCTCAATTCTTTCTTTTCCCAATATTCATTCCCTCCGTAATCTAAAAAACATACTACAAAAATTAAGCGTTATACTTAATTCTTCTCCATTTAAATTTCAAAAATCTCAAAATCTCACGGAGGGAACTTCTCTATGAAAAATCCACACCAAAAACAAAGCTTAGAACAATCCAATCTATCCTCTCTAAGCTCATATATTTATCCCTGATTTCAGTCTAATTAGTCTCTATTCCATTTTTCGTAACAGTTCAGGCAGGTCACTGAACCGTTACAAGAATGCACACAAAACGCGGAAAGAATGCAGTGGTTTTGTAATCTGCAAATAGAAAAAGTAATAGAAAAAACGAGGAAATTCAAACATCCAAAATCTTGCCTATATGCCAGAAACATAGTATAATAGTTCTACTAACACAGAACCCAATCCGGCTTACGCTGGCTTGGCATTCCTCGTGATTCATTATACCAACAAGCTATGGCTTGTAAATCAATATCTGCTTCGCAGATGCTAAAGCGTGTTTGGCCGGATTTCCTGCGCGCAGAGTATCATACAAAATATTTACTTGCACCGTTTCACCATAATCATATTAAATGGAGGCACCACAATGAATATCCTTCCTATAGAAGACATGGGCAAAACTTACCTTGAACATTCAATGGTGATCCATAATTTTGTCATCAAAATAGGAAATCAGATTAAGGACAGTCTGTGCCGCGTATTTGGCGATAGCGTACAGTATCAGTGGCGCGAAAATGATGATAATGTAGTCATACCTGATGCTTCCATCATCTGCAACATGCGTGACAGAAAAAATGTATCATTTACCGGCATTCCGCGCTTTGTTATGGAAGTCTTGTCTGATTCTACTGAAGAATACGACCGGAATGAAAAAATGCAGCTGTACTGTAAAGTCGGCATTTCCGAGTACTGGATCGTTGACTGGCGTAAAAAGCAGGTCGAAATTTACATGTTTGACTGGAAAAATGACGATACGGCATATCCCTATCTTTACAAGACCGTCACTGAACAAAACAAAAATGATTTGCAACTTGTAATGTTCCCAAATTTCAAAATTACGTTTGACGAACTCTTCGACATCGAATAGAATATTTTTATGAAAAGTATTGTCAGCCCTATCAGGAATATCTCAAGAATAACCGGATTGATTATGCCGAATTCAAATATAAGGAGGGAACGAGACACATGTGCCATATTTCTCCCGTAATAATTAAGGACGAATCACTCATGGAAGAATTATTTCACAGGCTGTCTGTTTCCCCTTCTTCCTTGCGTGAAGAAAACAGAGTTATCCCGGAAAGCGATGAACCCGATGCAGTGCTTCGTAAATATCTTAACTTTTTCTTGTTATTGAAATATAGGAAACATCAAATCGTCGCCCTAAACCAATATACAAAAGCTGATGTGGCATATAGTATGTATTATTGGTATACAAAATATCTTACCCGATATGAATTACTTTACGGGACAGACGCCGGCATGGAACAAATGCAATATAAAATAATAGAAGAAATTGACTGGATCGTGGATGAGCAAATTGACTGTCAACTGCTTGAGGAACTGGAAAACGAAATAGCAAAAAATGCATCTGTATAAAACCGGAAAGCCTATAAGACATATTCAAGGGCCTATTTGGCATATCCCTATTTAGGATTATCGCGATCCTATTTAGGATTTCATGAATCAGAGCCTTATACCTTCATTAACAATCAGATTGAACTCCAAAGATCCCTCAAGATAGACCATATCTCCATTTTGGTAATTTACCCTATGTTCAAACTCCACCAAGATTTTATCCTCCGCTAAAGAGGAAAACGCCAGCACCGAATAGTCATCTAACGCTCTATATACTTGTACCACCGCTTCTATATGAGAGGATATTGGGATTAATTGCCTATGCATCAGTTCCGCATTCACTTTTTTATCGACAGATACAAGGCCGATAGCTATTTCCCCTTCCAGTATATCCCCGATTCTTCTCTTTTTTGATTCAACGCTGCTTTCTATATATTCATCATATTCCAGAAAGTGTACTATAAGCTTTTTACCGTCCTCCACACCTTTTACCGCCGCATATCGCTCATATCCATCCACATTTACCTCGCCTATCACATATCTCCCCATAAGCTCTATCCTTTTATTCCCGCGAGCAATGAGCCAAGTTACATCCGTAAAAGGCACCGATATTTACTATCCCCTCCGCCCATCCTCTGTATCATCCTGAAATCATTCAACTACATATACCATAAAAGACCTTGGTTTTCCTTCTACCATATGTTCACAGACTTCGGACTCCCACCATGGAAATACTATCTCACGAAACGAATCCAAAACAAACTGCTTGTCGCGTTGATCATCACAGAGGAAATCCTTAAAGTAGTTTATCACAATTACTATATTTTCTTCTTCGATCCATGTGAGATCTCTGATCCAATCCAAATATCCGTCATATCCTTTTGACGGTATGGGAAACTGAAATTTGACGGACATCTCTGTTAAATAGTCTAATGAAACTTTACACTTTCTTCCATCAATTTCGACATAGAAAGTATTCGGGGCATTCTTTAAATCAGACAGGATTTCGTCAGCAGATGCCTGATTGATATAAATAATACTGTTTTTCATTTCGAACTCCTTTACTATATGCAGGCCAGAACATGCTTGCAAAAAGCTTTCTTCTTGATTCTGTTTATATACCTTACAAACTAAGTCAAAAATACCTATGATATTCCTATAATATGTTTCTTAATCTCCATTGCTTTATGTATCTCATCCGTCGGAGTTTTTTGTGTCTTCTTGATGAATCCATTCAAAAAGCAAATGCCATTATACTGCACAAACAATAGCCGAAAGATGCGTCCTGCACTGACATGGATTCTCAATTCAAAAATATCTTCCTGAAGCTTGTCCCATAAATCGCTTTTTCTTCCATTATCCAAATCCTCTATCAGCCTCGGAACGGCATCTAAAAGGTTTATCAAATCCGCCTCATTCAAATTATTCTCACACAATGCCTCGTTTGCATAGCATCTCCCATTGACCTCAACACACATTACGGATCTCTTGTATGGATATTTTTCCAAGATATATCGAATTTTTCCCGTTTCTTCCCGAAGATATTCTTTTAATAATTGCTCAATTACGGTAATATTCAAAATATTTATCTCTCTTTCATTTCTGAAACAGCCTATTTTCTCCTCTCTAAAGTCCGGATGTTTAAAAGAAATCAATTTTCCGCGTCTTTCAATTACTTCGGTAAAACAGTTAGGCTCCTGCCTATGTATAGGATAGCCATATTGGACTTCTTCTTTTGTTGCCACATCAGTATCCCAATAAGGTTCACAATACCCAAGATTTACAATGTACTGTTTCAGCAGAGAAATTGCCGGTTCATTTGCCATCAACATTAGATCATGCAAAGACAAATCTGCCGTTACTGCCGCTCTATAAAAATCAGATTTTTTAAGAAATACTATCTTATTATCTATAACAACATCCAACAGAGGCGCCAAAATATCCCGTATATAATTGGCAAAGTCCTCCAATCCCTTAAACTGCCCATCTAAAGAAAAATCATTTAGTATTAATTCCATTCTTATACCTCTAGAGCGCTTAAACAGGGATGTTTACACACCCTCTTGCATGCACTCAAATCAATAGTTGAATATGCATTTTTATTTTACCTTCCCGTCATGCCGACGCAATCGGCACCAACAATCAATGAATTGCCGCAAAACCGGGAAGAAGCTCTGCTCCGCAAAGCGTGGAATCACTTAGTGAAGTCCTTTCAAACTTAGTGATTTCCTTCACTCTTCCAGACATGCCGACATAGTCGGCACAAACAATTTATGAACTGGTGCAAGACTGGAAGAACGCTGTTCTTGCGTTCCTCCCAGAATAACTTAGATTTTCTTAGGTTAGATACAAAGAGGGTGTGTAAACACACCTCTTTCCAACTTTAGAAGATCTTCATTCCATTCACTCTTTTCTCCCTGACAATCCAATCATTTTATTTAAATCAATATCAAACTGATCAAATAAATCCTTTTGCTGATTCTCAACTCTTCCCATTCTTCCGATTTTCACCCTCATTGTCTGTGACAAATGTTCCTCATTCAAACTGATAAACTGGATACTAATCTCTTCGTTATCCATCTCCGCAGATGCAATACCTGCCCGAAACCCATTAAAAACATGGTCACTGTGGGATTCAATGAAAAGCTGGCGATGATTTTGTGATACAAAATATAGAAATTCGCAAAGCTTGGCCTGTGCCGCCGGATGCAGATGAATCTCCGGGTTTTCCAAAATAATTACCGATTCTCTTGGAGAGGAAAGGCATACAATTAAAACGCTGATCAGATAGCTGATACCTGATCCTATGTTCGTCGGCCTGATTCGAACCGCCTCATACATTCTGTAATTCGCCTTTATTAAGTCTGCCCCCAAAATCTCTTCCGTGCTTATCTCTGCACCGGCAATATAGGACAACCACCAATTCACTTGTCCCAAAAGCGTATAATCCACATTTCCCTTGCAAAATTCCGGTTCAATTACATCCGGATGATGTTGATTCAGATAAGCAATAGCATATTGCCCTTCTGTCCCTATTGCATCTTCCATCGTCATATTCTTTGCATATATATTCTGCGGCCCTACTCTATGGCATGACAAATATTGAAAATTTCTTTCTTTTAGACGGAACCCCTCGAAAAAAAACTTAATTGATTCTTCCGACCCCATTTCCCTTTGTATCAAAAGGGTTCCGTCTTCTTCCGGGCCGAGCATTATACGAATCCATTTTTCCCCATTCCAAACTGAAATTTTTATTCCTTTCTTTTCCTCATATATACAACGACTCTCGGCATAAGTCCCCAAAGATACAAGCCTGCCGTTTAATCCACAATCCTGCTCCATATTTTGGGCAACTAACAAAAGCCCCTGAAGTACGGATGATTTTCCTGATGAATTTGTCCCGATCAAAAGATTGAGCCGTGAGCATTCCATCTCCATATTTTTGATGCTTTTTAAGTTCTCAATCTGCAATTTTTGTATCAGCATACTTTAAATGACCTCCCTATGCTTTCTGCCTGCTCCAGCCTCCACTTAAGCCGCTGTGCACTGTCTCGGTGATTTCCAATATTCTCCCGAAATTCGTTGGTATCTATCAACTTATGAACAGCATCACTCACCTCCACCTTAGAGCACTCTTTTTCTGCAGGCAAATACAGCATCGCATTCATCACCGTTTCAAAAACATTCATGTTTATCGGAGACCGCCTCTCACCGCCGCTTAATCGAAATCCATCTTCTCCCAGATAATAATAGGATCTCTTAAGACACTCCAACACCATCGCTTCAATTTTAGAAATTTCCGGCTTATCCATATAATTCAGCGTATCCATCCCAATTCCCAAAAATTCATCAATATCGTCCTTATATACGTACACAGTCCCTTTTTCATCTTGCAGCTTCTTCCTCTGATGAAGGTAAAATGTAATAAATCTGGTCAATATATATTTGTCCTTCATCCTATTCTCATGTATAAACGCTTTCCCTGTCGCATTTGAAAATTCTTCGCTTTCAGCCAGACGCTTTATTAGACGTGTTGCCTCTCCCTGATATAACGCATTTCTCATCTCCTGTCTATTGAGCCGCATTCCGCCTCGATTTACTCTATCGAAAATATCAAACTTAATCCGATCCGGAGTTGGCGGCATAATTACATGTGCCTGAATTTGAAAATCTTCTATCTGAGTCCTTTGTACCGGAGACAACTCGGAAAACCTCCTGCCGTTAAGTACGGAAAGTATTTTCAGGTTGTTTAATTTATAATTATCATCCATATAAGAGAACATTGCTGTTAAGCGCTGCCGTCCGTCTACAACAATTAAATTCCCATATTTATCTTGATTAAAATAAAAAACAGGCAGCGGAAGCCCCATCAATACGCTTTCTACCAGTTCTGCTTTGTTTTCTCTCCGCCATATGTCTTCCCGTTGAAAATCACTGTCTAATATAATTCTCTTCGGACTGGCATCATATCGGCGTTTCAATTCAAACAATGAATAGAATCCCTTATCAACTTTGATACCGCTCATGGGATAAATTTTCCCTTCTTCGGGTCCTTTTATATCTAATTCATCATCATTCTCAACAAGATGACTTCCAGTTTTTATCAATCTTCCCATAAAAGCAGCCTCCTATGCAACATCGGCATTAACAAAATTATTATAATCAATTTTCTATCCATTTACAATAACAAAGGCCAAAGTGCCCATCTTTTGTGCAGCAGTTCGTAACAGTTCAGACAGGACACTGAACCGTTACGAGAATGCACACAAAACGCGAAAAGAATGCGTTTTGGTGCCCGCATGTCTATCCCGGGTTTGGCACGCAAAAATTTATAAAACAGAAAAGGCAATAGTTCCTATTCCGCTTTCCGCAGCAAAATCGACTCCATCCCCTTTTTCAACAAACTTTCTTTTCGGCCTACCCTTACTCAAACTTCCCCCGCAGTTTATTCAAAGCCTTCTTCTCGATCCTGCTCACATACTCTCCTGTCAAGTTAGGGCTAAAAAATCTTCAACTTTTTATTAAGACTTCTTTCCCTTCAAAGGCAAAACCATATTTCCGAATGCGGTCGCCAGAGATTCCCCGGTTCTCCAAGTCTGCTTGATATTGCAGTTCCTCAATCTGTTTCAACGCATCATCGGCAGTATCCTCCAAAGATTTTTCCTCGCTCGAATCCCTCACCTTGAATTCCATTATGACCGCATTGTCCGTTCCGTTCTTCGGCTCCATCACCACATCATACCTTCCGAAACCGCTTTCCCGGTTGGATGTAATAATATAGCGGTCTGCCAACTCCATGGCCAGCCCCAGCACAAAGCCGTGGTAGAACCTCTCCGGCTGCGTCTCCATGGAGGGATTTCTCCCGCCGTCGAAATAGCTGATCGTGGCCAGAGCTACACGGTTCATATAGGCGTTCATGGACTTTACGTCATCCTGCAGCAATGCCTTGATAAACCCATTGTAGACCGTCCCTGTACCGGAGAACCATTTTCTAATCATCTTTTGGAACATGACTTGCACTTCTTTATTTGTCAAAGCAAGTTCATACAAATCTCCTCCTGTCTCCTCGTTTAATGTGTAACTCTCCGCTTTCAAGTACCCACTGGCAAGAAACAGGCTCCAAATTGCGTTTTCATCTACATCCAATTGATTAAAAATAATCTGCTCGTCAATTTCCTTATACAGATGCTTGCCTTTCAGCAGATTCTCCATGGAGATTTTTATCTCCGCACTTCCTTCTCGAATCAGCTTATCTACCAGTCCATTGCTGCTGGTGTTAGCCCAGTAGGTGGAAAGCCGTCCTATTTTCAGATAATTAATGATGGACCAGGGGTTATATATATCCTTGCATTTTCCAAAGATAAAGCCGTCATACCATCTTTTGACATCGGTACGCCTATCCTGCATCCCATACTCATCAAGTGCAGAAAACACCTCTTCCTCCGTAAAGCCAAAACAATCCGCATACATTTCAGATGTGGATGTCACAACTGTCAAATGATTCAAGTCAGAGAAAATCGATTCCTTACTTACTCTGGTGATTCCTGTCATGACCGCTCTCTCCAGATAGGGATTTGTCTTGAATGTAGAATTGAACAAACCTCTCATAAATTCCACCATTTCATACCAATAGCCGTACACCCAGGCTTCCTGAAGCGGCGTGTCGTATTCGTCCAGCAAAATAACAACTTTTTTCCCATAATAACCTGATAAATAACCTGACAGATTTTTGAGAGAATATGCCGCCTCAGAATCCGTCATTTCTACCAAAACCTTGTGGAAACGTTCTGTTTCCCCTTCCTTTAGACTCCCTCCTGTCAGCAGGAAATCATACCTACGATACACTTCTTCAATAAGCATACAAATCTTTTCTCTTGCCAAGGCAAAAGTGTTTGCCTTTACATCTGCAAAGCTTAAAAAGATTACAGGCATACTTCCTTGAAGTTTACGGTATTTCTCACTCTTCCATATGGATAATCCCTCAAATACCTCTCCCTGTCCCGCATATTGTACAGATAAAAATCTCTCCAGCATGTTCATATTCAAGGTCTTGCCAAATCTGCGGGGACGGGTAATCAACGTCACATCGTCTCTGTTTTCCCACCACTGCCTGATAAAATCTGTTTTATCAATATAAAAGCTGTTTTCTGTTATCAGCTTCTCAAAACACTGAATCCCTATTCCTACGGTTCGCGCCATGGCAATTATCCTCCATATCGATCAAAATTACGGAAAGATATCAATCACTAATCCTCTATCCTTTTATTACTGTCTTGAGTAGTAGTTCCTTTGCCTCTTCCAGATATTTGATTGCCTGTTCCCATTCTTTCAAATGATGTTTTGTATACGCTGTTTTTCTTATTGTTACGCTCATATTTTCCAACATTTTAACCGTATTATTGTATTCTTTTTCGGCAAATTGCCCACCATATACTTCAATATATCCTACAGCTGACCACAATGCTCCAGTCGCTGTTGCAGTAGTATCTTATGCTCGCCAACACTTTAATATACAAGTTATAGTCTTCAATAAAAAGTACTTTCTTCTCCGGCCTTTTTTCAGTTACATGCAGTTCCTGCTCCAAATCATCGTAAAGCTGTTTAAAGTAATATACATCATACTTGTCCGAGAAAAAGCACATTAAATATTCTATAAAGCATGTCTTACCACAAGCCCTCGTTCCAACGATCCGCTTTCAAATAGGTGCCAAGTGTCCATCCTGCTGTCAGGATTACAGCATTATCCGTTTCGGCCACGGCTCCATGGAGAGCTTTCTCCCGCTGTCAAGCCAGCTTATCCTTTATTGCTCTTTTTATGATCCCGTTCAATCCGCAATAACCGAAAGCGATTTCCTTTTCGATATCCGAAACATCTCATTCTTCTGCTGAACCGAAATTTCATAATAGTCTGATTGCTATAAACCGAATTGCGGAACCAGTCTTCCTCGTCCGAGGATGGTGTATACTTTTTATATTCCAATCCATCGTCCAGACCAATGCTCTCCCAGGATTCATGTCTCACAAACTTGTCCAGAGTTCCCAGAAGCAAAATATACTCTGCTTTCTCCAAATACTCTGCTCCATATTGTTTTTCCAAAAGCGTACAATCCAGACGTGTCCCCGCATAACGCGCTTTCAGACAATCATCCCGTTCCAGACCCATCTGTTCGCCAAAGCATTCTGCCAGACATGCCGGACGATATACGGAAATAACGGTATATTCATCCCCACCACACTTTATACAAAGCCTGCTGTCTGAATAGACAGCCGAATCAAAAGATAACAGAGGTTCCTGCCGCACAGCTGCCTCTGCCACTGCAGTAGCCGCCATGTCTTCCTCCCCCATCCAGTAGGAAATTCCACAATCATGCATCGGCTCCAAGTCCCAGTAGGGTTCTGTCCTCATCTCCTTATCCAGAGCGATTCTGAAGCGGCTTAATTCGTCTGATCTGGGATACTGCCTTAAAGCTCCCAGATCCAATTCCTCTGTGATTTTACATTTATAAAAATCCGCAATCTTTCTGATTTCTCCCTCTTTCTGACTTCTCACCAGCTTGAAGCACTGCAGGTTAGCCTCCAGACTTTTCAGAAATTCATCTACACTTCGAAACTGCCCATACAGCGATCTTTCATTCAAAATAAAATCCAATCCTCACCACCCCAAAATTACATCCAAATCTTTCTCGATCTGGTCAAACAGCCCATCCTGCTGATTCTGTATATGCCCGTCTTCATCCAGTAAAATCTCTATCGGCATGCTTAGCTTCTCCTCATTTTGTCGGAAGAAATAAATCCGCACTTTGTCATTATTTATCCGGTCACTGCTGATGCACCGCCGCAACCCGTTAAAAATATGATCGCTATGGGTCTCCATCACCACCTGCAGCCCCTTTCTGGCCAAAAATATCAAAAACTCCATCAACTCACACTGGCCGGATGGATGCAAATGAATCTCCGGATTCTCAATGATCAGGATATCACCCTTTCCACAGGAAAGCGCGGCAATAATAATCTCCGCAATATAGCTGACGCCAGTCCCAACGTTTTTAGGCCTGATGTCCCTTCCCAATTCCCGATTTCTATAGGACACCCGAATCAGTTCCGTCCCCGGAATCTCCTCCGCAGTCACCCGGTAGCCTAAAATCCGCTCCAGCCAATAGTCCACCTGTCCACCCAGAGTCGTCTTTGTTGTACTGTCATACATGAACCCCTTCTCCCTTATCTCCTCGTCCTTATGTCCTGCCAGATAGAAAAAAGCATATTCACACCGAACTCCGATTTTATCCTTCCCCTCCAGAGATTTTGGGTAAGTATCCTCCACGCCGATTCTGTCCGCCGTCAGATAACGAACTTTTATTTCATCCGGAAATTCCGTTCCGACTCTTTTCTCATACTCATCTTCAAAAATTTTGCTGTATGAGCAATCCCTTCCCAAATACTCATACAGCGCCTCCAAAGATATTTTTTTGCTTCCTGCAATCCAGTTTTTTACCTCGTTGACGGATCCAATATTCATATATTTTCCTGCCAGCGAACTGGCGCTGTTCTGGTACAACGCCAGAATGGCCTGAATTACCGTGGATTTGCCGGTGGAATTCTTTCCTGCCAGCAATGTAAAATTAGAAAATCTTATTTCCGCTTCCTGAAAGCACTTGAAACCCTGTATCCGAATACAGTTCAGCATTTATCGCAACCTCTCTTCTATGATATCAAAATGTGTCCTGATATTAGTTATATTCACTTTATCGCTTCCAATCTGTTTCCAAAGCCTCCTATCCCAGGCAATCTTCTCCAATCCCCACTGTGCCCCACATTCTTTTTTCCGGCACATCCATACTACATTATATAAATAGCTGAGTACCTTGGCCTGTCGTTCCTTCCCCTTCTCTCTCTCCAAACCATAGTGCACCCTCCGCTCCCAGCTTAAAAGCTCTCCGGTTACTTCTCCGAACGCATCAGCTGTTTCACTTATCCACCGGCTGTCCTTTTGCAGCACAAGTATTGCTGTCCGATCCAACAACTGTTGAAAATTTAAGATTTCTCCCCATTCTTCCTGTATTTCTTCCATTTGCACAAAACGGCACATCAGAATCCGCAGTACCATATATTGGCGATTCAGGGAAACTTTGCTTAAAAATGGTGATAATCCCCAAAGCGTTTGCTCCAACTTGGCCAAACGCCGTTCCAAATCTTCTCCATATAATTCGTTCCTGATCCCTTGCTCTCTGGTAAAATTCCATCTCTCGATATAGTTTCCCATCTGCATATGCATATAACGTGGTGTCGTATATTCAATAATCTGAAAGGAAAAACTATAATCGTATAACCAGGATGTCATACTGGGAAACTCCTGTTCCAACTGTTCTATTCCACGCTCGTCCAATTCCGGATAGAATTCAAGCCCCCTGACCGGATAATATCCTTCCAGAAACTCAATGAGACACCGCAACCTGTCATCTGTCTCCAAAACCAGCAGACTCCCGTTCTGCCTCTCCGATACATAGACAGTCGGCAGAGCCAATCCCAATAAAATGATTTCCACCATTTCGGAAATACGTTCTATCTTCGTCACCCTTTTCATCGAAGGAACCGCCGGAAACACAATCTTTTTTTCCTGATACATTTGAAATATCTGTCGGACAGGTATTTTTTTTTCATAACTGTCAATATAATTACCGGAAAATCTCCCCATATAGACCTCTTAGTCGTTACTGTTCACTCCGTTCACAGCAACCTATGCACAGAAATCGCAAGGCAGCGATTTCGCGCATGTCTGTCTCGGGTTTCACCTCGTGGCGACAGCGAGTGAACAGTGACTCTTAATCTGCTTTTTACACAATTTGATATCCGTCTTGCTGATACCACTATTATTATACCGGATTCCATAACCCTTTACAACAAAAAAGGAGTAACACAGGGACTGCTGTCTATAAGGTTACTGTCCAAACCCACGCCACCGCGGGGCGTTTTCACGCGTTTTTTGCGTGATCAAACCAAAGCAATTAGAATAATCGCTTGGACAACCTGCGCGAAACCGCTGTTTTGCGGTTAGCTGCCCCTATTACCCCTTACTTTTTACTTCTCTTCGAACTTCTCCCTTAACTTCCCCAAAGCCTTCTTCTCGATCCTGCTCACATAGCTTCTCGAAATTCCAAGCTTTACTCCGATCTCGCTCTGGGTGGCCTCCGGCATCCCCCCCAGCCCGTACCGGAGAATCAGTATTTCTTTCTCCCTCTCGGTAAGGCATTCGTTAATCAGTCTTAGCAGCGTTCTGATATTGTTGGCGATTTCCATTCTGTCTACAATATCAGGCTGCTGCTGTTCTATGACATCCACCAAATGAATCTCGTTTCCTTCTTTATCCTGCCCGATAGGTTCAAACAGCGATACCTCTCTGGATACCTTCTTTTTCCCCCTCAGCAGCATCAGCAGTTCATTGTCGATGCAGCGACAGGCGTATGTTGCAAGCCGTCCTTTTCCGGCATCGAAGGTATCCACCGCCTTAATCAGGCCGATACAGCCGATGGAAATCAAATCCTCCATGTCCTCGTCCACATTCTGATACTTTTTTGCAATGTGTGCCACCAAACGTAAATTGCGCTCTATCAGGATTTCCTTAGCTATGCGGGACTCCTCCCCTGTCCCCTCTCTCAGCCGTCGGATATATTCGGCTTCTTCCTCTGAGGTCAACGGTTTTTGAAATGTTTTCAAACATAGCCTCCGTAGATCTCTCTTAACAATAGTTTATGTGCCGAATTCGTCCATAGTGCCTGACCATAGCATTTAACCTAATTAAGTCGCTGCGCGACGGCTCTAAAGGCTGATTCCACTTCGGGGCACACTTACGGAGAGACATCTTTCATTCGATTAAAATCTCATGAAACATGCTCTCGTGCCCCTTCGTGGTTTCAGCTTATTAAGCGCTGCGCGAC
>CAJUTJ010000123.1 GCA_910589655.1 uncultured Acetatifactor sp. | reverse complement strand
GTATAATGATTCTGCTGGCGCAGAATCCAAGCCAGCTTACGCTGTCTTGCCATCACTTCGTGATGCCATTATACCGAGCCATGGCTTGAAAATCAAATGTCCTTTCAGGCCGCTTGATTTTCTGCGCTCATGGTATAATGATTCTGCTGACGCAGAATCCAAGCCAGCTTACGCTGTCTTGCCATCACTTCGTGATGCATTATACCGGGCCATGGCTTGAAAAGTAAATGTCTGCTTCGCAGACGCTTCCTTTTCTGCGCTCATGGTATAATGAGAATATGTAATTTTTATGAGATTTATGCAAAAAATTATTGCCGGATACCTAAATCATCCGGTGGGGATATGCTGATGGCAAAGAAAACGGTTTCGAAACCAAGCTGGAACAGGAGGTTATGATATGAAAGAACAATTATACACAATTCCCTTGAACGATGCGGTGAATGCGGGGGATGAATGTCCCTTTTGCTTTATTGAGAGAAGCATAGAGCAGGATCTGCTGGATTTTGTATTGGGCAGCGGCTCTTCTTATATGGAAGCGGACATCAGGGAAATGACGGATAAGGCGGGATTCTGCCGTGCCCATTTCCAGAAAATGTTCGATTACGGAAATACTCTGGGCAATGCATGGATTTTAAAAACTCATTATATGAAGATGATCGGAGAGATGCAGAAAGCGTTTGCTTCTGTGAAGCCCGGAAAAAGCGTTTTTAAGAATAAATTCCGGAAGGCCGCGGAGAGCGGAAATGCCGTTGGCATGTGGGTGAGGGAGAAGGAGGCCTCCTGCTATATCTGCAATCAATATAAGGACACTTATGCCAGATATCTGGACACTTTTTTCTATCTTTGGAAGCAGGACGCTGATTTTCGGGAAAAAATAAAGAACAGCAAAGGCTTCTGCTTATCTCATACCGGCGATCTCTGTGAGGCGGCGGATTGTAAACTGGCCGACAAAGAGCGGGAGAGCTTTTATGAGATTCTGACACCTTTGATGGAAAGTAATATGAAACGTTTGGCGGAAGACGTGGCGTGGATGGTGGAAAAGTTTGACTACCGCAATAAGGATGCGGATTGGAAAAATTCAAAAGATGCCATCCAGCGCGGTATGCAGAAATTAAAAGGCGGTTATCCCGCGGATCCCGCCTACAAAATGAACAAATAGCATAGGATCCGACTTGTACTCCGGATTTCGGAGATTCAGACAGCGGAACCGCTGCCCGGTAACGGCGGCTAACGGTAGGCCAGCTTCCTTACCATTTCCAGATAAGCGCAAATGTCGGCAAAGTGCATTTCCGGTTGAAACGTTCCGTCCCGAAGGCGCTCTTTGAGCAGTCCGTTGATGGTGATAGCCAGCATATTCCGGAGCTTTTCGCCGTCCGTTTCCGGCGGAAGCAGTGAGAAATCCATCTGTTGGTCGATGGATTCATAGACGCTCATGATGGCATCCCGCTTTGTCTCGATGGCAAGCAGCGCTTCGCTCACATCTTCGTAGAGGGAGCGGACGATAAACTGCCGCATATACGGATAACCGCGCATGGCAACCATATGAGCCAGTTCGCGCTGTTTTATAATTTTAAACATATCTTTTTCATCGGGGTCTACATTGGATTTCAGCTCCATGCTTAGATAGCGGACACTGTAATCGTAGCTGAAGGTGTATGCCCCTATTTTGTTTTCAAAATAGTGAAACAGCAGTCCCTTGCTGACGGCAGCTTCCCTCACAATTTCATCGGTGCCGGCGTGCCGGTATCCGTTCATGCCGAAAACTTTCAAAGCTGCGTTTATCATTCTGTCCTGTTTTTCTTTTTTTAACTCAAAAAACCTGCTGTTCATGATCCTTAATCCTCCATGTCGGAAACTAATTCGTATGCTCTCGGCGTTATTGCAATGCAGCGGCGGTTTTGCCTGAGATTGGGAAGCTCCGCTGAAAGTCCTGTCAGGGCAGCAATAGGAAATAACGAGTTTGCAGAGCTGATATTACTAAAGTGCGGAGAGCTCCTTTTTATCTTAACATAACAAAATTGAATTGCAATAATTTTGTAAAAAAATGTTAGGTAAAATTAAGAAAGTTTTTGTTGTATTGGGACGGATAAAACGGTACTATAGATATATAGAAGCGATGAAAGATGTGATTATTCTTGATATTTAGCAGTATAGAATTCTTACTCTGTTTTCTGCCGCTTTTTCTGCTTCTGTATGCCGTCACTCCCAAGTATATGAAAAATGCGATTCTTCTTTCAGGCAGCTTAGTATTCTATGCTTTTGGGGAGCCGGAATATTTGTGGCTTTTGATGGTTTCCACATTGATAAATTATTTTCTGGGATTGCATTTGGCAAGAGGAGCGAAGCTAAAAAAGGGTAAGAAAAAGAAACAAAAGAAAAAAGGTTTAGAACGCAATAGAAAAATCCTGCTGGCATTGTCCGTAGCGGGGAATATCGGAGTACTTGCAGTATTTAAGAGTGGAATCGGCGCCGGCGGGCTGCCTATGGGTATCAGTTTTTATACCTTCCGTATTCTCTCTTATCTGTTTGATGTATATAGAGGCGAAGAGACGAAAGAGACCTCCTTTCTGCGGCTGGCGACTTATGTTACCATGTTTCCCCAGCTGCTTTCCGGTCCTATAGCAAGCTATGGGGAGGTTCGGGAGGCATTACACGAAAGAGAATTTTCTGCAAATAGCATACAGGCCGGATTAAAGGTTTTTACCATGGGTCTGGTTTTTAAGGTTTTATTGGCGGATCGGCTGGGACTGCTGTGGAGAGAGGTTCAGGTCACAGGATTTGAGAGTATTTCCACGCCCCTTGCATGGATAGCCGCCATAGCCTATTCTATGAAATTATATTTTGACTTTTACGGATATTCTCTTATGGCTGTCGGTCTGGGGCAGATGTTAGGTTTTTCTCTGCCGTCGAATTTCTTGAATCCCTATATGGCAAGCTCTGTCAGAATTTTTTACCGCAGGTGGCATATTACGCTGGGAAGGTGGTTCAGCCGCTATGTCTATATCCCTTTGGGGGGGAACAGAAAGGGCGAGTGGCGCACTTTGGGCAATCTGCTGTGCGTATGGCTGTTGACGGCTCTTTGGCATGGAAGTACTGTGAATTTCCTGATATGGGGAATCATGCTCTGGGCGTTGATTGTCATGGAGAGACAGCTGACCCGTCTGGGGATGGGAAAGTTTGTCTCACGGGGAGTTCTGAGGGCGCTGCCCCATCTCTACCTATGGCTGGTGATTCCCATAAGCTGGATGTGCTTTGCCATTACGGATTTGTCTCAGCTGGGTATATATCTGGGCAGGATGTCAGGCATGACGGAAGGCATTTATGTCAACGCTGACGATTGGAAAAATGCGGTGATGAATTACGGCGTATTGCTTTTGGCAGGAGGCTTTGCCTGTACGCCGGCATTGGAGAAGCTCTTTGACAAATGGAAAGACAGACTGCCGGGGATGCTCTTGCTGATTGCGTTATTCTGGTTATGCGTGTGGAGATTACAGGTAGAAGGACAGAATCCTTTTATGTACCTCAACTTTTAACGTATGGAATCGGAAAGAGACAGATCGGTTCACTGTCCGGCCGTATTATCAATGTGGTCTCAGGGCAGCGGAAGGATTGCATGTAAACGGCAGCGGTTTTTGTGGATAAGGATTGGGTGATAACCGTGAAATGGTGGAAAAAATGGAAGTTTATGATTTTTTGGGTCGCGGCCGGCATCATATATTTGTCGGAGGTTGACGGCTGGCAGGTGTATGCGAAACCTATAGAGCAGGTAAAAAGCTGGTATGAAAGTATCAAACAGGATTTTCGGCAGGCAGGTTATGTTCAGGCCAGCGGAAATCCGTTATGGAATACCGTATCGGGAACGGAGGGAGCCGTTTCCGGCGCGGACGGTATGTTTGTGTCCTCCGGTGACCGTCTGCAGCAGGTGGGAGCGGAGGCGCCGGATACGGGAGTGCAGGATCCCATGCCGGATGCCGCGGAATCCGGAACGCCGGAATCTTCGCAAACGGGGGAGATTAACGCTCCCGAGTCAGGGATACCGGATGCTGCGGGAGCCGGAGCTTCTCATAGTTCGGAACCGCCGGATAACCGGGGAACCGGAGGACATGACAGCCCGGAACCGGGAATGCCGGGGGGCTGGGAAGCAGGAGACGGTCCGGAGACGGATGGCGCGATGGGGTGGGAGGCACAAAATGTCTTGGACTATCAATCCGTGGAAGACGATTACTTTGGGGATGCCGTATTTATCGGAGATTCCCGCACAGTGGGTATGTTTGAGTATGGCGGGCTGGAGGAAACGGCGGCTTTCTATGCGGCCAAAGGGCTTACTATTTATAAATTGTTTGATTCCGAGATCGTTACGGTAGCAGGGCAGAAGAAAAAAATAACCGTTGAGCAGGCTCTCTCGGAGCACTCCTATGCCAAGATTTATCTTATGGTGGGTATTAACGAGATGGGCACGGGAACAGTGGAAACCTTTGCCGCGGCGTATAAGGAAGCGGTGGATCATCTGTTGGAGCTGCAGCCCGATGCCATTATCTATATTCAGGGCATTATAAAGGTGACTTCGGAGCGTTCTCAACAGGGCGATTATATCAATAACGAGGGAATAGAGGCGAGAAACGAAGCAATCTCACAGCTTGCGGATAATGAGCGGGTATTTTATTTGGATGTGAATCCGGCAATCTGCGACGAGACAGGCGGGATGAATCCGATTTATACCTTTGACGGAGTTCACTTGAAGGCGCAATATATTGATTTATGGAAGGGCTTTTTGAAGCAACATGCAATTTTGCGGTAGAAGTGTGAACGGAATGAAGATTTTCTAAGGCTGGAAAGAGGGTGTGTAAACACTCCCTCTTTGTACCCAGCCTAAGAAAATCTAAGTCATTCCGGGAAGAACGCAAGAACAGCGTTCTTCCGGCCTTGCACCAGTTCATAAATTGTTTGTGCCGACTGCGTCGGCATGTTTGAAAGTGTGAAGGAAATCACTAAGCTTGAGAGGACCTTGCTAAGTGATTTCACGCTCTGCGGAGCAAAGCTTCTTCCCAAACTGCTAAAGCAGTTAGAAGAATCGCTTGCGCGATTCTTACAGGCTTGCACCAATTCGTTGATTGTTTGTGCCGGCTGTGTCGGCATATCTGGAAGTGTGTAAATATATATTGTAAGTAGCAGGCAAATATTTTGTAATCGAGAATATAAATCGGAATAGTGCGCAAAAGGAGGCTTCTTTTATGTGGGGTATATGTCTCGACGGCAAAGCTCTGGAAGACGGATTGTTTCAGGCAGTTGTTCAATACAAGATAGACAATAGTAAAGCCTTAGTTATATTGCCTAAAGAGAATTATGAGCTGGACATAAAAGAAATCCGGGAGCTGCCGGCACCTCCCCGGTTTGTTTATGGGGAACAGGTCTCGCCTTGCAACCATCCCGATATGACAGGCGTGATTATAGGGATTCGCTGGCATTTCAAGCGTAATTGCTGTTTTTACACCATTAGCGTCAATGGGAAAAAGAAAAGTAAACGATACTTTGATGATGATTTGATTTCTATGATATAAATTCCGGTGTAAAGAATTGTCAGGTGGGTGTAAATTCAGTAATCATATGTAAATATATGCATTATTTTTCAAATTTTAATCAGTAGAAACACTTTTACTGAAAAGGGAGTAAAATAAGGAACGAATAGGGCTATGAAAATAATCGACATGCACTGTGATACAATCTATAAATTGCTTACTTTGGAGGAACAGGGAAAGCCTGAGGGACTTCGGCAGAATCATCGTCACATTGATTTGACGCGTATGAAAAACAGCTCTTATCTGCTTCAGAATTTTGCAATGTTTGTGGAGCTGGGCTGCGACGGCGACCCTTGGGAGAGAGTCTGTCGGCTGTATCAATATTATCAAACGGAACTGGAACGTAACAGCGATATACTGGCTCCTGTGCTTCGCTACGAGGACATTGCGGCCAATGAGACGGCCGGAAAGCTGTCTGCCATGCTGACTGTGGAAGAGGGAGCCGTCTGTCAGGGGGATATGGGAAAGCTGCGAAAGCTCTATGACATGGGAGTCCGTATGATAACGCTTACATGGAATTTTCCTAACGAAATAGGATTCCCCAATTTTAATATGGAGCTTGGAGACAGAGCTTCAAAAGCTAAAGCCGCATGGGAAAAATGCGCACCGGAAACGGCGGAATATGAGCGGAAGAGGGAAGAAGCACAGGCAGCTTTCGAAGCCTTTAACCATACTGCTGACGAAACCCGTGGATTGACGGACAGAGGAAAAGAACTGGTGGCAGAGATGGAGCGTCTGGGCATCATTCCGGATGTGTCCCATCTGTCGGATGCCGGTTTTTATGATGTGCTGGCCGTAACGGATAAACCCTTTGTGGCAAGTCATTCCAATGCCAGAAGCGTATGTCCTTGTGTTAGAAATATGACGGATGACATGATCCGGAAACTGGCCGGACGGGGCGGTGTCATGGGACTGAATTTTTGTGCCGATTTTCTGGAGGAAAAACCTGTAGGCGCTGAGAAGCCGGGTGCCATTGAAGCGCTGGTGCGCCATGCAAAATATATTGCTAATACGGGCGGTATCGAGATATTAGGTCTGGGCAGTGATTTTGACGGTATCGGCACTCCCTTGGATATCCCCGGCGCCCAAGGCATGGAAGCTCTCTGGGAGGGAATGCACAAGGGAGGCTTTACGGAAGGGGAGCTGGACCGGATTTTCTATCAAAATGTGCTGAGGGTATACAGGGATATTTTAAAGTAGGGCAGTTACAGGGAATGGTGCGCTTTTGTGTGATCCAACCCAAGCGATTAAAATAATCGCTTGGACTGCCGTGTGTGAAACCGCTGTTTTGCGGTTTCTGTGTATGCGTTACTGGTTACGGAATGAGCAGTAATCAGAAGTCTATGGAGTTAATCAAGGTTCCGTTCATCAAGGATCAAAATTTCCTCTTTACAAATCGGGGAAGTTTTGCTATACTAAACCTACAATTTAATATTCAAGTGATTGATTTTAAAAGCAACGATAAGAAGAAGTAACACAATGTGAAACATACAGAAAGCTGCCGGCTGATGAGAGGCGCATGGGAAGCAGTGTGTGAATACATCTTTGAGCTTCACACCGAATACCGGTCGATAAGATTTATGTATTATCTTACAATATGGTTAGTAGGCTGTGACGGTTCCTGCACCCGTTAACATGCTAGAGTATAAACCCCAGAGGGAAGTACTCGAAGAGGTGGCCAGACGTGAGTCTGACCATAAACATTAGGTGGTATCACGAAGCATTTCAGCTCTCGTCCTATGAAAGGACGAGAGCTTTTTTGTGTGTGCAATGAGAAGCGCGGTCAGAAATCAATAAACAGATGTCGGGAGCTTGCTTACAAAAATCTGTCATACCCAAAATCAACACCCAAAACGGAGGCAAATCAATGGAAGAAAAAAACACTACAACACAAGAAACACAAAACACACAAGAAACACAAAGCACACAAAACACAACTTCACTGCCGTCTGCGGCGGAACAACAGCGTATAAAGGCCGAAGTACAGCATCAGATCCGGATTATTACGCAAGGGGCAGTGGATTTAATCGGTATGGAGGATCTGGAGAGAAAGCTGGAGAGAAGCCTGCTGACAGGAATCCCGTTAAAGATTAAGTTTGGCATGGACCCCAGCGCTCCGGATCTGCATCTAGGCCATGCAGTGGCATTGCGTAAACTTAAGCAGCTTCAGGATATGGGGCATACAGTTATCATTATTGTAGGTGATTTTACCGGAAAGATCGGTGATCCAACCGGTAAGAGCAAGGGAAGGAAAGCTTTGACGGATGTGGAGGTAATTCACAATGCTAAGACATACCAAGAACAGGTATTCCACATCTTGGACAGGGAGAAAACGGTAGTGCGTTATAACGGCGAATGGCTGGAGCTGATGCAGTTAGATCAGGTACTGCAGCTTGCTTCCACCATCACTGTGGCAAGAATGCTGGAGAGGGATGATTTTCAGACCAGATTCCGCAGCAATATTCCTATCGGCCTGCATGAATTTTTTTATCCCCTGATGCAGGCATATGATTCTGTGGAAATACAGGCGGATATGGAGCTGGGCGGCACGGATCAGACTTTTAACATACTCATGGGCAGAAGCCTTCAGAAAGATATGGGGCAGGAACCTCAGGCGGCGCTGTTCATGCCTATTTTAGAAGGAATAGACGGTGTGGAGAAGATGAGTAAAAGCTTAGGCAATTACATCGGTATATATGAAGATGCCAGAACAATGTTTCAGAAGACTATGCAGATACGGGACAATATGATTATCAAATACTTTGAACTGGTCACGGATATCCTTCCCGAGGATCTGGACGGGATAAAAGAGGAATTACAGAATGGCTGTAATCCCAGAGACGTGAAATTGCGGCTGGCGGAAACGGTTACTTCTTTATATCATAGTATTGAAGAAACGCAGGAGGCGAAGGAATTCTTTATTCAGGCATTTTCGAAAAAGGAGACTCCAGATCAGGTGGACATTTTGCCCATGCATCATAGTCAGGGAAAATTATCCGAGTATATTCAAGCGTTGGCAGCGGCGGGCTGTGCATCCAGCGGAAGCGAGATTCGCAGGCTGGTGGCACAGGGAGGCGTCAGAAAAAACGGAATCAGAGTTGAGAACGTGGACGATATCATAAAATCAGGAGATGTTTTGAAAATAGGAAAACGCAAATTCATAAAATTTGAGATAAGTGATACGGATGCAGAATAGCGATTCAGCCCCGGTACTTTACCGGGGCTGAATCGGTGATTTAGGGAATCAATGCATAGGGAATCAATGCATAGAGAATTAGTGCACAGGGAATCAATTATAGTTTTGCATTTATAATCTGCAGCACAGAATCATAACAGCAATCTTATAAAGCTTCGGTACAATGTACCAGAAGCTCTTTTACATTTTGAAACCGGTAGGAGGCCGGATACGCCGTATTTTCCATATCTTCCGGCTTTGCCTCGCCGGTAAACAAGACACAGGTGTCTACTCCGGCATTAATGCCACAGGCAATATCGGTATAGAGTCTGTCGCCTACTACCAAAGTTTCCTCCGGGGAAAATCCCGATAAGGTGAGACAGAGTTCCACCACTTTTCGACTGGGCTTTCCCAGATAGACGGGAGCTCTGTCCGTGGTGGCGGTGATCATATTACAGATAGCGCCACAGTCAGGGATAAACCCAAAATCAATGGGACAGCGCAGATCGGGATTGGTGCCGTAAAACGGGGCATCGGTGGTCAAAAGCACCTTGGAGATTTGTTTCAGTTTCTCATAGGTTAATTCGCTGTCATACGCCGCCACAACACAGTCAATACCGTCCTCGGCGGTTTCCGTTATATTTAAGCCGTTTTTGCGAAGCTCTGCCACAAAGGAGGCAGTTCCCAGTACAAAAATCTTTTTGTCTGCATATTGTGCTTTGAGAAAGCGCAGTGTCATATATCCGGAAGTGATAAATTGATCCGTTGTCGTCTCCAGACCGAAAGCACTGCGGAATTTTTCTACATAGTCTGTTCCGCTTTTGGTAGAGTTGTTTGTTATAAAATAAGATTTTCCTCCTATGGCTTCAATGTGCGCCAGCAAATCGGCGCTTCCTTCATACAGAGTGTCGCCTACTGCCAATGTGCCGTCTATATCGAATAAAAATAATTTTTTCTTTTTTAATTCCTCAAAGGATTTCATAGCTGTACCCATTCGTGCGCCGCGGCGCGCACCCATACAGCGAAAAGCAGTTGGCCGTATGGAATCAATAGCTGAATACGCATTTTTATTCAACCTTTACGTTATGCAATAGTATATCATTCCTCTGATTCCAATTCAAGGATTATGAAATATACCTTTCCCACAAGACAGGAATGTTTATTACCTCAAAAGAATCGGTGTAACGAAACCAAATTCAATTCAAGGTTTATAAAACACAAGCTTTGTGATACACTCGTAGTAGTGTGAAAAAATAATTCATAATCCTGATTTGAGCGCCCGCCAAAGCGGGCTTGAAAATACTTCAAAAGGGAAATTCGGTGGCGGAACGAAAAGCGTACAGAGGGAGAGGCGTTATGTCGGAGAAAAGGCGGCTGGGAAGAGAATTTTTTACAAGGGACGGAATTACGGTTGCTAAAGAGCTGTTGGGAAAAACTTTAGTCCATGTAACTCCTTTTGGGGCGGTAAGGGGAATCATAACGGAAGCAGAGAGCTATATGGGAGAGACGGATAAGGGTGCCCACACCTATGGAGGTAAACGCACCGCAAGGACGGAACCCATGTATCATCAGGGAGGAACTTCGTATGTCTACCTGATCTATGGCATGTACAGCTGTATGAATATTGCCGCCATGACCGAAGGCATTCCGCAGGCGGTGCTGCTGCGCAGCGTGATTCCCGCTGACGAAGATTCCAAGCGAATCATGCTGCGGCTCCGCATGGAGGAATTAAACAAAAAGCAGTTGAAAAAGGACGCCGAACTTTATACCATGGAGAAATACCCTTCTTCTCTGGACAAACATCTTGCGGACGGCCCCGGAAAGCTTTGTATCGCCATGCATATTACCAAGAACGATAATGACATTGATATGGTTGAAAGCGCCGATTTCTACGTGACGGAAGGAATAGCGGTATCACCTTCCGAAATCCATGCGGGAAAACGGATCGGCATCGACTATGCGGAGGAAGCCGCGGATTATCTTTGGAGATTTTATTTATGAGCCTGAAATTTATATTCGGATCTTCCGGGTCCGGTAAGAGCAGACAGATTTACAGTGAAGTGACAGAGCGTGCAAAGGAAAATCCCGGACGGAATTTTTTCATTGTGGTGCCCGACCAGTTTACCATGCAGACACAGAAGGAGCTGGTACTGCTGAGCGACAGAGGCGGCATAATGAATATTGACGTACTGAGCTTCGGGAGACTGAGCCACCGTATTATGGAAGAAGTGGGCAGCAAGGATACTCCTGTGCTGGACGACACGGGAAAAAGTCTGGTGATTCAGAAGGTGGCGGCAAATTTAAAAGAGGAGCTGCCCGTGCTGGGAAGCTTTCTGCACAGGCAGGGCTACATTCATGAGGTGAAGAGCGCCATCTCGGAATTTATGCAGTACGGCATCGGCACGGAGGATGTGGCAAAGCTGATTGCATATGCCGAAAAGCGCGGAGCGCTGGCGGGAAAGCTAAAAGATTTGGAGACTCTTTACAAGGGATTCACGGAATACATACACGGAAATTTCATTACCACCGAAGAAACCTTGGACGTGCTGCGCCGTTCTCTGCATAAATCAAAACTGCTGCCCGAAAGTGTTGTGGTATTTGACGGTTTTACCGGCTTCACCCCCATCCAGAACCGGTTGATTCAGGAGCTGATGCAGGTCTGCGGCGAGGTGATTTTGACCGTGACTCTGGGCGGAGGGGAAAATCCATATGTCAGGGACGGGGAACAGAAGCTGTTTTATCTAAGTAAAAAGACAACGGCAGATTTGGAAAGACTGGCCAAAGAAGGGGGAATTCCCAGAGAGAAGGATGTTTTTGTAAACACCCACTATCGGTTCGAACAATCTCCCGCGCTGCTGCATTTGGAAAACAATCTGTTCCGCTACCCTTTTCAGGTTTATGAGGAAGAACAGCAGGAAATCTGCCTTTTTGAAACCACTGCCCCAAGAGACGAGGTGCATCAGGCCGGATTAAAAATCAAGGAATTGGTCAGAGAGCAAGGGCTTGCTTACCGGGATGTTGCGGTGATTATGGGAGATCTGGAGGGCTACGCTCCCTATGTGGAGACGGAGTTTGCCCAGATGGAGATTCCTTGTTTCATCGACCGCACCAGAGGAATTGCCTTGAATCCTATGATTGAGTACATAAAAAGTGCGCTGGAGCTTTTGGAAAAGAATTTTACTTATGAGGCGGTGTTTCATTATCTCAGAAGCGGAATGGCGGATTTGGAGAGAGGCGAAATTGATGAGTTGGAAAATTATGTGATCCGCACCGGTATCCGGGGATATCGCAGTTACGACCGTCTTTTTACCCGCAAAGGAGAGCAGACGGAGAAGGACGAGGAAGCCTTGGCGCGCATGAATCGGCTGAGGGAGCGGATGATGGAGCAGCTTTCCCCTCTTGTGAGGGAAAAGGAAGGCAGAGTAACGGATTATATCAACGGATTATATGACTTTCTGGTTCGGAACGAGGTGCAAAAGAAGCTGGCGGCTTATGAGCAGCAGTTTGAGGCGGAAGGAAATTTGTCGAAAGCCCGGGAATACGCCCAGATTTATCGGCTGGTAATGGAATTGCTGGATCAGATTTACGGGCTTTTAGGGGAAGAAACCATACCTCTGTCAGAGTTTCGGGAAATTTTGGAGGCCGGCTTCGGAGAAATCCAAGTGGGCACCATACCGCAAAATGTGGACAGAGTGGTGGTGGGCGATATGGAGCGCACCCGCTTAAAGCAGGTTAAGGTATTGTTTTTTCTCGGTGTAAATGACGGAAATATTCCTAAGAGTGCATCAAAAGGGGGAATTATTTCCGATATGGACAGAGAATTTCTGCGGGAGTCCGAATTGGAGCTGGCACCCAGCCCCAGACAGCAGATGTATATCCAGAGGCTGTATCTGTATCTGAATATGACGAAACCTTCGGAGAGGCTTTACCTGTCCTATTCCAAGGTAAGCGGTTCCGGCAAGTCGCTGCGTCCCGCGTACCTGATTGACACAGTGCGGAAGCTTTTTCCCAAGCTATCTCCGGAGTATCCCCAGCTCCGGTCTGCATTGGAGCAGATTGTCACTCCCGCGGAAGGCGCGGGATATCTGGCGGAAGGGCTGAGGGAATATGCGGCAGGCGCCCTTTCTCCGGAGAAGATACGGGAATTTTTTATGTTGTATCGTGTCTATGGGGAGGAAACCCTTGGAGAGGAAAGGAGTTTTCTGACGGAAGCGGCTTTTCGGCGGTATCAGGACACGGGATTGTCGGCGGCTGTGGCAAGGGCACTGTACGGAAAATACTTGGAGAACAGTGTCACACGGCTGGAAACCTATGCCGCCTGCGGATACCGGCATTTTCTGCAGTATGGTCTTTCCCTGAAGGAGAGGCAGGAGTTTGCCTTTGAGGATGTGGATATGGGAAATGTCTATCATGCGGTTTTGGAAGCTTTTGCCGCAAAACTTGCGGAGAAGGGTTACACATGGTTTGACTTTCCGGAGGAATTCGGAACGCGGGCGGTGCAGGAGGCATTGGAAGCCTATGCGGCGGCTTACGGGGACACAGTGCTTTACAGCAGTGCGCGGAACGAGTATGCCATTACCCGCATGGGAAGAATTTTGACGCGGACGGTGCTGACATTGCAGAAGCAGCTGAAAAGAGGCAGCTTTACTCCGGATTCTTATGAGATTTCTTTTCAATATACAGACCATTTAGACAGCGTGAATATTGCCCTTTCGGAACAGGAGCGGATGCATCTGAAAGGGCGCATCGACCGCATTGACGTGTCGGAGGATGAGGAGCATGTCTATGTCAAAGTCATCGACTATAAGTCCGGAAACAAGCAGTTTGATTTGGCCGCGCTGTATTACGGATTGCAGCTGCAGCTGGTGGTATATATGAATACGGCGCTGGAGCTGGAGGCGAAAAAGCATCCGGGCAAGGAGGCGGTTCCCGCGGCGCTGCTGTACTATCATATCGACGACCCCTCCGTGGAGACGCCCGTGGAATTATTGCCGGAGGAGCTGGAAGAACAGCTGACAAAGCAGCTCCGTATGAAAGGCGTGGTAAACGCGTCTCCGGATATTATCGAACGTCTGGACCGCTATATGGAAGACAAATCGGATGTGATTCCGGTGGAGAAGAAAAAGGACGGCAGTTATTCCGCAAGGTCTTCCGTGATGAGCAGCGAGGAGCTGCGGCTTGTGTCCGATTACGTGAGCAGGAAAATCACGGAGATCGGCAGGGAAATCCTGCAGGGGACTATTTCGTTAAATCCTTATGAGCGGGGAAAGGAAGAGGCGTGTACTTATTGCACCTTTCGGAAGGTCTGTGGGTTTGAGGAGGGAATTCCCGGATGTTCCAAGCGGAAACTGGAAGAGCTGGACAAGGAAGAAATTCTGAAACGAATGGAAACGTAAGGGAATGGAGAGGAAAATGGCGATTTCATTTACACCGGAACAACAAAAGGTTATAGAGTTACATCATTGCAATATTCTGGTTTCCGCAGCGGCGGGAAGCGGGAAAACGGCGGTGCTGGTAGAACGTATTATCCGTATGGTATGTGACGAGGAACATCCCGTGGATATTGACAGACTTTTGATTGTTACGTTTACCAATGCGGCGGCGGCAGAGATGCGGGAGAGGATCGCTCTAGGGATATCCGCAAAGCTGGATGAAAAGCCGGAGTCGGAGCATATCCAGAAACAGGCCGCTTTGCTGCACAATGCCCAAATCACTACCATCGACAGTTTTTGCCTTTTCCTGCTGCGGAACCATTTTAATGAAATCGGACTGGATCCTGCTTTCCGGGTGGCGGATGAGGGCGAGGTCAAACTGATGCAGCAGGAGGTTCTACAGGAGCTGATAGAGGACGGATATAGGGAAGGGGGAGAATCCTTCCGCTTCTGTGTGGAATTTTTCTGTCATGGCGGAAGGGAAAAGGTGCTGGAACAGCATATCCTGAATCTTTCCCGGTATGCCGCAAGCTTCCCCTTTCCGGAGGAATGGCTTCTGGCCAGAAAGGAAGACTATCGGGCGCAGGATGCGGAGAGCGTCTCCGGCAGTCATTACGGGCAATATCTGCTGAGCTATCTGCAGAAGATGACGGCGGGCTGTGCGGAGAAGCTGAAGCGTGTGGGAACACTTTGTGAGGAGCCGGACGGGCCTTATATGTACGGGGAATTAACGGAGCAGGAGACGGAGCAGCTGGAGCGTCTTGCCGGATGTCGGTCTCTATCCGAATTTGAGAGCAGGCTGCCCGCAGTCGTTTTTGGCAGACTGCCCTCAAAGAAGGATGACAGTGTGTCTCCTGTCAAGCGGGAATTGGCTAAGAAACTCAGAAATGAAGTGAAAGAAAGCCTGAAGAAGTTAGAAGGCCGTTTTTTTGCCACTCCTTTGGAACTGGCGGCAAAGCAGGGGTATGCCTGTATGGAGCCGGTGGGGACTTTGGTGGATCTGGTGTTGGAATTCGACAGACGTATGGGGGAGAAGAAGCAGGAACGGAAGATCATTGACTTTTCGGATATGGAGCATTTTGCCTTGAAAATACTGCTGAACCGTGAGGAGGGCCGGATTCGGCCCAGTGCCGTTGCTCTGGAATATCGTCAGCATTTTGCGGAAATTTTGATTGACGAGTATCAGGACAGTAATCTGGTTCAGGAATATCTGCTGAAAGCGGTGTCCGGTGAGGAAGAGGGCCGATTTAACCGTTTTATGGTAGGGGATGTTAAGCAGAGTATTTATAAGTTCCGTCTGGCCAGACCGGAGCTGTTTTTGGAAAAATATAACACTTATTGTCCGGAGGAGGGAGACTGCCGGAGGATTGATCTGGCGAAAAATTTCCGAAGCCGTACTCAAGTGGTGGATGCCGTCAATAGTGTGTTTTCCGGAATCATGAGCAAGGACATCGGAGGAATTGAGTATGACGAAAGGGCGGCTCTGTATCCGGGGGCGGTTTATCCCGAGAATGAGGGCTGTGAGAGCGAGCTTCTGTTAGTGGAAAAGCCGGACAGCAATGCGGAGGAAAACGCAAAGAGGCTGGAGGCCCGGGCCATTGCAAGGAAAATCAAGGAGCTTATGGGCTCTTTTCAGGTCACGGAAAAGGGAAGCGGCAGCCTGCGCCCCGTAAGGTACTCCGATCTGGTCATTCTGCTCCGCACTAACAGCGGATGGGATGAGGAATTTAAGCAAGTATTGGAGGATGAGGGCATACCGGTCTATATTACTTCCAAGACAGGGTATTTCGGCGCCACGGAGGTACAGGAATTATTGCAGCTTCTCCGTGTGCTGGATAATCCCACACAGGATATTCCTCTGTTTGGAGTTATGAAATCCGTCTTCGGCGGTTTTACGGAGGAGGAGATAGCAAGGCTCCGAAGCGGTAAAAAGTCCTGTTCCCTCTATGAGGCGGTGAAGGAATATGTCTCAGACCTTGAAGCTGCGGGGGAGAAGCCGGAAGAAGCGGAGGGCGAAAGCCAAGCTGCGGAGGAGAAGCCGGAGGAAGCGGAGGGCGAAAGCCAAGCTGCGGGGGAGAAGCCGGAGGAAGCGGAGGGCGAAAGCCAAGCTGCGGGAGAGAAGTTGGAGGAAGCGGAGGGCGAAAGCCAAACTGCGGGGGAGAAGCCGGAGGAAGCGGAGGGCGAAAGCCAAGCTGCGGGGGAGAAGTTGGAGGAAGCGGAAGACAGAATGCTTTCTGTAAGGGGAAATTGTTCCCGAGGGTGTGGCGGTTTGGAGGACGGGGAAAACGCCGCGCTGTGTCGGAAAGCCGCAGATTTTATTACTATGTTGGAGCGTTACCGCGAGTACACCGCATATATGCCTATCCGGGAACTTCTGGCCACACTGGTGACGGATTTTGATTATCTGAATTATGTTACGGCACTTCCTGCGGGGGGGAAGCGTCGGGCGAATGTAGAGATGCTTTTCACCAAAGCATCGGATTTCGAGAAGACCAGTTATTTCGGTCTGTTCCATTTTATACGCTATATGGAACAGCTTGAAAAGTACGACGTGGATTACGGGGAGGCGGAGCTGCTGGATGAAAATGCCGATGTGGTGCGGATTATGAGCATACATAAAAGTAAGGGGCTGGAGTTTCCGGTGACCTTCGTGGCGGGATTGAGCAAGCGTTTTAATATTCAGGATGCCAATCAATCCATGATTGCAGATATGGATATGGGACTTGCCACAGATTATGTGGATCCCGAGAGAAGAATCCGGAACAGGACGCTCCGTCGGGCCGTCCTGTCCGTAAAGCTCCGGGAGGATAATCTATCGGAGGAACTCAGAGTGCTCTATGTGGCGCTGACCCGTGCAAAGGAAAAGCTGATTATGACGGCGTCTATGGAGAATGCCCGGGAGCAGTGGGAATTATGGAAGGATTCGGGGTCGGAACGGCTTGCCTTTCTGGATTATGCGGAAGCAGGCAGCTATCTGGACTTTTTACTGCCTGTTTTGGCGAAAACCTGCATTCGCGTATCCGTGATCAACGGCGAAGAGCTGGAGGCGGATGCCTTTAAGGAACAAATGTCACTGCATGAGAGAAAAACGCGGCTGGAACAAGCCGGAAAACGGATAGGAAAGCAGACAGCTGTGGAAACGGAGAAGCAGGTTTGCCAGACGGAAACGGAGGAACAGGTCTATCAGGCGTTAAAGGGGCGGCTGAGAGCGGTTTATGCCTATGAAAACTTGTCCGGCCTTTATACGAAAACCACTGTTTCCGAATTAAAAATTGCAGCAATGGCGGATAAAGACGAGGCGGCCTACCACACTTTTGAGGAAAAGGAAGTGCAGCCTTACATTCCTCTGTTCCGCAGAGAGCAAGAGAAGGTCAGCGGCACCGTGAGGGGTAACGCCTACCACAGAGTGATGGAAATATTGGATCTGGATCTTCTTATGGAGGCACAACCCGGAGAGGAGAGAAAGGCGGCATTGCACGGTTTTTTAACAGAACAGGTGGAGGAAAACCGTTTGGACAGAGAATACTTTGAGGCAGTAAGGGAAGAAAAAATATTGCGTTTTCTGTCCTCGGAGCTGGGGCGGCGTATGTACCGCGCCCACAGGGAGGGAGGACTGTTCCGGGAGCAGCCTTTTGTAATAGGCATCGGCGCCGACAGACTGGGGCAAGGGTTTCCGGAGGCGGAAACGGTACTGATTCAGGGGATTATAGATGTGTTCTTTGTGGAAGAAGACGGATTGGTATTGCTGGACTATAAAACGGATTCCGTCCGTTCCATGGCGGAACTGTGGAATCGCTATGAGGCACAGATGAACTATTATCAGGAGGCTTTACAGAAACTGATGTGCCGCCCGGTGAAGGAGCGGATTTTATATTCTTTTTCGCTGGAAAAGTATTGAATATGGGGCGATAAAAAGCAAACGGCAGCAGTGAATGGAAGGGAATGGAATATACTCAAGTGGATTTGTTGAAAATAGATACGAACCATGGTATAATATTCGAGAAGGGCAGAGCCAAGCAGCCGCATAGCAAGCCGCCAAGCTTGCTTGAGCAGCTTGTTATGCGGCTGCTTGAGGAGCGAAGCGAACCCGGAAAACCTGCGGTTTTTCGGATCTGTGTCCGTAGCTTGATTTTCTAAGCAGAATTCAAACTTAAAAAATTCCGGTTAATGAACTGCCGTTTTAAAAGGAGGGTAACGCACTCCTTTTAAAATTAAACAAAAATGAAACAATATGGGGGTATTATATCCATGAACTATAAAAAGATCAAAAATACTTTATGCCTTGCCGCTGTATCGGCGCTTTTTTTGACAGGATGCGGGGGAAGCAAAAATCCTTTAGATCCCAAAGAACCGGTATCGCTGACGATATGGCATTATTATAACGGTTCTCAGCAGGTCGCATTTGACGCTCTGGCACAGGAGTTTAATGAGACCGTGGGCAGAGAAAAAGGGATTTATGTGCAAAGCTATAGTCAGGGATCCGTACCCGATCTGGAAGCGGCGGTGAGAGATTCCATCGCGGGAAAAGTGGGAGCGGAAAAAATGCCCGATATCTTTTCGTCCTATGCGGATACCGCCTATGAGGTGGAGCAGGCAGGCGCTTTGGCAAATCTGACCGATTATCTCAGTGAGAGTGATTTGGAGAGATATGTGGACTCCTATATTGAGGAGGGGTGTATTGCGGCAGACGGCTCTCTGAGAATTTTTCCCACGGCAAAATCTACGGAAATTATGATGATTAATAAAACGGACTGGGATCTTTTTTCACAGGCTACGGGTGCGTCACTTGAGAGCTTAGCCACCATGGAAGGGGTGGCAGCTACGGCACAGGCATATTATGAATGGACGGACAGCCTGACACCCGATATACCGGGGGACGGAAAAGCATTTTACGGCAGGGATGCCTTGGCGAATTATTTTATTATCGGAATGAAACAGCTGGGAGTGGAAATTTTTCAGGTGGAAAACGGACAAGTGACTCTCAATGTACCGAAAGAGGAGATTCATCGACTCTGGGAAAACTATTATGTGCCGATGGTGAAGGGGTATTTCGGTGCATACGGTTCTTTCCGGTCCGATGATGTGAAGACGGGAGACCTTTTGGCATACACAGGCTCTACCACTTCCGCCATGTATTTTCCGAATCAGGTGGAATTGGATAATTCTTCCTACCCCATTGATTATATTGTGATGACGGCTCCCGTGTTTGAAGGAGGCGAGTACTGTGCCGTGCAGCAAGGAGCGGGCATGGTGGTAAGTAAGTCTGACGAGAAGCACGAGTATGCCGCAGTCGAATTTCTAAAGTGGTTTACGGAGGCTGACAATAACCTGCAGTTTGGCTGTGTATCAGGGTATCTTCCCGTACTGAAGGAAGCCAACAGTCTGTCGGTGCTGGAGCAGAATATCACGGCTCAGGGACTGGAAGTGGCGCCGAAGACATTTGACTGCCTGAGTATTGCGTTAGAGGAGATGAGTCAGTTTTCTCTGTATACCAATAAGAGCTTTGAAAACGGCTCCTCAGCGAGAAAAGTACTGGAATACAATCTTTCAGATAAGGCGGCGGAAGATCGTGCCGCGGTAATTGCTTCCATGGAGCAGGGAAAGAGCCTTGAGGAGGCGGCAGCCCCTTTTGTGACGGAGGACGCCTTTGAGGAATGGTATCAATCTTTCTGCAATGCTTTAAACGAATCAATCAATAAGTAGGGATTAGAGCATTTTTCGGACACGCTCTAATACTCCATCCAGTTAGAAATAGAAGTATTGAGATGCATGTTTTGATCCGGTGCAGGGCAAAATTTCGATACTGCTGCGGCATTGTTTAGAGATTATAGCGGCGCTATGGTGCGGAACGGGCAGTTTCAGACTTTCATTTCTTGCCGGATGGAATACTGGTGTGAAAAATACTTTTAAGGCGGCATGAGAGCACTGTCTAAGGAGTATTACATTTCACATAGGAAAAGCGCAAAAGGCAGCGCTTTTCATTTCTATTTGAGCTGCCAAAGGCGGCATGGGAGATTAGAATGACAGGAAAAAGCCGAAGAAAGAAAAAGCAAACGATATTTTGGATATTTTTATGGCCCTTGATTGCTATTATGCTGGTACAAGGTATAGTAACCATGGGAACATTGACGGTAAAAAGAGTTGCGTCCATGCTGGAGGAATATTCCAGCGGTATGTTGAATCAGCTGGTAGAAAACAGAAAGGTGATTCTGCAAAATGATATGAATGAGAGATGGTCTTCCGTGAGCGGACAGGAAGAGCTGATGAATCAGGTTGTGGAACAGTTCTTGAAAGACAGAAGGGTGAGTCTGGATCAGCTTTTAGTTTCGGACGAATTGAAAGACGAGCTGTTGACAATGCTTTTTCCGGAGTGTGTCGATTTGGTGCGGAGCAATCCGACTACAGGGATTTTCTTGATTCTGGCTGGTTCTGATATTATGGCGGAAGGGAATTATGACGGCTTTTATATCAGGGATTCCGATCCCGATACCAGCCCGTTAAACTATACCGATCTGCTGCTGGAGAGGGGCAATAAGCAGCTTTCCAGAGAGTGGAATATACCGTTGGATACGGAATGGACCACCCACTTTCGTATGGACGGTCAGGGGCGGAACGCTGCCGACAATTTCTTTTATGAACCATGGAGAGCCGGAGTGGAACATGCGGATGCCGACACCGTGGATCTGGGCTACTGGTCCATGCCTTTTTTTCTGGAGAAAGAGCATGCCGATTCCTATGAGATGATTACATATTCTTTGCCGCTGCGCCATGAGGGACAGGTATACGGCGTGTTGGGAGTGGAGATTTCCAGCAGCTATTTATATGAATATTTTCCGGTAACCGAATTGAACGATTCCCAGCAGTCGGGATATATGCTGGCGGTGAGACGGGAGGATGGCAGCTATATTCCTATGGTGGGGAAGGGTGTGCTTTACAACAGAGTCTGTTCCATGGGAGATGTCTTTAATCTGAAAGAAACGGAATACGAAAATCTTTCTTTGGTACAAAATACGTTGGATGATGACCAGCACATTTTTGCGGTGGTCTGTCCCATGAGGCTGTACAGTAACAACGTGCCCTATGAGAATACGGAATGGGTGTTTCTGGGGTTGAAGACGGAAAAAGATCTTTTCGGGCTGAGCCGTCAGTTATATGTATGGATGGTTCTTGCCATTTTTATCGGTCTTATTTTCGGTGTGATCGGTATCTACTTTATGGTAAGGCATTTGACAAAGCCTGTGCAGCTGTTGATGCAGTGTATCAGCCGGGGCAGCACGGGACTTCGGGAATTCAGGCCTTCCAACATTCTGGAGGTGGATGCTTTATATGATGTAGTGAAAAATCTGACGGACAGACAGAAGGAGGCGCAAAATATTCTTCGGGTGGAGAAGGAACGTTACAAGGTGGCAGTGGAATCGGCAACGGATACCTTCTTTTCCTATGATTTTCAGGAACATACTTTAGATATCGTAAATCATAAGACTTTGAGCGGACAGTGGAAATGTGTTGAGTATGAAAGCGGATTTATTGATCCTGAGTATATTTACGAATTTGACCGTATGGCTGTGATTAAAATGTTTCATAGTCAGGCGGATAAGCTTAATGTAGAATTCCGGGTAAACTGGCCGGAAAAAGCCGATTATAAATGGGTGGCCTTCTCCGGAAATGCAGTATATGATGCGGACGGCCAGCGCCGGAAGCTGGTGGGAAGCATCCGCAATATTCAGGAACAGAAGGAGCGGGAGGAAAAGCAGCTCAGAAGAAGTACGACGGACGGTGTTACCGGTTTTTATGTGTTCAGCACCGGTATGGCGAAACTCCAAGAGTACCGCAGAATACGCCAGACAGGTTATATGGTGCATTTGTTTCTGGATCGCCTTCAGGAGACAAATGAAAAGAACGGAATCGTATTCGGTGACATGATTCTCGAGGAGATCGGCGGACTGATACGAGGCTGCTGTCACGAGCTTACCGAGGAGACGGATTGGCGGACGCTGGAAATCCGGCTGGATGCCGATAAGTTTGTGCTCTGGCTGGAGAGGCAGTCCCGTCAGCAGGCGGAAGAATTTATAGAGAAACTGATCGAAAAAATCAATGAGACATTTCAGAGGGAGCTCTTTAGCATTGAGGTACGTTCCGGATTGGCATGTGCGGAGAAAGGGCAGACAAACGAAGAATTAATCCGTATGGCAATGCTGGCGCAGAACGCCGTGCCTGCGGGCGCGGTGCGGCCCTACATGTTTTATGAAGATATTCCCGAGGACAAAGATACGGTTCTTCCTGCTCTTTACGGGCGTGAGGTTAATTCGCTGGATTACAATGAGAATGTGAGCTTGGTATCTCTGGCATTGAATTTGTTTGGAAAGGGTGCGGATTTTCCTGCTCAAATGTCGCTTATGCTCCGCAAAATCGGCAGGTATTACCATGTCGATGACGTGCTGGTTTCCGTGTTGAAGGCGGATTTTAATTCCAATTATCTGCAATATCAATGGCATAAGAACAAACGACCCATTGCCGAGGGCGTAAAGCTGTATAATGAGGAAGAGAGGGAAAGCTTCTATCATTGGCTGGGGCAGACGGAGGTGAGATATTTCACTGAGGAAGACAGCCGGCGTAAGATGATACAATGTTTCTTATATGTAGAGCCGGGACAGCAGGGCGTGATACTGCCGATGTATGACAACGGAAATTATATGGGCAATATCTGTATCTTGGGAATCGATCCCCTCCTTGCGGAAAATGTTGAGGAGAATCATAATCTGGCGGAGCTTGGCAGTGTCATACAGAGCCAGTTAAATCAGAAACAGCATGATATTGCCAGCAAAGCAAAGTCGGATTTCCTGTCCCGCATGAGCCATGAAATCCGCACTCCGATGAACGGCATTATCGGGATGACGGCTATTGCGCTGCAGAATAATCAGAGTCAGGACAGAATCATGGACTGTCTGCAGAAAATACAGTCATCCTCCGGATACCTGCTGGGCTTGATTAACGATATCTTGGATATGTCTAAGATCGAGAGCGGAAAGATGAAATTGGATCCGGCCGAGTTCAGCATGTATGAGATGGTGGATACGGTCAGGGAGCTGATAGTGCCTCAGGCAGAGGCAAAAAATATTGTTTTTGAGCAGGATATAAAGCTGGAGCACACTTGGTTTTTCGCAGACAGGATTCGAATCAGTCAGGTATTGATTAATCTGCTTGGCAATGCGGTGAAATTTACACCGGAAAAGGGCAGAATCCTGTTAACCATACATGAGATGCAGACTACGGATACGGAAGCAATGGTTCATTTTGCGGTTCAGGATAACGGTGTGGGAATCCCTCAGGAGGATCAGAAGAGAGTGTTCCGGGCCTTTGAACAGACAACCAATAAAGATCCTTCAAAGCAGCAGGGCACAGGGCTGGGACTTTCCATAAGCGGCCGTCTGGTTCAGATGATGGGGAGCCGTATCTGCCTTGAAAGCGAGCCGGGTCTGGGAAGCACATTCAGCTTTTCCATTCATATGAAGCTCGGTAAAGGCATTGAAACGGGAGTTCAGGAAGAGGAAATATCCTTTGAAGGCTGTCGTATTCTGATCGTGGAAGATAATGAGCTCAATGCGGAGATTGCACAGAGCCTGCTGGAAGAACGTGGATTTCAGGTGGATTGCGTGTACGATGGCGCTCAGGCGGTGGAACGTATCCATTCTACGGAGCCGGGAACTTATGATGTGATTTTAATGGATATTATGATGCCGGTGATGGACGGATTGGAGGCAACCCGCACGATCCGCAGCATGGAACGCCAAGACTGCCATACTCTGCCCATTATCGCCATGTCTGCCAATGCTTTTGACGAAGATCTGAAGAAGTCCGTGGAATGCGGTATGGACGGATACCTGTCAAAACCCGTGGATGTGGAGAAGCTGTACCGGATGCTGCATAATGCCATACGGGGGACGAAACGGAAAGAAAATTTAGGCTTATAAAAGGAGAAAGAGGGTGCTTAGTTCTCCCTCTTTTTCCGTGTTCTCTCCGCAAAGAGTGACGAATATCCTGCGGAGAGCATTTATCTGACATTTATGCTTCGACTGCCAGTTTTTTTACTCGCGCCAAGGCATTTTTTACGGCTGGAACGGCTAACAGAAGGATAGTGACAAACGCTTCCGGAGCAATGTAGGAAGCATTATAGCCAAGGGTGTAAGTAAGAATACCTACGGGAGTCTGCGTGGGGGCGTAGGCGGCGAAGAAGATGCCGCCGGACAGGACAGCGAAGGCATACCTGCCCAATACGCCTGCGGTATATCCCAGTAGAAGCCCTTGTTTTTTATCGCAAAAAAAGCCGGACAACCCTAAAGCGCCGAATGCCAAAGGGTAATCCACGATCATCTGCCATGGGGAATAAAATACCGGATCCAGTACAAACTGCAGTAGGCCGTAAGCAAAACCGGTAAGCAGTCCGGCTTTTGCTCCATACCAATATCCGATTAAGACCAGAAAGAGCATACTGAACAAGGTGACGGAACCTCCAAAGGGAAGTCGGGCGAATTTGATTTCAGACGTTACCAATGCCAGAGCCATTGCCACACCGGAAAAAACCAGTTGCTTTGTCGCCGATTTGAATCTGACACCGTTCCCCTTTTTTTGGCGGAACAGTATCGCGGCAGCAATGAGCAGCAGAATCAAAATGGCTGCGGTGATGATGCCGGGAAGGGTGAGCCGGAAGGCGCTTTCTTCTCCATTGGTGGGAATTGCAAAAAAATCAGACATAAAAAATCCTCCTTTTGGCTAAGGAGGGGCACAATTGGCCTGCGTATTCTGCAGGCTGTTTTGCTTCCTTACGCCGGTATTATCCGGTTCAAGTAATGAGGGTTAGGAGATGTAGGGATTCTCCAATCTCAGCGGTGTGCTCCCCTAGCGGTTTATTTTTATTTACTATAAGTCTTTTGTAAACCGGTGTCAAGTGTGAAGAAAATCACTAAGCTCGAAAAGACCTCGCTAAGTGATTTCACGCTCTGCGAAGCAGAGCTTCTTCACACGTAAGAATCGCTTGCGCGATTCTTACGGACTTGCACCAATTCGTTGATTGTTTGTGCCGCCGATGGCGGTAATTCATAAACTGTTTGTGCCGGCTGCGTCGGCATGTTTGGAAGTGTGAAAGGAAATCTATATTTATGCGGAACAACAAGCTTGTAATCGGAATATGTGCCCATGTGGATGCGGGGAAAACTACGCTGGCGGAAGGAATGCTGTATACCTGCGGAAAGCTGCGGAAGTTGGGGAGGGTTGATCATAAGAATACGCTTCTGGATAATTTTTCGCTGGAGAGAGCCAGAGGCATTACCATTTTTTCCAAACAAGCGCAGCTGAACTGGGAAGGGTTGGATATTACGCTTCTGGATACGCCGGGGCATGTGGACTTCAGCGCAGAAATGGAAAGAACTCTTCAGGTGATGGATTACTGTATTCTTGTAATCAGCGGGGTGGACGGGATTCAGGGACATGTCAGGACACTCTGGAGGCTGCTGGAAGAATATCGTATTCCCGTTATTTTGTTTATCAATAAAATGGACCAGCCGGGGGCGGAAAGGGAGCGGCTTCTTCCGGAATTGCAGCGGCGTCTGGACGAAGGCTGTGTGGAGTTTTCTCCGGATATTTTGGAAAGCGGCGGGGAAGCTTCGGAAAATCTCGCCATGTGCAGCGAAGAGCTGATGGAAGAGTATTTGGAGACAGGCAGGCTTTCTCCGGAGTCCGTCGGCAGGGCTGTCCGGGAGCGTAGGGCATTTCCCTGTTTTTTCGGTGCGGCGCTGCATTTGCAAGGGGTAAGGGAGCTGCTGGAGGGGATTCGGCTCTTGGCTGTGATTCCTCAATACGGGACGGAATTTGGGGCAAGGGTCTATAAGATTTCCAGAGATGCGGCGGGCAACAGACTGACGCATTTAAAGGTTACGGGCGGTGTCCTGAAAGTAAAAATGACAGTGGATAACAGAGCCGGCGCCGAGGCGGGCGAAGAGGTTTGGGAGGAGAAGGCGGATCAGATTAGAATCTACGGCGGAGCGGGCTATGAAACCGCGGACAGTATGGAAGCAGGCGGCGTCTGTGCCGTAACCGGATTAAAGAAGACATTTGTGGGACAGGGTCTGGGCTTTGAGAGAGGCGTCAGCCAGCCTGTTCTGGTTCCGGTGCTTGCCTATCGGCTGATTCTTCCGGAGGGGGCCGATCCGGTGAAAGCACTGGGGCAGCTGCGCCTTCTGGAGGAGGAAGAGCCGCTGCTTCAAGTGGTTTGGAAGGAATTGCCGGGAGAAATTCATGTACAGGTTATGGGTGACATTCAAATTGATGTCTTGAAAAGTCTGCTTTCGGAACGGTTTGGGCTGGAGGCGGAATTTGGAGAGGGCGGTATCGTATACAAGGAAACCATTTCTTCTCCGGCGGAGGGTATCGGTCATTTCGAACCCTTGCGTCATTATGCGGAAGTTCATCTGTTGTTGGAGCCGGGAGAGCGGGGCAGCGGTCTGCAGTTTGCTTCTGCCTGTAGTGTGGATGATCTGGATATCAACTGGCAGCGGCTGGTGTTGACTCATTTGGAGGAAAAGACTCATTTGGGTGTGCTCACAGGATCTCCCATTACGGATATGCGGATTACGTTGATTGCCGGGCGGGCGCATCTGAAACATACGGAAGGAGGCGACTTTCGGCAGGCCACTTACAGGGCGCTGCGTCAGGGGCTGATGCAATGTGACAGTATTCTGCTGGAGCCGGTGTTTTCTTATACGCTGGAGGTGCCTTCTGAACAGCTGGGCAGAGCCATGTCGGATATACAGAAAATGCACGGCAGCTTTGACGGTCCCGTGACGGAAGGAGACCGCAGCATCTTGACGGGCAGTGTGCCGGCAGCGGAGGCAGGCGGTTACCAGAGGGAGGTCAATGCCTACACCAGAGGCCACGGCAGATTCTCCTGCGTTTTAAAAGGATATGAGCCTTGCCATAACACGGAGGAAGTGTTGGAGAGGATGGGATATGACCCTGACAGCGACTTGGGGAATCCCTCTTCTTCCGTATTCTGCGCCCATGGTGCGGGATTCTTGGTGGACTGGCGGCAAGTACCGGAATACGCCCATGTGGAGAGTGGCCGGAGGACTTCTTCCCCGACATGGATGGAAGGCGCGGGGGAGGCGGGAACCCCATTATGGATGAAGGGCGCGGGGGAGGCAGGAACCCCATCATGGACGGACGGCGTGGGGGAGGCAGGAACCCCATCATGGACGGAAGGCGTGGGGGAGGCAGGAACCCCATCATGGACGGAAGGCGCGGGGGAGGCGGGAACCCCATCATGGACGGAAGGCGCGGGGGAGGCGGGAACCCCATCATGGACGGAAGGCGCGGCACAAGCGGGAAATTCATCAGGCGGGAATGGAGTAAGAGATAGAAACGGTACGCAAGGGGCGGTTGGACGGCGGCCGAAGGGGAAGCCCAAGGATAACGACAGCGGTTCAAATTATATCACACAGGAGGAAATAGAGGAAATTTTCATGCGTACCTACGGTAAGGGCAAACAGGATTATGAACCCTACCGATATCATGGCAGGAATACGGGGAGCGTCGTCTATGGCGGGCAGGAGCGGCAGAAGGAAAAAGAAGCCGAATCCCGGAAGTATAAGCTGCGGCCTGTGGAAAAGAAGGAAGAATATCTGCTGGTGGACGGATACAATATTATTTTTGCATGGGATGAGCTGCGAAGCCTGTCGGAGGTGAACATTGACAGCGCCAGAGACCGGCTTATGGATATTTGCAGTAATTATCAGGGATATCAGGGAGGCACTCTGATACTGGTTTTTGATGCCTATAAGGTGAAGGGAAATCCCGGCTCTGTGGTAAAGTATCACAATATCTATGTGGTATATACGAAGGAGGCTGAGACCGCGGATCAATATATAGAAAAAACCGTACACAAAATGGCGGGAAAAGCAAAAGTTACCGTGGCCACTTCCGACGGGCTGGTACAGATGATTATCTGGGGAGAGGGGGCTTTGCGCCTGTCCGCCCAAGGATTCCGGGAGGCGGTGGAGGATGCCGGACGCCGTATGCGGGAGGACTTTCCGAAGGAGGAAAAGGGATTCCATAAAATACGTTTTTGACGGCATGCATGTCCCACTTGTGTGCGTTCCCGTTTCTGCCGGACAGAGAAGGAATGACGCGCAGGGGCAATTCAATTTTTCCGAAAAGGGAGATTCGGGATTAGAAAACAAAAGAATTTAAGAAGATTTTTGTAACAGTTCAGACAGGGCACTGAACCGTTACAAGAATGCACACAAAACGCGGAAAGAATGCGTTTTGGCGCCCGCATGTCTCGCAAAATCGCATAGAGACGCGATTTTGACTTCGCGGGAGGGGTGTCTGAACTGTTACAGATTTTTACTGCACAAATAAAAAATAACTGAAAAAGAAACCTTGACATAGGGTATCAAGGTATGCGCGCTATAGTAAATACCATAGTAAGACAGTACATTTGAACGAATTTGTGCCGAAGCGCCACAAATTCCATGATGGCAGAGCGGAATCTGATATTTCACTCGCCTCCTCAGCGTAAAACGCTATGTTTTGCTGCTGATTATCCGTCAGTGGCACATAATTTGTGGGATATATGTCGTATGCTTGAACCTATTTGACAAAAAGCTTTTTGCAGAATCATCAGAAAGAGCTTTCAAAAATGCATTGCAGTGTCGGTAAGCATATTTGTGCAGATATGTAATTGAGTTACTGTTCACTCGCTGTCACCGCGAGGTGTTTTCACGCTGATTTTGCGTGACAAACCCGAGACAGGATTGCGTGCATAGGTTGCTGTGAACGGAGTGAACAGTAACGTAATTGCTATAGAAAATAATCATGTAAAATCTTCAATTAGGCTTTTGGGAATTTCCCCAAAAGCCTGCTATACTTTAGCCAGGATAGGATCAAGAAGTCGTCGTACTTCTAAAGTGCATTCTGCATAGAGCTGTAGGAATTCAAGGAAGGGAAAAATGCCAAAATACTG
>CAJUTJ010000122.1 GCA_910589655.1 uncultured Acetatifactor sp. | reverse complement strand
GTTTTCTATAAGACATCATCCTTTGCAGGTTATTGTTTTCTAGGCAAAAACAGTATACACCCAAAAAGGTATGGTGTCTTTAGTTTTAAAGCATATAAAGTAATTTTGGTAAAAATTCAAATTTGCTCATTTATAGTATTAAATATGAATGAGGTGGTTTTAAGTGAATAATTATAATGCAAACTGGATGTTTAATCCACCGAATTTGTTCGGTATGAGAATTCCTAACAGGAACTGTAACCAGAACGTGGCGCAGCCTTCCTCTGATTTTATAAATGAGACCAATACTGCCTTAACAGATGATTCACAGCATACTGGTACAGCGGGAACGGAGGAAGGTTCCTCTTCCCGTTATTGTGAATCTGGAATGCCGGAGCCGTCTGGAGCTTCTTTTGAATGCGGGGAACCTGATCCCATGGGGCCAAGGGGAGAGTACAGTTCACCGGGCTGTTCTTGCAGGTGTGGGGAGTCTGGGCCGATGGGACCGAGAGGTGAGCCCGGTCCGCCGGGCTGTCCCGGCGAGCGTGGTGAGCCTGGTCCGATGGGGCCGAGAGGGGAGCCCGGTCCGATGGGGCCGAGAGGAGAGCCGGGTCCGCCGGGATGTTCCGGTGAGCGTGGGGAATCTGGTCCGCAGGGAGTCACAGGAGCTCAGGGGCCTCAGGGAGCCACCGGACCAATGGGGCCAAGAGGAGAACCCGGTCCCTGCGGGCCGGCGGGGCCTCCCGGCTATCCGCAAAACAGCATATTTGCGTCGTTTTCTGGTAAGGAACTGATTATGCCGGAGAGTGCCAGTCTTCCGCTTAAAATTCAGATACCGGATATAACCCAAAATATATCTCTTTGCAATAGCTGTTCCGTCGCATTGACACCGGGATACTATGTCATCAGTTATTATATATCTACAGTGATGAAAAGGCATGGATTTATAAAGCTTACACCAATATTTAATGACTGTAAACAGACTATGTATACCGCATACGCAGAAGCGGAAAAACGAAAGGAGATATTGGTAATATCGAGATATTTTATTATTGAAATACCTACCGGATCTACTCTGTTCTTTGCATGGCATTCTTCAGCGGGAGTTTCCAAAATCAACATGAATCTGAGCATAGAAAAACTCTACAGGCAATAGAGCAAAGAAAAGAGGGAATAATATGCCGACAATAAGCCTTTGCATGATTGTGAAAAACGAGGAAATGCATATTGCACGCTGTCTCGACAGTGTGGCAGAACTCGTTGAGGAAATTGTAATTGTAGATACCGGATCGACTGACCGGACGGTAGAAATAGTGTCTGATTATACATCGAAGGTCTATTCATATCCATGGAAGGACGATTTCTCTGATGCCAGAAACTATTCTTTTTCCAAGGCATCTATGGATTACTGTATGTGGATGGACGCCGACGATATTCTGGAAGAGTCGGAAAAGGATAATTTTCTACGGTTAAAACAGTCTCTGACTCCGGATATTGATATTGTAATGATGAAATATAATACTTCCAATTAGTGCTAGAAAAGATGGAACATTAGTATTATAATTAATGTACGTTCAAAATCTGCTCCACAGATTTGATTCTTTCATTACCGGAAATATATAAGGATGGGGTATCTCTATGAGAAGAACCGTGAAAAATACTATATATACCTTGCTGCTGTTGACTTTAAGCGTTTCCACCGCCTTTTTGATTTATCTGCGGTTTTTAGAATCGAAGGACAAAGACCTTTCCGGAGAGTGGACAGCAGATCTCAATATGACAGAACAAGCCGCAGCCAAGGCTTTCAGCTGGCTGCAAGACATAGAAGGGGTTTCTGTCACGCTGGAGGAGCTGGGAGGCTATATGCAGGATCTGACCGTACAGGTAAATTTGACTTTCGAGCAGACTGCCCGCTCTGAGGGAACTTTTCACTGTAATGTTCTGCCGGAAAGCTATGATGCCTGCAATCAGGCGGCCTACGAGGCATTTGCGGCGGCTTTCCGAAAGCTTACGGCGGAGAGGCTTCGCATGGCAGGCTATGGGGGGGACACGGATGAGGAAGCCGTGGAAGCTCTTGTATTGGAGACTTTCGGAATGTCTACAGTCTCTTATTTGATGTCCTGCGGTCCTGCGCTTCTGCCTTCTTTGGAAGAACTACAGTCTCAATATGACGGCAACGGGACTTATAAAGCCGCAGAAGGTATTCTGACCAGACAGTTTGACGCCGACGGGAGTGATGCCGCGAAGACGGAATGCTATATTCGGAAGGGCTCCAGCCTGATTTTATCCGAAGAAGCCGGGTCTGTAACGCAGGCGGGCTTTTCGGATCATTACCCTGTGCTATATATATTAAATCAGCCTCAAAGCCAATAACTTTTTTTGTGATATTCTTTTTGTGCGCTTAAAGCGTGTTTGAAAAATGGCAATAAGCGGAAGGAGATTCCATGAAAGCAATTCTGCAAAAAACAATCCTACAGAAAGTAAGCATTCTGATTTTGTCCGTAATTTTGATATGTCCCATCCCGTCTGCAAGGGCCAAAGCAAGCTTTGAGATCCCCGGAAGCTGTCAGGTACAGACGGATACCGGCGCCGCAGGCACTGTAAAAACATTGGACTATTATTACAATCATAACACTTACTTTTCCTTGCGGGACATAGCCATGGTTCTCCGAGATACGGATAAAGCGTTCTCCTTGGAGGTCACGAAAAATTCCGTGTCCTTAAGTCCCGGAAACGCTTATACGCCTGTGGGAGGGGAAAACGTTCCTTGGGAAGACAGCGAAAACCCGGATATTTCTTTACGTCGAAACGAGTTCAAGGTAGGAGAGCAAACGGTGCTTTACTATACCATGATTGTGCGCCTGCCTTCCGGCCATTATGATTGCTTTATGATGGCGGCGGATCTGGCGATGATTCTGGATATGGATATCACTGTACCGGATGCAGGCTCCTTACAGCTCCACACACAGGCTTCTTTCTGTGTCTTTCCGGAGGATTTGGAACAGGCCGGTTATTTCTACGGGGTCAACGGCGTGTTGGTAGGAGATGCCTCTACGGGAGAGCTTTACTACCAATATCAGTCCGACACTCCCTATCCCATAGCCAGCACTTCCAAGCTTATGACATGTCTCTTGGCGATGGATGCCATTTCATCAGGACAGATTACCCTTGAACAGTCCGTTACCGTATCGGATGCGGTTCAAATATTATCCGAATCTAGCGACGGGGTGATTCCCTTGGAGGCCGGAGATCAGATTACGGTACATGATCTTCTGTTGGGCGCCCTTCTGCCCTCCAGCAATGAGTGCGCTCTTTGTCTGGCCGAAACCATTGCCGGATCGGAGGAGGCTTTCGTCCAAATGATGAATCAAAAGGCGCAGGAACTGGGACTTTCCCAAGCGGTCTTTTACAACAGCCACGGCCTGCCTTCCTTTACGGAAGATCCTGTTCCCGCAAAGCGTCAGAACCGCATGAGTGCAGAGGATATGTTCCGGTTGGTAAGCTATCTTTTGAGAGTTTACCCTCAGATTAAGGACATTACTTCTTTGGAATCTGCCGTTTTGGAATCTATTGATCAGGAGGTGCGTAATTCTAACCCGCTTCTGCGCAATCTGCCCGAAGTCACCGGCTTGAAAACAGGGACTACCAATAAAGCCGGAGCCTGTCTGGTTACGTCTCTGGCCGCGGACGACGGAGCCATGGAGCATGATTTGGCGGTCATCGTCTTGGGAACCGAGGATTCCGTAGAGAGAGGGCGTGTTTCGGCATTGCTGGCAAGATACGCTTTGTATGCCTTTTATACAGGCATAGATAAACCGGAAGTCGGGGAGCCTGTCCGGACTCCCGAAAATCTGCCCATACATGCCGAGGCGGCAGTGGATTGGATTCTTCGAACAGCAGAAAAACGGTAATAACTTGCACCGATTCATAAATCGTTTGTGCCGGCTGCGTCGGCATGTCTGGAAGGTTGGGATTCTCGGTTTATGTGCGGGAAAGCACAAAAGCGCTTCGCGGCGCCGCAATGGAAAAGGGATTTTGACAGTAAGGGGGCATATTGTGGATAACAGAACAGAAATTAATTCTCAGCTTAATGCAGCGGAAATGAATTTGGAGGCCGGACAGGCTACCGTTGTCAATCCGCACATGGCGGCATCATCCAAATTGCAGGCAGGCACGATTCTTGCCGGGAAATATGAAATAGTCAAGTCGCTGAGTGTATCAACGGGTGAAGCCGATCTTTACATATGTAAGTATGCGGACAAGGAATATGTGGCTAAGGTATACAGGCGCCAGCGTGCGGTAAAGCCGGAAGTCATAACCGTTCTGAAGTCCATTGATTCATCTTATGTAGCTTCTATATATGAAACGGGGGAATATAATAATCTGCCCTTCGTAATTCTGCCATACTATAAAAACGGAAGTCTGCAAGGCAAAACATACAGTTTGGATGTATTAAAACAGGTGATTATTCCCTGTATCAATGAAGCGCTCCAAGTACTGCATCGGAATGACATTATTCACAAGGACTTGAAACCGTCTAACATTATGATTCGGGACGACGACCAAAGTATTGCCATTATAGATTTCGGCATCAGCTCGGTAGTCGAGGAGGGAAATACCGTATTGGTTACGAGAACAGGCATGACTCCCGAATACTCTGCTCCGGAAACCTTTAGGAACTTGTTTTTGGAAGAGTCCGATTACTATTCTTTCGGGATTACGGTCTACGAATTATTTTGCGGCTGCACTCCCTATAAGAATATGGGCGCTGACGAAATTGCACAGTTTACTGCCGTACAGCGGATTCCTTTTCCGAAAAATATGCCCAAGGAGCTGCAGGATTTTATCAGTGCCGTAACATATTTTGATATCACGAACCGCAACAAAAAAGATAATCCTAACAGGCGTTGGACTTATGCGGAAGTCTCTAACTGGTGCAAGGGCATAAAGCAGTTCATGGCTAATTAAAGGGAACAAAAAGAAAGGGAAAGCCAATCCAGACGGTATCAGCGGCAGGATACAAGAATAAATTGTGATTTCACAAGATTGGTGCTATAATAAGAGAAAAGTTCCTGCCGGGGCAGCCGC
>CAJUTJ010000121.1 GCA_910589655.1 uncultured Acetatifactor sp. | reverse complement strand
TGGCCGCGAGATTTCTGAACTGTTACAAATTGTTGTAACAATTCAGACAGGTCACTGAACCGTTACAAGAATGCACACAAAATCGCGTCTCTATGCGATTTTGCGAGACATGCGGGCGCCAAAACGCATTCTTTCCGCGTTTTGTGTGCATTCTTGTAACGGTTCAGTGACCTGTCTGAATTGTTACAACAATTTGTAACAGTTCAGAAATCTCGCGGCCAAGTCAAAATCATGTCCATGGTATAACAACGTAAAAGAACGCCCCAAAACAGGGCGCTCTCATATTTCCTTCCGTTTTTTCAAAGCCTTTTCTACAGAAAACCATCAAAAAAGTTGAATTGTACATGTTTTTGAATCATTATTCAAATCAAGCCTTAATGAAGATATACTTTCTGCCACACTATTCTCAGCCTCCATCACGATAACGGCCTCCACGCCGTTTCCCGCTGCAACCGTCCCTTTATAACTCGTCAGATCACTCAAGAGCATGGTGGTCAATGCTCTTCTGGTATAGTTTCCGTTTGCCGTCACCTTGAAAGCTATTCCCTGAGTAAGTATGTCAATGGTTTGATCCTGACCGCTTCCGTTGTATAAGTCAAATTTTAACACAAGAAGCTTTTTACCCTCTGTCGCCGGCAAAGAAAAGAGTCCTTCCTCTTCGGCATAGCTGTCGCACACCTCCATATCCCGATAGGATATGCTCACTCCCTCCGGCAGATTGAGCACCTGTTCCATGGTAAAGGTCTCCGCCTCTGCCACACCGGCGGAATCTATGACGGGTGTATCCTCCGCAGGACGCATACCCGATGCCTCCTGCTCTGCTCTGGCGGCTTCCTCTTCCTGCTGCTGCCGTAATGCCTGCTCTTTTCTCTCGGCTTCCGCCTGCACCACTAATTCCAAATCTACCAGACGGCTTCTGCGGTGGGCATCATATTTTATCATTGTAACGGTCGCATATTCACTCATTGACTGCATTTCATCCCTTGTCATATTCGGGATGGCATCCCCGCAGGCAGTCATTCCCAATACCGCCGTTATCGTCAATGAAATCAAACAAAATCTTCTTTTCATTTTCATCCTCGTTTCTGCATCGTTTTAATATCTGAAATCCATAGGTATTGTAACATAAAAAAAGAAAAAAAACATTATATTTCATATTTTTTATATTTTTCCGCATCCTGTAGATGGCATTTTACCCGGATATAAAGACCGTCTTCCTTATACTCCTGTTCCAGAACTTCCGAATTCTCCATAAAATAGGCTCCTACACTCCCCCTGTCGTAGGGTATGAGAAAGCTTCTGTCCACAAAATCTGCATACACTTTCTCCTGAATCATTTCCAACAATTCGTTCAAACCGCATCCTGTTTTGGCAGACATATATAAAGAGTCATTCCTTCTTTTCGGCAACTCTTGGTTTTCACACCGGTCCGATTTATTATAAACCACAATCTTGGGAATATCCGCCGCCTTCAGCTCCCGCAGCGTCTCGTCGGTGACTTCCGCCTGCTGTCGGTGATACCGGTCGGAAAAGTCAACTACATGAACTATCAGATCCGCATACTGCACTTCCTCCAAGGTAGAATAGAACGCCTTCACCAGTCCGTGGGGAAGCTTGTGGATAAACCCTACCGTATCTACCAAGAAAAAAGGCTTATTATCTCCCGTATCAATACACCGCACACTGGTATCCAATGTGGCAAACAGCATGTCTTTCTCCAATACCGTCTTCTCCCTGTCCCCGCCGTACAGCTCCACCAATCGATTCATAATGGTAGATTTACCCGCATTGGTATATCCCACCAGCGCAACCTGCGGAATACGTGACTGCCCTCTGCGTTTCCGCATTGTCTCTCTGGTCTGCGCTATCTGCTTCAGTTCCTTCTTCAGCTCACTGATGCGATGTTCAATCTTCCGTCTGTCCAGCTCCAGTTTCGTCTCTCCCGCACCCTTATTGCTCATACTGCCGCCCGTGCCGCCCTGACGGCTTAAATTTTCTCTCATGCCCACCAGTCGGGGAAGCATATATTGTAATCTTGCCGTCTCTACCTGAAGCTTGGCTTCCTTTGTCTTTGCCCTGATGGCAAAAATATCCAAAATAAGATTTGTCCGGTCCAAAATCGGCAGTTCCAGCTCTTTGTCTAGATTTCTGACCTGCGAAGGAGAAAGTGTATTGTCAAATATCACCTCTTCCGCATCACACTGCTTGGCATATTCCTTTACTTCCAGCACTTTTCCCGTACCGATATAGAGGGATTTATTGACGGTTTCCATCCTTTGGATGATAATTCCTGTTACTTTTTTGTACGCCGCCTCTGCCAGACTGGCGAGTTCTTCCATAGAATGTTCAAAATCCTGTTCCTCTCCGGTATCTACCCCTACCAAAATAACTTTCGTAAACACTGCTTTCTGTTCTTCCCTCATCATTTTCTCCTAAATCAATCTGACCCAAATCTTAAAGAAGATTCCCGTTCTTCGGACATTCACTCATTGTAACAGGTCTCCTCGGCAGCAAAACACTTGTACCGAAAACAGTACTGTTCATCTCCCTATCGTTCCAATTCAAACCAAAAGAGCACCCCATTCCCGCAATTTTCCACTCCGAATTCCCGATTCATAGATTCCATAATTGCTTTTACGATGGAAAGTCCCACACCGCTTCCCCCATATTCTCTGGTTCTCGCCTTATCCACCTTATAAAATTTTTCCCAGAGATGAGGAATGGCCTCCTCAGGGATTCTCTCCCCCGTATTGAACACGGATACCCTGACAAGATTGTCGGTCTCTCTCAAAGATACGACAATCTTTTTTTCTCCGCCGCAGTGGTTCAGCGCATTGGAAAAATAATTCATAAAGACTTCTTCCGTTTTGTACTCATCCGCCCACACATAGATTGCCGGATAGTCCTCCATTTCTACCGTAATCCCGCTCTGCTTTGTCAAAATAGCCGCGGACTGAATATAATTTTTTACAAGGGACGTGACGTCGAACCGTTCCATGCTTACCAAGTCATTTCCAAATTCCAGCTGATTCAGCGTCAGAAGCTTTTTCACCATATTGTTCATCTTGGACGCTTCGTCCATGATTACTTCGCAGTAAAATACTCTGCTCTCCGAGTCATCATTCACGCCTTCGGAAAGTCCTTCCGCATATCCTTGGATCAGAGCAATGGGCGTTTTCAGCTCATGGGAAACATTAGCAAGAAACTCCTTCCGCATCTCGTCTATCCGCTCTTTCTTCTCGATATCTTTCTGCAATTCATTATTGGCCGTTTTTAATTCCGATATAGACTGCTCGAGAGACGCGGATAATTTATTTATATTCTCTCCCAATAGACCGATTTCGTTATGAGCGTGTCCCCGGTATTTTGCCTCAAAATCCAAATGCACCATCTGCTCTGAAATACTATTCAGTTCCAAAATCGGCTGTGTTATCTTTCTGGATACAAACCAAACTATAATTCCTCCCGCAAATACCCCAACGATTCCCACATATGCAAAGAATCTGTTTGCAATCTTGGCGCTCTCCCTGATGCTCTCGATAGGAGTCCGCATGATAAAAGAAATGCCGCTGTTCAATCGCCCGTACATTTCCAAATATTCGTCTTCACCGGCACTGACCCTTTGAATCACATAATCGGCGCCTTCATCCAGAATCTTCATTTCGCCGTCAGAGTAAAAACCGAAAATATAGCCGATAAGCTGCGCCTCCAGCTCTCTTCCTCCATTGACGGACTCGTACTTCATCTGAGAATTGGCGTCCATGATGCATACGGTAATATTGTAAATATTACACACATCGTTCAACTGCTCCGTAAATTCCGCCGTTCCGTAGGCGTCACTGTTTGCGCCCTGACTGATGATGTTGTAGGCGTCATAGATAACCTGCGTTTTGCTCCGAATATAATACTGCCCCAGAAAAAGGTTATTGATCAAAATGCACAGCAATATAGTTCCCGCCATAACTCCCATAAATATCAATGCAAATTGTCGTTTGATTGAATGTTTCATCAATAAGATCTCCCGTATGCCCGCTCTGCGGAACCCTAAATCCGGATGAGAAATGCCGTGTTTTCAGGCATTTCTCGGTGTGAGACTTAGAAGTTCTTTGCGAAACAGCCTCTGCTGTGAGCAAAAATTGCTAAAGCAATTAGAACTTCTTCTCACACTATTCCGCTTCCAGCTTGTAACCCATACCCCAGATGGTCTTGATCAAATCTCCCTTCTCTCCCATTTTGCTCCGAAGCTTCTTTACATGGGTATCTATGGTTCGTGCATCCCCAAAATAGTCGTAATTCCAGACATTATTAAGGATTTTCTCACGAGAAAGGGCAATTCCCTTGTTTTCCACAAAATAGGTCAGCAGTTCGAATTCTTTATAACTCAAATCCACAGGCTGATTGTCAATCATCACCTGATGGGCTGCTTTATCAATCTTAATGCCGCCGCAGTATAAAGTCTCTTCCTCATTCAATTGATTGGTCCGCCGCAAAATTGCTTCAATACGCGCCACAAGAATCTTAGGGCTGAAAGGTTTGGAAATATACTCGTCCACTCCCATCTGAAACCCTTGCAGTTCATCCTGCTCATCCGTTCTCGCCGTGAGCATAATAATAGGAACTTTGGAATAGGAACGGATTTCCTTACAGACCTGCCAGCCATCCAGTTTCGGCATCATCACATCCAACACAATCAGAGCAATATCCTTATTGGCGAAGAATCTGTCAAGAGCCTCCTCGCCGTCTCCGGCCTCGATTACATCATAATTGCTTTTTACCAAGAAGTCTCGCACCAGCTTCCTCATCCTGCTTTCATCATCCACCACCAGAACTTTTAATCTATCCATCGGAATTCCATACCTCCCAATATCCTTCCGGCAATGCCACGGATAATCCCCGCAAGAGTTCAAAGAGCGCTTAAAAAAGTGATTTCCACTCTGTAAAATGTTGACAAAGCCGGCATAAAATTATATCTGAAAACAGTATAACCTACAGATATGTAAATTCTGTGAAAATTACTCGCCTATTCCGGTAACTTCTCCCTCTATCATCAATTCCCTTTCTTTCTCCCGGATTACCTTCTCGCGTTCCGTCAATTCCTGCTCCCAAGCCGCGTATCGGTCGGTAACAGCCCGCTCGTAATTAATAATATTGGGATAATCGCTGTTTAGTGAAATTATGAACATTGCCAGCATGGCCAATGCCAATAAAATATTTAATATGACGGAAATCGTCAGCTGTGATTTCTTCGCTCCCATTTCCTGCTCGTGCAAAGAACGCATTTTTTCCTTTGAAGAGCTGACCTTCGCCTGATCCTCATATATATTGTTCAAAGGAATTGCGGCCACATCAGCGGGATCTATCCCTTCCTGATTCAGCAGATATTCCTGAAGCTGTTTCAAATAGACCATTCCCACAGGTGTACTGAAAACATTTTCCTTTACCGTTTTGTCATAAATGTACAAAATATCTTCCGGTTTTGAATAATCTACCTTTGATTCCAGATATGCGATTTTTTTCCGCTCTACCTCCGCCAGTTTTGCTTCTTTTTCCGTCTGAAAAAGGAATCCTCCCATCAGTCGCTTTTCTTCTGAGTTTCCCAAAGCATAACCTCCAATTCCAAAAAAGAACGGTAACAAATACCGCTCTCTTCCCAAAGCATTTTTGTTTTCCTAACGCCCTTCCGGATTATACAATTTCCCTCTTCGTTTCGTCAGGATATTTACAATGACAAAAAGCTGCAAATCCATGATTTTCCGATAAACCTTTGATTTGCAGCTTCTCAGATAAGTGGAGTAGACGGGAGTCGAACCCGTGTCCAAAAGCCCATTCCCTGTACTTCTACTATCATAGTCTGTTGTCTCGGGTGGACTTGCTCCACCCTGTTCCCGCACAGCCCGGAGAACAGACCCTCCCGACTGCTTGGTAGCTTCATCATACGCCCGTGTGCGCAAAGCTTAACACACGTCGTTTCTCACAGAGTCGATGCCCGGATTCCGAAGTGTGAGTGCCCCGGAGCGGACAAGCTGCCTGAGGCAGCGTCATTCGCAATTAACCTGAACGAGTCAGATTAAGCAGCGAACGCTAACTGATTATTATCTTCAGCGTTTAGTTTAATTGTGCGATTAACGTTTCGCAACGGATAGCTTCTCCAGCTGCAAGACCCCTGTCGAAACCTTTACTACCCCGAAAGGTTTTTAGGTCGTTACGTAATTAGTATATCGGATGAAATGACGGCTGTCAATAGTGCCGCAGTGCAAAACTTATGAGGTTTGCCGCGCAAGGTATTGTCTCTATGTTTTATATCATGCTTTTAAAATCTTTGCTTAAACTCTCTCTCCGCCTCCCTGCGCTGGTCTTTCTTGGCAATGTCCTGCCGTTTGTCATACAGCTTTTTCCCTCGCGCAAGACCTACTTCTACTTTTGCCTTACCGTCCTTAAAATATACCTGAAGAGGTACGAGTGTATAACCTTTTTCCGCAATTTTTCCGGCAAGCTTATTAATCTCGTATTTATGCATCAAAAGCTTTTTCACACGCAAGGGATCCTTGTTGAAAATATTTCCTTTTTCATACGGGCTGACATGCATACCATAGACATAGACTTCCCCGTTCTCAATTCGGATAAAGGATTCCTTAATACTGCACTTTCCCATACGCATGGACTTAACTTCCGTACCGTGCAATGCCACTCCGGCCTCATATGTCTCGTCAATGAAGTAATCATGATATGCTTTCTTGTTGTTGGCAATCAGCTTTTGTGTTTCTTTCTTTGGTGCCATTACTCCTCCCTCCCTTCAACAAGGCCAAAGTCAATCGTGCGGTTAAATCTGTCACAGCCGTCCACCTGAACTTTTACCGGCATACCCAGTTTAAAGGTCCGGCCCGTGACTTCTCCAACCATCTCACATTTGCTTTCGTCATAGTAATAGTAATCTCCGGGAATCTTAGACACATGTATCAAGCCTTCCACCGTATTATGCAATTCCACATAGATCCCCCAGCTTGTGACGCCGGAAATCACACCCTCAAAGCATCGGCCGATGTAATTCTCCATGTATTCCACTTTTTTCAGCTTATCCGTCTCCCGTTCCGCCTCGTCGGCACGTCTCTCCGTCTCCGAGGAATGCTTTGCCACCTGAGGCAGAATCTCCCTGTAATGGGACACTCTCTCCTCTCTGAGCCTTCCCCGTAACTGTTCCTTAATGATCCGGTGGATCTGGAGGTCGGGATAGCGCCGTATGGGCGAAGTAAAATGGCAGTAATATCTGCAGGCCAGCCCGAAATGCCCCGTACATTCTATGCTGTATTTGGCCTGTTTCATGCTGCGCAAGGCAAGTCTGCTGATCATGGGTTCCTCCGGTGTACCCTCAATTTTTGTCAGCAGCTTTTGAATTTCTTTGGGATGGATTTCCTCACTGCTCACTTTAGAGCTTGTCCGCCCCACAGCTTTCATATAATAGCCGAAATTGTTAATAAAGGTGGACAGCTTTTGAATCTTATCCCCATCCGGCACGTCATGGACGCGGTATACAAAAGGAAGCTCCATCCAATAAAAATGCTGTGCTACCGTCTCGTTTGCCGCCAGCATAAAGTCCTCTATGATATCCGTGGCCACGTTTCTTTCATAAGCTTTGATCTCTATGGGACGTCCGTCTTTGTCCAAAATAATTTTACATTCCGGAAAATCAAAATCGATAGAGCCCCGCTTTTTCCGTTCGCCGCGCAGCAAAGAGGAAAGCTCCCGCATCAGCAGAAACATGGGAAACAATTCCCTATACTGCACATATTCCCCATCCTTTTCCACCAAGGTCTCGTCTTCCAGCATTGATTTCACCTGTCGGTAAGACATTCTCTGATTGACCCGGATAACGGATTCACAGATCTCATAATCCGTTATCTCCCCCTTCCTGTCTATGGTCATCAGACAGCTCAGGGCAAGCCTGTCCACTCCGGCGTTCAGAGAGCAGATACCGTTGGAGAGTGCATGGGGCAGCATGGGAATCACTCTGTCCACCAGATACACACTGGTCCCCCGCTTCAACGCCTCCCTGTCCAGCGCGGAATTTTCCTGAACGTAATTGGTGACGTCCGCGATATGAACGCCTAAATGATACTTTTCTCCGTCAAAGGATACACTGACCGCATCATCAAGATCTTTGGCATCCTCACCGTCAATTGTAACCATATCCAAATCCCGCAGATCTCTTCTGCCCAAGCAGTCCGCCTCGGAAACCTCCTGCGATACGCGCTCTGCCTGCTGCAATGTCTTCTCGGGAAATTCCAAGGGCAGCTCATATCCTCTGACAATGGACATAATGTCCACACCGGGATCGTTGATATGTCCGAGGATCTCCACGATTTTGCCTTCGGGGCTCCGCCGGTTTGTGCCGTAATCCGTGATCTCGGCCACTACTTTATGCCCGCTCACGGCTCCTTTTGACCGTTCCTTCGGGATAAAAATATCCTGAGACAGCTTACCGTTATCCGGCAGCACAAATCCGAAATTTTCGCGGGTTCTCTCATAAGTGCCCACCACATGTGACATGCCTCTGGCAATAATCTTAACGACCTGTCCTTCCTGACGCTTGCCGGAATTTCCGGGCAGCGGCGTCACTTGAACGATATCTTTGTGAAACGCTCCCGCCGTCTTATCTTCCGGTATAAATAAGTCTTCCTCCCGCCCCTCAATTTCCACAAATCCAAAGCCTTTGGCATTACTTATAAATGTTCCTGTCAATACGCTGCCGTCGGATTTCATATATTTTCCCTTTGCGGTCAGCATCAGTTTGCCTTCGGCAAGAAGCTCCTGAAGCACCTCTCTGAGCTTCTCCCTGTCTTCTTTTGCTACCTGAAGAAAGGATGCCAGCTCCTTTTCTTTCATAGGCACATATAGCGGATCCTTTACCAGATCACATATTACTTTTTTTCTCTTATCTTTAATATCCATACAAACTCCTAAATTGCGTACCGAAGTAATAATATTCGGAATAATGCTCTATCCAGCCAGAAATTGGATTTTGGGGCTGCATGGTTCGTGCCAGTGCAACGCAATGGCGCGAAACATGCAGCTCCAAGGTTCAATTTCTGGCCGGATGGAGTAATATCTCTTATAGGCAAAAAACACCCTTGTGACAGCCACAAGAGTGTTTCTCCAAAGAGCTTAACCCATGCTCTTTAGTACCTTACTTAAAATACATTCAGATTCAGTATTGCCGCAACAATCATAAATAATACGGCCAAAACCTTCGTCAGCTTTACCAACAGCCCTTCCATGGAGCGGCCTTTATTTTTGCCCCAATAGGTTTCTGCTGCGCCGCCGATGGATCCCAATCCTGCCGACTTACCTTCCTGCATCAGTACCAACACCGTAAGTGCTATACAAATCAATATAAAAAATATTGTAATAAACGTCTTCAATGCTCCCATTTCACACCTCCTAATGTCAAGCAGTTTTTATGATACCATAAACAGGAAAAAAAGGCAAGAACAATTTTTTTATCTCTGGCACCGATTTATCTTGATTGTGTTATTGTTCACTCCGTGACCAGCAACGCATGCACAGAAACCGCAAAACAGCGGTTTCGCGCATGTCTGTCTCGGGTTTATCACGCAAAAAATGCGTAAAAACCGTATGATAAACCTAAAAATCCGGCTGCTAAAGCAGCCGGACTCTTTCCAAACGGATTTTCTGATTCATTTACTTACCAAACTGGCAGTCATTGTTACCGGATTCGGTGGTCCACATCTCCAGCATATTGATAGGATCGCTGAAATCTGCAAGCCAGCCGTTACGTGCGATATCGTAATTACCTTCTTTTCTCTCATTCAGGAATACCGCCCAGTCAATGCTGTTAATACTCATATTTACACCGATCTGTGCAAAATCCTGCTGAAGCGCTTCGGCAATTGCAATATGACCGGAAGTATTATTGGTCAGATACTCAAAGGAAATGGGAGTCTCTGCGGAAAGCATACCATTCTCAAACTTATAGCCTGCATACTCCAGAAGCGCAATCGCTTCATCTACATTTGCCTGAGACCATACGGGATCATAATATCCGACACTCGCTTCGTTCGGGAAGGTATAGTCGGCATCATTCTCCTTGAACACACCGCCGTTACCGTCTGCCATACCAATGGGGATAAAGGTATTTGCAGGCTTCTGTCCGGTCTGTCCGATGTTCTCACAGATATAATCACGGTCTACCAGCAGAGCAAATGCTCTTCTCATTGCATTGGCCTGTGCTGCAGTCTTGCCTTCAAACAAAGGACTGTTTACATTAAAGCTTACATAATAAGTTCCTAACTGATCCACAATATAGAACTCAGGGTTGCTGAGCAGAGACTGAATCTCATCGGTAGGAACCGTATCGATAAAGTCAAGGTTATCTGCGTTATACGCTGCAAAAATAGCGGTGTCATCATCACTGAGCATAAACTGCAATGTCTCGATTTCCACTTCATCTGCTCTATGGTAATTAGGGTTCTTGGTGTATGTCATGCTCTCATCATGAGTCCATGAAGTCAATGTATATGCACCATTGGTAATAAATCCAGCCTCCTGTGCCCAAGCGCCGGGATTGGTCTCCCAATCGGACTGACCCTCTACCTCAGACTGCTTTACAGGGAAGTAGGTAGGGAATGCTAACAGCTCATTAAAGTATGCACAAGGTGCAATCAACTCAATGGTCAATGTCTGCGCGTCCTCGCTTGCAGTTACCTTCAAAGTTCCGTCGTCATTTCTTGCCACAATGTCAAACATGTATCCGTAGTCGGAAGCAGTCTTTGAATCGATGGCACGGTTCCAAGCATAGATGAAATCATTTGCATTCAATTCGGAACCATCGGACCACTTCAGATCAGGAAGCAAAGTGATTGTATAAGTCATTCCGTCCTCACTAATCTGCTCGTCAGCTGCCAGATCAGGGATAGCATTGCAATCGTCATCGTAAGTGTAAAGCCCTGCAAAGCTGTTTACGGCAAGACATGCTCCGTCTACGGAACTATTCAGTGCGGGATCAAGCTTATCGGGCTCGCTGCCGATGTTCAGTCTCAGCGTATTTCCTTCCGTCTTAGCAAACATGAAGAACTTGTAACCGAACAAGTTAGAATAAACATTGGATACACGGCTCTTCTGCATATAAACATCATTATAATAGTAAAGGGGAAGAAGCGCTCCTGTTTCCATAAGCATATCTTCCGCCTGATGCATCAGCGCCTCACGCTGAGCAAAATCAGTAGTAGTTCTGATCTCTGTGATCAAGCTGTCATAAGCTCCCCAATTGTGAGGATCTACGGCATTTTCCTCAGAAATATTGAGTCCGGAAGCCTGCGCCTCGGAAGACTGCGCCTCGGAAGACTGCGTTCCGGCATCCTCTGTTCCGGAAGCCTGACTATCCGAACTGAGGGGGGTACTGGCATTATTGTCGCCGCCGCATCCGGTAAGAATACCGAGCGACAGAACAAGCGCCATTGAAACTGCGGTAAATTTCTTCATAATATTTTCCTCCTTTTTTCCGCTTGGATCTATATAATATCAAATGTTACCATTTGGTATTAACTAAAATAAAATTACACTATTGATGAAAACAAGCTACCTGACGGCCGTTTCCTCTGTCTTCCAATTTAGGACATTCCTGCGCACATTTTTCCGTTGCAAAACGACAGCGTGAGCGGAAAGCACAGCCGGAAGGCATATTTAAGGGACTGGGCACATCGCCGGAAAGAACGATTCTCTGGCTCTGCTTTGCCATAACCGGATCGGGTATGGGCACTGCGCTGAGCAGTGACTGTGTGTAGGGGTGTTGAGGATTCTCATATACTTCGTCCGCATCACCGATTTCCACTACTCTTCCCAGATACATTACGGCAATCCTTTTGGATATATGTCTCACTACTAACAGGTCATGGGCAATAAACAAATATGCCACACCCAGCTTTTCCTGTAAGTCTTCAAACATGTTGATCACCTGTGCCTGAATAGACACATCCAGCGCGCTCACAGCCTCGTCACAGACAATAAACTTCGGATTCACTGCCAGAGCTCTCGCAATACCGATACGTTGTCTCTGCCCGCCCGAAAATTCATGGGCATAACGGGTGGCATGTTCCGCGTTCAGCCCAACCAGCTCCATAAGCCCCAAAATCTTATCTCTGCGCTCCTGCTTGCTGCTGTAGAGCTTATGCACATCCAGAGGCTCACCGATAATGTCCTCCACCGTCATACGGGGATTTAACGATGAGTAAGGATCCTGAAACACCATCTGCATATGCTTGCGGTGTTCGTGCATATTGGCGGCGGTAATTTCCTCTCCCATATATTTTATGGTGCCGCCGGTAGGTTCATATAACCTTAAAAGGGAACGTCCCACGGTAGTCTTGCCGCAGCCCGACTCTCCTACCAGTCCCAGTGTCTCACCGGGTTTAATGTTAAAAGACACACCGTCCACCGCTTTCAGGGGTGTAGTCTTAAAAAAGCCTGTCTTTATAGGGAAGTATTGCTTTAAGTCTTCCACTTCTACCAAGTATTCGCTACTCATTTGCCGCACCTCCCGTCTCTTCCATCTGTTTCTTATATGTCAGCCAACAGGAAGCATAATGTCCGTCCGGCATCTGTACCTGAGGAGGCACATCCGTCAAACAAATCTTCATGGCTTCGTCACATCTTGCACAGAATGCGCATCCCTTCGGCAGATTCAACAGGTTGATAGGAGTTCCTGCAATGGGAACCAATCTCTCCTTACTGCCGTCGGCCTTAGGTATGGAACGGAGAAGCCCTTTTGTATATTCATGTCCCGAACGATAAAAAATGTCCTCTGCGGTTCCTCTCTCACAGACACGTCCACCGTACATAACAATAATTTCGTCACACATGCTGGCAATGACTCCAAGATCGTGAGTCACCATTATAATTGCCATTCCCATTTTCTTCTGCAGTTCCTGCATCAGCTCCAGAATCTGCGCCTGAATGGTCACATCAAGAGCCGTGGTAGGTTCGTCGGCAATCAGAATATCAGGCTCACATGCCAGCGCCATTGCAATCATCACACGCTGTCTCATACCGCCGGACAGTTCATGGGGATATTGCTTTATGCGCTTCTGGGGCTCATTCACCCCCACCAGCTCCAGCATTTCCACAGCCCGATCCTTGGCTTGCTTTTTATCCTTGTCCGTATGCAGCAATATTGCTTCTATCAACTGATTACCGATGGTATAAACAGGGTTTAGACTTGTCATGGGATCCTGAAAAATAATACTGCAGCACTTGCCCCGGAACCCGCGCATCTGCTTCTTGTCGAATTTCGTAATATCCTGCCCCTTGTAAAGCACCTCTCCCGATGTGATTTTGCCGGTGTTGGCAAGTATCTGCATAATGGAATATGCGGTAACGGACTTTCCGGAACCGGACTCTCCCACAATGCCCAGAATCTTACCCGGAGCCAGATTAAAATTTACGCCGTTTACGGCTCTTACTTCGCCTGAGTCCGTGAAAAACGATGTATGGAGATCTTTTACCTGTAAAATGTATTCTTCACTCATGTTTCCTCTCATTCTGCCGCATAAGCGGCACAAGCAATTTTATTTCTTCAGCTTAGGGTCAAAGGCATCACGTAAGCCGTCTCCCAACAGGTTGAAAGACAGTACAATGAGAATAATAACGACTGCGGGGAATAACAGCTTATAGGGATAACTGTTAAGTCCGCCTCTCGCATAGTTTGCCAAGCTGCCCAAAGAAGGCATGGGCGAGGAAACACCCAAACCCAAGAAGCTCAAATAGCTCTCGGTAAAAATTGCAGAAGGCACCTGCAGCGCAGTGGAGATAAAGATAACACTGATACAGTTCGGAATAATATGCTTTTTAATAATTCTGCCGCTCTTTGCACCGGTTGCCTTGGCGGCCAGCACATAGTCGTTATTCTTGATAGTCAGAATCTGCCCTCTCACCAGACGTGCCATGCCCACCCAGTATAACAGAGCGTATACTACAAATAAAGCGATGATATTCGTGCCCAGTCTTGCCAGTACCGTTCCCTCCAGCGCCGAACCCAGCGTAGCCTGCAAGACAACGGATAACAGGATTACCATCAGCAAATCCGGCAGAGAGTAAATAATATCCACGATACGCATCATGACAAGATCTACTTTACCGCCGAAGTACCCCGATATACTACCATATAACAGGCCGATAATCAAGACCATGACGCTGGCAACTAATCCCACCGACAAAGATACTCTGGTGCCGTATACCACACGCATAAAATAATCGCGGCATTGTTCGTCCGTACCCATAATATGAGGGAATACGGTACCACCCTGTGCCATATACTCCTGCTCCATCTCGGAATATTGAAAAGGCCCCATGTTTTTGGCACCCTTATCACGGACGCCGTTTACCGTATTTATCGTGGCATAATCATAAGGGACGATCATGGGCGCAAATATAATGACCAGAATAACAAGTATCAAGAAAATCATACTGCCCACAGCCAAGGGATTCTTCATAAGCCTCTTCATACCGTCCTTGAAAAAGGTGGTGGATTCGCTCATGACATCCTGCTGCCGCTTCTCTTCCTCTGTGGCTTTTTCAAATTTTGATAAATCTATCTGTGAACTCAGCAAGTTCTTTTTAGGCATTTGCCGTACCGCTTTTTCCACGTTTGTTCCTCCTATTCCAGTTCCGTCCCTTTTCTTCAACACCCCTGTTCATGGAAGGCATGTTCCGCCGCTGACGCGTCGCAAATCCCTTCCGGGTGTTTCCGCTTCGGGACTGTTTTATTCCAGTTCCGTCCCTTTTCTTCAACACCCCTG
>CAJUTJ010000120.1 GCA_910589655.1 uncultured Acetatifactor sp. | reverse complement strand
TAGCAATTTTTGCTCACAGCAGAGGCTGTTTCGCAAAGAACTTCTAAGTCTCACACCGAGAAATGCCCGAAAACACGGCATTTCTCATCGGAGCTTTAGCTCCATGGGATTGTGGGTCGCAGCAAAGCTGCGACATGGAGGTTAGTGTGAGAATATTAGGATTGGACAGCTCCGGGTTGGTGGCCGGTGTTGCCGTTACGGAAAATGACGTGCTGCTGGCGGAGTATACCACCGACTATAAGAAGACACATTCCCAGACACTTCTTCCCATGCTGGACGAGCTGCGGAAGATGATAGATTTGGATCTGGATACCATAGACGCCATTGCCGTGGCGTCCGGGCCGGGTTCTTTTACCGGGCTGCGCATCGGTTCTGCTACGGCAAAGGGACTGGGGCTGGCTCTGGGCAAACCCATTGTGGAGGTTCCCACTTTGGAAGGGCTGGCATGGAACCTCTGGGGAACCGACCGTCTGGTCTGTCCGCTGATGGATGCCCGCAGGGAGCAGGTGTATTCTGCGGTTTATGAATTTCAGTCGGAAGGAGAAGGATTCCGGCTCTTGAATTTAACAGAACAAATGCCGATAAATATTATAGAACTCACGGAAAAAATAAATGATCTGAAAAGAGAAGTGATTTTTCTCGGAGACGGTCTGCCGGTATATCTTTCAAAGATAAGAGAGCATATTGCGGTTCCTTTTAGACTGGCTCCTTCCGGTTGCAACAGACAAAGGGCGGCCTGCGTGGCGGCGCTGGGAGCGGTGTATTACGCTCAGGGGAAATATGTGGAAGCGGCGGCGCACCAGCCGGAATATCTGAGGAAAAGCCAAGCGGAGCGGGAGAACCCATGAATGACCCCATCAACGAACTTTTAAACATAGAAATCAGAGAGCTGCGGGAAGAGGATATCGAAGCACTGAGCCGTATTGAGTCGGAATCTTTTAGTATGCCGTGGTCGGCGAAGGACTTCCGCGATCTCCTGACCAGAGAGTACTGCATGTATCTGACGGCTCTTGCGGAGGGGGAAGTTGCCGGCTGCTGCGGGATGACCAAGCTTTGCGGGGAAGGCAACATTGACAATGTGGTAGTGGCGGAACGTTTCCGCAATAAAGGAATTGCCGGGGCTATGCTGAGAGAGCTGATCGCCAAAGGAGAAAAGGCCGGAATCACTGCTTTTACGCTGGAGGTCCGGGTGAGCAATGCGGCGGCCGTCCATGTGTATGAAAAGCTGGGCTTTTTGTCCGAGGGGATACGTCCCAAGTTTTATGAAAAACCCGTGGAAGATGCCCTGATTATGTGGCGCAGGCGGCAGTAATTACCAAAGAAAAAAGCGATAAAATCCTGTACAATGTGAATGTAACTTGTTTGCGGAATTCGGCCGTAATTTGTTTGACGTAATGGCGGCGTTGGAACTGTTCTCAATCAGCTGCCGTAAACGGATCGAACGGCAGGCCGGATAAACGCTGTGTTTTGCAAGGTTAAAAGGCGGAGGATAAGATGCGTAAATTTCAGATTGGGCAGGAGCGTAAATTGACACAGGTAGTATGCAATCAGTGTGGCAGGGAATTAAAGGTGGAAGACGGATATCTGAAAGAAGGATGCTTTACGGCGGATACCGTTTTCGGATATTTTAGCAAAAAAGACGGAAATCATCATCATTTCGACCTTTGCGAAGAGTGTTATGACAAAATCACGGCCGGATTTACGGTGCCCGTAGAGGTTGACGAAGAAACAGAATTTTTATAAGAAGGAAAGAGTGAAAACATGTTGGATGTAAGTCTGCTGGGAACGGGCGGCATGATGCCCCTTCCGTACCGATGGCTCACTTCGCTGATGCTGCGGTATAACGGAAAAAGCATATTAATCGACTGTGGGGAGGGGACTCAGATCGCTCTCAGGGAAAAGGGCTGGAGTCCCAAACCCATAGATATTATTTGTTTTACGCATTATCATGCCGACCACATCAGCGGACTTCCCGGCATGTTGCTGACCATGGGCAATGCGGAGCGCACGGAACCCCTTCTGCTGATCGGCCCGAGAGGGCTGTCCAGAGTGGTTAATTCACTGCGGATTATTGCGCCGGAACTGCCCTTTGAGATCAAATGCATGGAGATAGCGGAAAGCGAACAGACATTTCCTTTTGACGGATTTCAGATTAAGGCTTTTAAGGTGAACCATAATGTGGTATGCTATGGATATAGCATGATCGTGGAACGGGTCGGAAGGTTTGATAAAGACCGTGCCTTGGAACAGGAGATTCCTATGAAGCTCTGGAGCAGACTTCAAAAGGGAGAGACCATCACGGAGGAAGGGAAGACTTATACTCCCGATATGGTTTTAGGGAAAAAGCGGAAAGGCTTAAAAGTGACTTACAGCACGGATACCAGACCTACGGATTCCATCGGTGCCAATGCGGAAGGATCGGATCTGCTGATTCTGGAAGGAATGTACGGCGAACAGGATAAGCTGTCGAAGGCGAAGGAACATAAGCACATGACGATGTATGAAGCGGCGAGAATCGCCCGCGATGCGAAAGTGCCGGAGCTTTGGCTGACCCATTACAGCCCTTCCCTGCTCCGTCCCGAGGAATATATGCCGGAGGTCAGGAAGATATTTCCGGCAGCCATTGCGGCAAAGGACGGCAGGACGGTAGAATTGAATTTTGACGAAGAGTAATGAAAGAGGTATCCTATGAAGAAATCCACAGTGAGAGTAACAATGATATTGATTATTCTGTTTGTAGTATTGGTGGGAGTCTACGCCTATCTGTCAAACAAATCCCGAAGCGCTGCCCAAGAGGGAGTCATGACTAATGTGCAGAAGGTATTGAGCCGTGATATGGAATATGATTACCCCCCCACACCCAAGGAACTGTTAAAATATTATAACGATATTCAGAAATGTTTTTATAACGAGAACTGTACCGACGAAGAAATCGAAGAATTGGCAAACAGAGCAAGGGAGCTTTATGATGATGAGCTGCTTGCAAATAATGAAGTCGATGTACATATCATGTCGCTGAAAGAGGAGATCAAGGATTATAAGGCTCATAAACGTGTGATCAGCGCCGTTTCGGTGGCGGCCAGTACAAACGTAGACTTTTTTCAGGAGGACGGGTATGAATTTGCCCGGATTTACTGCGGCTATAATGTAACGGAGGGTTCGACAACCAAACAAGTCCGGCAGATTTTCCTGCTGCGCCGGGACGGGAACAAACGCTGGAAAATATATGGCTGGGATTCGGCGAATAATGTAAATCCCCTGTAGCATTGATACCGATCCGTTTCTCTTTTTCGGATGGCTGAACCGCAGCGTTATATTAAGGAATGAGAGGAAATACTTTTGGAACAGCAGAATAATGAGGATATCTTGATATTGGCTGTCGAGACATCCTGTGACGAGACAGCAGCTTCTGTCGTGAAAAACGGCAGGGAGGTGCTGTCAAATGTTATTTATACTCAAATTGCTTTACACACGAAATACGGGGGCGTTGTACCGGAGATCGCATCCAGAAAGCATATCGAAAAGATTAATCAGGTTGTAGAAAGCGCTCTGGAAGAGGCGGGGGTAACACTGAGGGATATTACGGCTATTGCCGTCACCTATGGACCCGGTTTGGTAGGTGCATTGCTGGTAGGCGTGTCGGAAGCCAAGGCTATTGCCTTTGCGGCGGACATTCCGCTGGTGGGTGTACACCATATCAGCGGGCATATCAGCGCCAACTACATTGAGCATAGGGAGCTGGAGCCGCCTTTTATCTGTCTGGTGGCATCCGGAGGACATTCCCATCTGGTGGTGGTCAAGGATTACGGACAGTACGAAATCATTGGCAGGACAAGGGATGACGCTGCGGGAGAAGCATTTGACAAGGTGGCCCGTGCCATCGGTTTAGGTTATCCCGGCGGGCCGAAAATCGACAAGCTCTCCAAAGAGGGCAATCCCGATGCCGTTCTTTTCCCCAGAGCAAAAGTGGGAGAAAACGAATATGATTTCAGCTTCAGCGGTTTGAAGTCGGCGGTATTGAATTATCTTAATTCATGTCAGATGAAGGGGGAGGAGATTTGTCAGGCGGATGTGGCGGCTTCCTTCCAGAAGGCCGTGATTGACGTGCTGGTGGAGCATTCCCTCCATGCGGTGAAAGAATTCGGTTATGATAAATTTGCCATTGCAGGCGGGGTTGCTTCCAACTCTTCTCTGAGGGCGGCTTTTGTGCAGGAATGTGCCAAGAGGAATATTACATTTTACCACCCTTCTCCTGTTTATTGCACGGACAATGCGGCAATGATCGGCGTGGCGGGATACTACGAATATATCAGAGGCGTCCGCCACGGGTATGATCTCAACGCAGTGCCTAATCTGAAGCTGTGACAGGCTGTTTGCTGCGATTTGCCGTGTGCATTTGCTAAACTTCCGCAGGTGGTACGGCCGATTGTATGGGAGTTTGGTTTATAGATAGTAAAGAGGGACTTAAGATATGGAGACACAAAAAAAGCGCTGTACCGCGGTCATCTTGGCTGCGGGAAGCGGAAAGCGTATGCACACGGCTACGGCAAAGCAGTTTATGATGCTTTCGGGAAAACCGTTAGTCTGGTATTCCCTTCACGCGGCGGAAGAATCGGAGATCATTGACGACTGCATTCTGGTTACGGGAGAGAAGGACATACCCTATGTTGAACGGGAAATCGTAGAAAAGTATGATTTCCGAAAAGTGACGGAAGTCATAGCCGGAGGAAGCGAAAGGTATGCTTCCGTGTGCAATGCCATGAGATATATTGCGGAACGCAGGCAGCCCGTGCCGAATGAGGACGGCTATGTGTTCATACACGACGGGGCGAGACCTTTTCTCACCGAAGAGATTCTGCGAAACACTTACGAGGCCGTTCGGCAGTACGGAGCATGTGCTGCCGCGGTTCCTTCCAAAGATACCGTAAAAATATCCGATGAACATGGTTTTGCCGTCTCCACGCCGGACCGGCGGCTGGTGTGGAACATACAGACACCGCAAGTCTTTGAGACACAATTGATTACCGCAGCCTATGCAAAGCTGGAGGGAGAACTTCCGCGTTTCGCTAAAGAAGGCATCATTGTGACGGATGATGCCGGCGTTGTGGAGCTGTTAACAGACCATAAGGTAAAGCTCGCCCTCGGCTCTTATGAGAATATTAAGATTACTACGCCGGAGGATATCGGTACGGCGGAGGGATTTCTGAGAAAACCGCTATAGAAAGCTGCTATAGAAAGCCGAAATATTAAAAGTATACGGTATAATATCACAAGCTCGATTGCCGCGGAGCCGACATACCAATGTGTCCGCAGGACATATTGCCCATAGGGCGCATGCGTGCTGCAAGAGGGCGGCTCGTTGTTTGCAGCGGGATTGTTGACCGGAGTGCCTGCAGGAGTTGACAGGCCGCGAAGAGTGACGTGCAAACCGGAGGCGGGTTTTTCAGACACGCGTTGGTGCAAAAATTAAGGTTAAAATAAGAAAGGGACTAAGAGATGAACAAAATTTATTGGGCGGGAGATTCCACCGTACAGACAAATGACTATACTACGTATCCTCAGAACGGAATCGGTCAGGTGTTTCCTTTTTTCTTAAAAGAAGGTTATACCGTTGAAAATCATGCACGTAACGGCAGAAGCACCAAGAGCTTTATGGATGAGGGCAGGCTTGCGGTGATTGAAGAAAGAATTGGGGAGGGGGATTTCCTGTTTATCCAATTTGGGCATAATGATGAGAAAATAATGGATCCCGCCCGTTATACGGAGCCTTTCGGATCCTATAAGGAGAATTTGAAGACTTTTATCAAAGCGGCAAGAGACCGTAAGGCATATCCTCTTTTGATTACGCCGCTGGAGCGCAGATGCTATGTGGAGGAGCATAAGCTGGGTCCCGGCGAGCATGGAGACTATGTGGCGGGAATGAAGCAGGTAGCCGAGGAGTGTGATGTCCCTTTGGTGGATCTCAATGCAATGAGCCGCGCCGCGCTGGAGGAGGCCGGTGAGGTGGAGAGCCGCAAATGGCATATGTTCTTTGAGGCGGGTGTCTATCCTCAGCATCCCGAGGAGTCCCGCGATAATACTCACCTCCGCTATGAGGGTGCCGTTAAGTACTCTTCCTGCATTGCAGAAGGGCTGAAAAAAATAGGCGGTATCTATGGAGATATGGTGCTGGACGGAATCGTATAAGAGTATCCGGAAGATTTGGAGTGGCGGCAAAGGAGACAACCCCCTTAGAAAAGTACCTGCTGACGGATGAAAAAACCTGAAAAATAGCGGGGAAAAACGGATTTGAAAAATTTTGTAAAAAAATTTAAAAAAGTTGTTGACATTGTCGTCCCTTTTTGCTAGAATAATTTTTGCCGCTGAGGTAGCGGCTCGCTTGGAGAGATATCGAAGTGGTCATAACGAGGCGGTCTTGAAAACCGTTTGTCCGCAAGGGCGCGTGGGTTCGAATCCCACTCTCTCCGCTGGGGATAAACGACAGCCCCGATAAGTAAATAGATAATCTACGGATTTTGCTTGCTTGGAGAAGTACCCAAGAGGCCGAAGGGACACCCCTGGAAAGGGTGCAGGTCGTTAATAGCG
>CAJUTJ010000119.1 GCA_910589655.1 uncultured Acetatifactor sp. | reverse complement strand
CAGCTTAACAAGTTCCTATGAATTTTGAAAATTTCCATAGGGGTGGGCTTATTAAAGTTACCCTTTTTTACATCAACTGCTTGAAAAAAACTTTTTAAACATTTTTCATTTTACCTATTGACATTTCTTAGCTGGACTTTTCGTGCCTTGGCACACATACCAATCAATATTTGGAGGTTTACTTCCAAACTTTTATACCTCCTGCCTTTTGCACTGTCTAATACTTTTAGACAATCAGAGTCTAACACAGTTAGACAGGCGAGTCAATACTACATAAGGCAAAATTTGTAATTATTTCAAGAAGTTAAAAAAATATTAATAAAAAAATAAACAAAAATGATACATTTTTATATTACACTGTTTTCAACAATTAAAGATTCTATATGTTTTGTTATTTATTTTCATCTAAATGATGCGGATTGATTCCTGCGAGGGTTGCATACCCGATGCTTTGCAGCGCTGCGAGCTTAATGCTTTGCTGCCTGCAGCGGGGGGTGACTTTTTGATTTGCAAGGCGGTATCCTGTCGGTATATGAAATATTTTTAGAACAATGTAAAGTCAGGCTTATGCTTCGTATCGGCAGCAGAGATCCGGCAAGGATGGGAGTCGAGAGCATGCAGGTGCAGTCATGGCGCATCCGGCAAGTGATGAGTGGAGAAATAGTGCAAAATGATTGTCCGGTAAAATATTGCGTGGAAATGATTTTTATGGATACGGTAAGGTGGGGAGATACAAATGAGTGCAGATGCTTATAGAAATGAGGACTTCTACAGAGGAGACGAACCGGAATTAATTAATATAAAGAGAAACCCTTATCTGGTTGATTATGAGCAGCACAGGAAGCTGTGGGAAAACAGAGAGCAGCGGTCGGCACAAAGGGAACAGAGAGCATATGAGGCGTCTCAAAAAAATCAGAGAGCGTCTCAGAGAACCTCTCGCAGAGCGGCATCTTTTTGGGAACAGGAAAACAGAGGGGGAGCCCGCGAAAACCAAGAAAGCCGGAAATTATCTTGGGAAGAGAGGGAGCTGCAGAGAGAACTTCGGAGGGAGAGGGAACAGGAGAGGGCGTCTCGGAGAGAGAGGGAGCTGCAGAGAGCGCCTCAGAGGGAGAGGGAACTGCAGAGAGCGCCTCGGAGGGAGAGGGAGCTGCAGAGAGCGCCTCAAAGGGAGAGGGAGCTGCAGAGAGCGCCTCAGAGGGAGAGGGAGCTGCAGAGAGCGCCTCAGAGGGAGAGGGAACTGCAGAGAGCGCCTCAGAGGGAGCGGGAATTACAAGGAGCGCTTCGAAGAGAGAGGGAGTGGGAAATCTCCAACGTTTCTCCGAGAGAGCAGGAAGCGCATAGAGCATCTCGAAGACCCCAAGGTATGCAGCAGGCACAGAGAAACGGCAGAACATTTCAGGCAGAACCGATCAGAAAGGGAAAAATCGACTTTTATCCGGATGCATATTCTCAGGCACAGGGCAGACGAGCCGCAATGGAGAAGAAGCGTGCGGCTGCGCGCCGAAGACGTATTGTCAAAATGCAGAGAATGGTTTTGTTTTCCGGAATATTCTTTATTAGCTTGCTTTGCGGAATTCTGTTTATGAAGCGCATGGACAACGAAACGCCGGAACCGAGTATAAAGACACCGCCGCAGAATTTTCTGGAGGATGTTCAGCCGGTGGTTTCATCGAGTCTGGTACAGGGACTTTCTGCCACAGATTATGCCAAGCATCCGGAATGGGAGGAAAATTTTCTGACACCTAATGAATATTCCCGTCCGGGAGAAGCTTTGGAAGAGATCAGCAGCATCTTTGTACATTATACTGCAAACCCCAATACCAGCGCGGCGCAGAACAGAAGTTATTTCGAACAGCTAAAGGACACACACATTACCAGTGCGTCCGCCCACTTTATTATCGGTTATGACGGTGAAATTATCCAGTGTATTCCTTTGGATGAAATTGCCTATGCGGTGCAGTCCAGAAATTATGACTCCGTTTCCATTGAATGTTGTTATAAATCTGCGGACGGTTCCTTTACACAGGAGACTTATGATTCTTTGATAGACCTTTTGGCATGGCTTACGGATGTTTATCATTTGTCAACGGATGATATATTGCGTCATTACGACTGCGGCGGCAAGAAATGCCCTATTTATTATACGGAGCATGAGGACGCATGGGAACGCTTGAAGAAAGATGTGGCGGAGAAACTTTAGAATGTGTAGAGGTTAAAAGTGATACGCCACTTGCAGTGGAATTAAATATTTGATAGAATAGACGGTAGTGGGAATGGATTCAGGAGGAAACGATGGGATGAACATTTTGGCGCCGTCTATTTTAGCAGCAGATTTTAGCAGATTAGGAGAACAGATCGGACAAGCGGAAGCTGCGGGGGCGCGGTATCTGCATATTGATGTTATGGATGGACTTTTTGTGCCGTCCATTTCTTTTGGCATGTCTGTTATACAATCCATTCGGCAATGTACGGAACTATTCTTTGATGTTCATTTAATGATAGAGAAACCGGAGAGATATATTAAAGAATTTGCAGATTGCGGGGCTGATTTAATTAATTTTCATTTGGAAGCAACGGAAAATACGGCTGATATAATTAGGGAAATTCATACTTTACATAAAAAGGCGGGGATTACGATCAAGCCTGCTACACCCGTTAAAGAGATCGAGCCCTATTTGGATATGGTGGATATGGTGTTGGTTATGACGGTGGAACCCGGATTCGGCGGACAGGAGCTGATTCCGGAGTGCTTAGAGAAAGTGAGGGAGCTCCGGCAGATTTTGACCCATAGGGGACTTGGACATGTGGATGTGGAGGTGGACGGCGGAATCAATCAAAAGAATCTGAGACAAGTGCTTGAAGCCGGTGCAAACGTCATCGTATCAGGTTCATCGGTGTTCCATAATGATATTGATACCAATGTGAGAGAACTTCTGAGCCAAATGCAAGGCTGTTGATTTCCGCGGGTAATGAGCCAAAGTCCCGGATGCCTGCATCTGCGGGAGGTTGAAGGATGTCCCAAGGAGGTTGGCTTGGAATGGCTGTGCAGGCGGCAAAAAACCGGTCTAATGTACAGCCGGCAGGAAAACGGCCGCAGAGGAGAACGTTGGGAAAGTATGGGAGGACAGGTTGAAGGAAAGGGAGGTGAAACATGCAGATCGGCGGACTTGGCAGCAGCCACAGCGCCAGTGACCATCACGTAACTCGCTGCATTCATGATCATCATGAGGCTCGGGAAAAAGTAGGCGGAGGGGCTATGAAGGCGTCTGCTTCCGCGGGAATTTCCGAAGCTAAGGCAAGTTTGCAGCAGGAAGCTCCTTTTTCCCTGTCGGCATGGCTGAAAAATGTATTGGGCAGCGGAAAGGGATTTTTACATAGCTTCTGGGGAGACGGGGAGGCGGCAGCAAATGTCATTGACGGGAATCAGAGGGAAGTCAATAGCAAGGAAGGCGGTCGCACAGTGGGAAATCCGGACACGGCTTCGGTACGGGATCCGGATACGACAGCCGCTTCATCCATAGCAGTGCAGCCATTGATACGGCATCAGACAGTACAGGATAATCCGTATTTTTCCGCTGTAGAAGATACGGGGAATTTGAAGCAGACATTCTGGCAGAGAGTGAAGGTGCGTTTTCATGATGTTTCCGGGCAGCTGAGCGGAAGGCTTCCCCGAAAGTATTTTGGCTTTCAGACAAGGAATTCCTTTCAGGCAAAGCAGGAGAAGCCCAAGGAGGATCTGCGCAAACACAGCAGATATCGGCAGGATACGGTGGAAATCGACTGTGTTTTGATGGATGACAGCTATCTGATGGACTCCTATGACCGAAGGGGAGAGTATTCCAAATTGTCAACAAAAATATGAGACGGAATTTGTTCTGCCTGTCAAAGCATGGAGATTTTTGGGGTAATACATCATAAGAGGAGGCTATGTAAAAACGCGTGAAAACGCCGCCTGACTGCGGGGGGCGAAATCAGCCGGAAGGGATAACGGCTGCGGGGGATACTTATAATAGTTGTTGACTTACCGTTTTAACATGAAGTATAATTCTAATGAGAAAATAAAGTAAAATATTGTAAGTAAGAGAGGAAAACATTTTGAGACAGTTTTTTGGTAAGAGCCAGACCGGCAATCTTCAGGAGGCGGTCAGAGGTCTGAGTAAGCCTCAATTGATTCTGCTTTTGTCTAACAGTGAGCAATTTGAAGCGCATGTGAAAAAACTGGAAGCGCTTTATCCCAATGTGCCCAGCATTGGCTGTATCGGAATGAGTTATGATACAAAAGTGGTGGAAAAGGGCGTGGGGGTTATCGCTTTTTATGACGGAATCAGCGCGGCCGCAAATGTGCTGGAAGAAGTATCCGTTATGCCGGTAAAATATATTGAACGGCTGAAACAGGATGTACATAAAATTAACAGCTCAAGTGAAAACACGGTCTGCATAGATTTCTGTACCGGAAACGATGCCTGTGTATTAACCACTGTTTACAGTGTGCTGAAACATAATAATATTTCATTGGTGGGTGGAACCGGCGACGGAGGAAAGGTATCGGCTAACGGTAAGGTATATCAGGACGCAGTGGTATATGCGCTTGTGAAAAATAATCGCGGCAAGGTAAAAACCTATAAGGAAAATATTTATCATCAAATGGGCGATTACCGTTTTATTGCTTCCAGAACGGATAAGGCGAATTATAAAATAGGACTGTTAAACGGTATGCCCGCTAAACAGGTTTATCAAGATATTCTTCATGTGACTGAAAAAGAAATACAGACCCAGACATTTAAGAATCCTTTTGGAAAAATAAACGGCGATGATACGTGCATTATTTCAATTAAAGAAGTAAGCGGGAATGCGCTGGCATGTTTTCGACAGGTTAATGATTCGGACGTCCTGATTATGTTGGAGCTGGGAGATTATAAGGCTGTTGTCAGGGACACCATCAAAAAGATTAAGAGAGATTTTCCGCAGATTTCGGCGGTATTTTCCGTTAACTGTCTGTTCAGGTATCTGCTTTTTACCGAGAACCATTATATGGACGAGTACCTGAAAGATATGAGCACTTTGAACAATCATGCCGGTTTGGTCGGATACGGAGAACATTATAACAATCGTTTTGTTAATCAATCGATGACTTGTGTTGTGTTTGAGTAAGGAAGGAAAGAAGATGAAATTGTGGAAAAAACCCCAGAAGGAAACGAAAAGTCTGTATCCGGTGCTGCATGTGGTAGAGAGCCTCGAGGAATATCGTAATGTGCTCGTTCAAAAAGAGGTGGCCTCCCTGTATGAATTAAGCATGGTAAGTAAATCCTTCGGCGATGTATTAAAGGATTCGGAAGTATTAAGAGGATCTTTACAAGATTTCGAAGAAACCTTTTCCAATATCAGTATGGTGTCCGGTCAATTTGCGTCTGTAAAAGATAATATTTTTCAGTCTGTGACTCAGGCACAGGGAGAAGTGGAGGAGCTGAGAAACAGCTCGGTTTTGGTGGAGAGCTATTTTGACGAAATGAAAAGCACGTTTGAGACTTTTCAGATGTCTTTGAAAGAAATCAAAAAATGTATGAGCAAGATTGTGTCCATTGCGGATCAGACAAATATTCTTTCGCTTAATGCGTCCATTGAAGCCGCCAGAGCAGGGGAGCAAGGGAAAGGATTCGCGGCAGTGGCGGGAGAAGTGAAGAGTTTGTCGGAGGAAATAAAAAGCCTTGCAGATATGGTTGATGCCAGTATCGGAGATGTGGAGGAAGGAACCGATAAGCTCAGCGCCAGTATCCAAACCTCTCATGAGGCATTGGGCCAGAGCCTGTCTAAGGTAGACGAAACTTATGAAATGTTTGACCATATTACGCAGGCGGCAGAAGGCGCAGAGTCAGTGCAAAATGAAATTTCTCAAGTGATTGACAGTTCCAGATCCAAGCTGCAGATGTTGTCCGGTTTCTTTGAACAATTGAAAAAGCAATATGAGAAAGTAATGCAGCATATCAATCGTGCAAGTAAGATGGGGACGACCAAGAGTGCTATGTATGAGGACATTGATAATATGATGGCACAGATTCCGCCTGTGATTAAAGATTATAATGCGCAATAAAACCTATGTGACGGCTGCAAAAAGAGATTTTTAGCTTATGATATCCCTCCCGAATACCCCGCAGCTTGCTGCGTTGCAAGATTGATACCCCGTCAGCTTGCTGCGGGGTCTTTGATTTTAAAACTATAAGATTCCTGTGGACGATGGCTCCGGAGTGTGTTTGAGATAACATTTTGTATGGTATCAAGTCTGTTTTTCTTTCTGCAGTCTGGTGATTTCTCTTAAAGGCTGGTCAATTGCTTCTCCCTCCTGATAATGCCATTCTTCCCGGCGAAGCTTGAGAACACCCTCCCATGCGTGGATGGCAGCTTCATGATTTCCCTGAATTTCGTAGATTTGAGCCATAGAGATATAAGCATCCGTGTAGCGGGGAGAGGGTTGAAGCTCCAGAGCCCTTTGGTAATAGGGAATGGCTTGGTCGTATTGCCCGGTGCAGGAGAGGCAATCCGCCATGCAGAGCTGTGCCAGCCAGTCATTCGGAAATTGTGCGGACATTTTTTGCCAATATTCCATCCCTCGCTTGTGATCCCCTCGCATCCATGCAATTTTTCCTTTATATAGGAGAACGCGGCAGGAGGAATCCAGTGATTCTATTTTATGCAGTGTTTTTTCTGCCTCATCAAAGCGATTGTCTGCAATCAGTTCCTCCAAAAGCCAGAGAAAGCCTCTCAGATATGATGGATGATCTTTTACAAAATGCTGATAATATTGGATCCGCTTACTGTGGCTGGAAAGATACCAATCGGGGGAAGTACCGTGCTGTGCCTTCAAGAGGTTAACATGATTATCCTTATTTTCCGGTTCCAAGTTCAAAGCCTCAATGGCATAATATTCTGCCATTGAGCTGTATTCATCGGCCTTTAAGTTATAGAGAGAACTTAAGAGAGTGAGACATCTTGGCATCGCTTCCTTTTGCGCCAGTTTACCTTGAAGGAAATTCCGGGCATACGTAAAGTCTGCCTTATCCATGGTACGCTTTGAATGTACCATGTGCTCAATGCGCTGTAGATGTTTTTCATCTGTCATTTCAAAGAGCTCATCAATAGTGACACCGAAATACACCGATATATCCGGTAAAAGCTGTATATCCGGCAGTGTTAGATTATTTTCCCATTTAGAAATCGCCTGAGGCGAGATATTCAGATAGGCGGCAAATTGTTCCTGTGTGACAGTCTTTTGTAAACGCAGTTCTTTTATTTTTTTACCGAAATTCATGCCGATTCTCCTCTCCATCCAATTGCTCCATCCGACAGGAACTAAAGTTTGAACTGTATGTTTCGCGTAAACAGGGGAAATGTTTTTCAAACATCCTTAGATGTACTTATATATTGTTCTGCTTGTATACGATACATTTGCGCATATTTTCCGTTCGCTTTCATCAATTCCTCATGTGACCCTTCTTCCAGAATACAGCCCTTTTCCATAAAACATATTTTATCCGCATGTTTAATGGTAGATAATCTGTGAGTAATAATAATCATACTTTTATCTTTCATTTGTTTCATGATTGTATTATTTATTTCGGCTTCCGAAATGGGATCTAAAGCGCTGGATGCCTCGTCCATAATGACAATATCCGAGTTTCTGTAAAGAGCTCTTGCAATGGCAAGCTTCTGATATTGGCCGCCTGAAAGGATAAGGCCTTTTTCGTCGAATTCTTTTGTCAGATTTGCGGACAATTTATCGCTGAGAATTTCCAGACCGCTGTTCTTCAATGCAGCCAATATTTGCTTTTTGTCTGAGGATGCCTTGCCCATGCTTATGTTCTCTTCTACAGAGATGGCATAAATCTGAAAATCTTGAAAAATTGTGGAATACTGTGCCCTATAGTCTGCAGTGGTAAATTTGCGGATATCTGTGCCGTTGTAGAAAATTTTGCCGTTTGTAACATCATAATAACGCATCAGCAGCTTGACCAGAGTTGTTTTACCGGCGCCGTTTACTCCCACAATAGCAAGCTTTTTTCCCCTTTTCAATAATAAATTTATCTGATGTATACTGTCGTTTTCACTGTTCGGATATCGAAAGGATACATTTTTGAATTCCAACATCTCGAATGTATCAGGACTCTTGTCTGATGTAAAGCTTTCTACAGTGCCCTCATAATTTAGGAATTCCACTATTTTTTCTGCAAACATACCGTTTTTCCTTATTTGGGGTATCCTTTTAAACACTCTTTCCAGTGCATAGGACAGGTTTCCTACTGCGTTGATTAACGCCGCGCAGGTTCCTGCCGTATATGCACTTTGCACAATGGCACGGAAAGCCAGATAAATATACAATAGCATATAATCAAAGATACTGGACAGACTGTCACCTGCAAGTCCTGTCCATACAAGCCGGAAACCGTATTTTTTGCAGACATCCATTTGTTTTTCCACATTTTGACTGAAATTTCTGCACAAGATATTGCCGATAGGATATAGTTTCAGTTCTTTGGCAAAGTCTCTCTGATAGAAAATGCGTCTTGAATACTCTCGATGCCGCTGCAAAATAGTATTTTTTCGTTCATACTCATATTCTATTTTGCTGGAGAAATTGCCTAGAAGGACATGGAGAACCATAGGAACCGCTACAAACATTAATAAAAATTTGTCATACACTAATGTTATACAAAACAGAGCTATGGCGTGTCCGCAGTCGAAGAGCAATTCAAATATATTATTACAACTGTTTAAAATTTCGGTATCGGCCCGGTCCAATGCCCAGATATAATCATTATAAAATTCATGGTTATCATATTTTTCAAGATCCACTTTCTGTACCTTTTCAAATATGATGTTATGAACTCCCTTGTGCATTTTTAACTGTACGGTTTTGTAAATATAATTTGTGTAGACATTATTGATAAAGTAAAAAGATATTTGCCAGATTCCCACCCATAAGACGTAAAGCGCCACTTTTCTCCAATCTTTATTTTCGGTAATGGCATCCAGTACTCTTTTCATCATCATTTCATATACCAGAACATTCATGGTAATCTGACAGCAGATTTTCACGGTTTGAATAAAAAATAGCTCCGGCGCAAATTTCCAGACATATTTTTGCAGTATGAAAACATTTTTCCAGTAGTTTATCTTTTTAGGCTGATTTTTGTCCATAGTATCATCCGAATCTGTCCATTTAATTTTCCGATATTTTATTGATACCGGTACGGATAGAATAGCACAACCGGCATAAGTATCAATAACCGCGAAGGATAGGCGGTTCTACCATAGGTTGAGCAGTTATGCGTAAGGATGTAATTATTCTACAGATAACGATATATTGGGGAAAAATGTGAGTGTGACATATCAGATAAGTTTATATGTAATTCAAAGCATCTATGAAACTTATTGGATTTTGCATTTTTTAAAATATTGCAACAAAAATAAAAGGGAAATCAATCTTTCAGCACATTGCGCTCAAGCCAATTTCTGTTCTCCATGCTGGTGCCCCAAGCATCCAAAGCCAGTTTATAAGTGTCCGAAACCTTAAGGTTAACTTCTTTCAGACATTGTCTGAGATCGATTTGCCCTGTTTTCAAAGCGGATACGTTAGATTCCAGCCGGTCCAGCCTGTTGTCCACTTGATCCAGCCTTTCATCCATATGATCCAGTCTTTCATCCATATGATCCAGTCTTTCATCCATATGGTCCAGCCTTTCATCCATATGATCCAGCCGTTCGTCCATACGGTTCAGTCTGCTGTCCATATGATCCAGTCGTTCGTCTATGCGGTTCAGTCTGCCATCCATACAGTCAAGTCTATGATGTATGGGCTGAACTTTCTGATCCATAAGTTGAGAAATCGCCATTAGATCATGGTTTGTTAATGCCATATTATCAATCCTCCTTTCCATTGTCAAAGCAGTAAATTAAGCCTCGAGCATATTTTTCTCAAGCCAATTTCTATTTTCAACACTGGTGCCCCAAGCATCCAAAGCCAGTTTGTAAGTGTCCGAAACCTTAAGGTTAACTTCTTTCAGACATTGTCTGAGATCGATTTGCCCTGCCTTCAAAGCGGATACGTTAGATTCCAGCCGGTCCAGCCTGTTGTCTACTTGATCCAGCCTGTTGTCTACTTGATCCAGTCTGCTGTCCATACAGTCCAGCCTGTTGTCTACTTGATCCAGTCTGCCGTCTATACAGTCAAGTCTATGATGTATGGGCTGGATTTTCTGATCCATCAGCTGAGAAATTGCCATTAGATCGTGGTTTGTTAATGCCATAAGATTATTTTCTCCTTTCTTTTATTATTCTGTGTATGGTAACTATATCATGTTTAAATAAAAACATCAATAATTGTTTAAACGTAAATTTTACCTGTATAGTGTGCCGGTTGCCGTGAGGCGTGCACATGTTTCTGTGCACGAAAAAGTGAGACAGGTGCGCCGGAAATCATGTATTATATGCTTTGTGGGAATAGGCTGCTGTGGAAGGGGTGGAGGGTGCAGGTTCCTGTCCGCTTGTTGCCGCCGAGAGATTCTTTCATGCTGTGCTTACGTGAAAATATCTTGCGGTGACAGCAAGTGAAAAGTAACACAACTGTTACCTGTTACTGTCAGTCTGCCATACAGAGTGTGAAGTGCGGCTTGACATATATTATTTCCCTGTGCTAGACTTTATTTCAGAGTATATTTGAAAAATTTTTCATACTATGCGGGATATAAGTCTCAATTTGGAGAGCACAGTGAGACTATGTATCTCAAATTGAGTGCGGCAGGCCGAGAAGCAGGGCGTGCAGTCCGGAGGGAAGATTTTTCAAACATGATCTGATGAAGAGTGTAAACGCAGTGACGAAGAGAGTACGCGTGATGGATGCTTTACAGAGAACATTCCGGTGATGCCATTGTTTCCGTTGGAGACAGAATGGCAGCAGGCTGAGAGGAATGGAGCGGAGAGACGTGGAAGATGGCTTCCGAGCAGCGCACCGAGCCGATAAAGCGTGTTGATAGAATGCTTTTTGTTTTGTGGAAATATATGCCATGAAAAATGTAAAAGCTGTGATACCGAAGAGAAGCTTTTGGGTAAGGCTGCGACAGGTTCCGCCTGTTATCGCGGATAGGGTCAGTACACTAGCGGCGTGACATGGCCGCGGACCCCATGAGATCCGTTTTGTGAGGGACGGGTGAAAAGAAGTGGTGCCACGGGTATAAGCTCGTCTTCTGTGTAGGAAAATACAGGGAGACGGGTTTTTTGAATTGTAAACAAAGAACTAAATAAACAAATCCCGGAACGAGACACCCGAAAGGGATTTCAGAGTCGTAAGCGTCTGGAACAGCTTTCAGAACAGGGAAGTCGAAGAGCAGGGAACTAAATCAGGAGGAGACAGATATGCAGAACAAAGGACCATATTATTTAACAACGGCTATTGCTTATACATCGGGAAAGCCGCATATAGGCAACAACTACGAAATTGTATTGGCGGACAGCATAGCGCGCTTTAAGAGAAAGGAGGGCTATGAGGTCTTTTTTCAGACCGGCACCGATGAGCACGGACAAAAAATCGAAATGAAAGCTCAGGATGCGGGGGTTACGCCGAAGGAATTTGTGGATAAAGTGGCGGGGGTTATCCGCGGCATGTGTGATATGCTGAATATTTCGTATGATAAGTTTATCCGCACTACCGACGGCTATCATGAGAAACAGGTGCAAAAGATTTTTAAGCGTCTGTATGATCAAGGGGATATTTATAAAGGCTCTTATGAAGGGCTTTATTGTACACCTTGCGAATCCTTCTGGACGGAATCCCAGCTGGCGGACGGCAGATGCCCCGACTGTGGCGGCGAGGTCAAGCCTGCCAAAGAGGAAGCCTACTTTTTCAAGATGAGTAAATATGCGGATAAGCTGATCAAACATATGAATGAGCATCCGGAGTTTGTTCAGCCTGTTTCCCGCAAAAACGAGATGATGAATAACTTCCTGCTTCCCGGTCTTCAGGATTTATGCGTCTCCAGAACTTCTTTTAAATGGGGAATTCCGGTGGACTTTGATGACAGGCATGTGGTCTATGTGTGGCTGGATGCGTTGACGAACTATATCACCGGCATCGGCTATGATGCGGACGGAAACAGCACGGAACAGTACAAAAAATTTTGGCCTGCGGATCTTCATTTGATCGGAAAGGATATTATTCGTTTCCATACGATCTATTGGCCTATTTTCCTGATGGCGTTGGGTGAGCCTCTGCCGAAACAGATTTTCGGACATCCCTGGCTGCTGATGAGCGGGGGAAAGATGAGCAAGTCAAAAGGAAATGTTATTTATGTGGATGATTTGATCGCCTTTTTTGGTGTGGATGCGGTGCGCTATTATATGCTTCATGAAATGCCTTTCGAAAATGACGGAAGCGCCACATGGGAGCTGATCGCCGAGAGAACAAATTCAGACCTTGCAAATACTTTAGGAAATCTGGTTAACCGCACCATATCTATGAGCAACCAGTATTTTGGCGGAGTGGTTGCCGATAAAGGCGTTTCCGGAGCTGTGGATGAGGATCTGAAAGCGGTTGTTGTGGGAACTTATGCTAAAGTGGCGGAGAAGATGGCGTCTCTCCGTGTGGCAGACGCATTGACGGAGATTTTTGACATTTTTAGGCGCTGCAATAAATATATTGATGAGACTCAGCCTTGGGTATTGGCAAAGGATGAGGCTGAGAAAGACCGCCTTTCTACCGTTTTATATAATCTGGTGGAGAGCATTGTCATAGGGGCTTCCCTTCTGGAGCCTTATATGCCTGAGACTGCGGGTAAAATTGCGGCACTGCTAAACACGTCTCTGAGAGGGTTTGAACGTTTGGCGGAGTTTGGCCTCTATGAGAGCGGAAACAAGGTGGCGGCCCGGCCGGAGATCCTCTTTGCCCGTCTGAATATGAAGGAAGTGGTAAAAAAGGAAGAAGAGCTGGCGAAGGCCATGGCAATGGCAGAAAAAGAAGCTCAGAGCGGGGATGACGGCCATGGGAATTCCGATGCCGGAGAGGCTGTTGACATTGCCGCAAAACCGGAAGTTACCTATGATGACTTTGCAAAGCTCCAGTTTCAGGTAGGGGAAATCATTGCCTGTGAGGCAGTGCCCAAGTCCAAGAAACTTCTTTGCAGCAAAGTAAAGATCGGCAGTCAGGTGAAGCAGATTGTGTCGGGGATCAAAGCATTTTACAGCCCGGAGGAAATGGTCGGGAAAAAGGTCATGGTGCTGGTGAATTTGAAGCCCGCTACTCTTGCTGGTGTGGTTTCCGAGGGGATGCTGCTCTGTGCCGAGGACGGAGACGGAAAGCTGGCGCTGATGAAGCCCGAAAAGAATATGCCGTCAGGGGCGGAGATTTGTTAATGTGTCCGTCGGTCCGCCGCTGTTGCCAGATGTTATCTCTTACTTTATGCGTGTAAAATTTAAGGATGTCATGCCGGTTCGCGGAACTGCTTGGCCGCCGCTGCCTTGAACGGGAACTTGCTGATTTACTGTTCACTCGTTGTCACCGAGAGGTGTTTTCACGCTGCTTTCGAGTGACATACCGGAGACAGCTCTGCACGAAACCTTTGTTTTTACGATTTCTGTGCGGAGGCTGCTGTAAACGGAGTCAACGGTAACCTTGTTGACAGGCAGCAGAAATAAAATTTATATAAAGTACTTAATTTTTCATATGAAATACGGTATACTCCTTAGAAGAAGCTGTTGTATATAAATAATGAGGTAAAGTTTGGAAGTAAACTTCCAAATATTGATTGGCATGCGTGCTGGGGCACGCATGGGGGTATAGGTATGATAAAAGAAGAATTGTATTATGATTCACGGGACGAGAAAAGCAGGCTTCACGGTGTCCGCTATATACCGGAGGACAAAGACAGTATCCGGTGTATCGTCCAAATCGTACACGGCATGGCGGAGTATATTGAGAGATATGAAGAATTTGCGGAATTTTTGACTGCCCGCGGTTGTGTGGTAATAGGCGAGGATCATATGGGTCATGGAAAGTCCGTGGGCAAATACGGAAAATACGGATATTTTTGTGAGCAGGATCCTGCCACCGTTTTGGTGAGGGATGTCCATCGCCTGAAAAAAGCGACTGTGGAGTTGTATCCGAATGTTCCGTATGTCATTGTGGGACATAGTATGGGATCCTTTATTGTCAGAAATTATATGTTTCGCTATGGCAAGGGCATAGATGCCGCCGTGATTATGGGTACCGGTATGCCGCGCAAAGCGGTTTTGGTAATTTCCAGAACACTGGCGGCCGCCCAGAGAATCCTGTTAGGCGCCGGAAAGAAGGGGAAATTGCTGGATAAGCTGGCATTCGGATCTTACAACAGGCATATTCAAAATCCCAAGACCCCTTTCGACTGGCTCAGCAGAGAGGGAGAGCGGGTGAAGCAGTATCTGGAGGATCCAATGTGTGGTTTCGTTTTTACCATCAACGGATTTGAAACTTTGTTTGAATTGATCAGCCGTCTGTACCATGCGGAAAATTTGGAGCGTATTCCGAAAAAAATGCCCGTTTTTCTGCTCTCGGGAGATGACGACCCGGTGGGCGACTATGGGAAAGGCGTGAGAAAAGCTTATATATCCCTCCGGGCAGTAGGTTTGGAAGATATTAAGATTAAACTTTATGAAGGCGGCAGGCATGAGCTTTTGAACGAAACCAATCGGCAGGACGTGATGCAGGATATTTATAAGTGGATGGAAAAAAAGGTATTATGTGAAAGGTCAGAGAAATAGCGGTGAACGGGTATGAATTCAGGGGCGGTGAGAACTTACCAGATCAGATGGGCGCATGACTCGGAGTGGGCGCCTGCCATGAAGATGATCTGGCGTACCTTTTTAAAATATGAGGGGAAGGAATACACGAAAGAGGGTATTCGGAACTTTTTTGACTTTATCACGGATGATGAGCTCTATACGGCATTTTTGAAAGGAAGCTACCAGATGATGGTGGCCGTGGACGGCAACAAAATTATCGGAGCCGGAACAATACGTAACGGAAATCATCTTTCGCTGTTGTTTGTAGACGAGGATTACCATTGCAGAGGAGTGGGCAGGGCAATTATGGACAGTCTTTGCCGGTATCTAAAAGAAGAGGCGGGGGAACGGTATATGTCTCTGAAAGCGGCTCCGTATGCGGTGGATTTTTATCACAGACTGGGATTTCGTACAGTGAAACCGGAGGAAGAGTATTCGGGTATCCGTGTGACGGAGATGGAAAAAGTGTTCTGAGAGGCTGATAAGAGAAACTAAGTCATTCCTCGCCTTGCACCAATTCGTTGATTGTTTGTGCAGATTGCATCGGCATGACTGGAAGTGTAAAGATAGGGTGCTTTTATGTAATGAATCTTAAGAGAAGAATCCTGTTGTCAAAAAAAGATTGTTATGTGCGTTAAAACGCACAGGGAGGTAAACAAATGAACATATTTAATTTAGACAGTCCTGTTATGCAGGCATTGGGAAAGGTGGCGGATTTGATGTGGCTCAATATTTTGACCATGATCTGCTGTATCCCCATTATTACCATAGGACCTTCCCTGACGGCTATGCACTATATGGCTTTAAAAATCGTAAGAAATGAAGAGTGTTACATTACCAGAGGATTTTTTAAATCCTTTAAGGAAAATTTTTTTCAGGGAATGATAATCGGCGTTTTGACGTTGTTTATTACATTGCTTTTGGTGGGAGATTTTGTGCTTTTGAGAAATCCCGAATTGGGCTTCGGCAAATTTCTTCAGATTATGATCACCATCATTGCCGTGCTGTTTACCTTTACCGTGCTGTATGTGTATCCCGTATTGGCGAAATTTGCAAATACTACATGGCGAACCATTAAGAACGCCTTTTTAATGAGTATTATGCAGTTTCCCAAGACCTTACTAATGATTGTAATCTGGGCTTTGCCGCTGCTGCTGCTTTGGATATCGGGAAGGACGGTTCCCATTGTATTTTTGTTCGGGCTGTCGGGTCCGGCATGGCTCTGCGCCCATCTGTACAACAAATTTTTCCGGAAGCTGGAGGATCAGGTCATGGCAGAGAACCCGCCGGAACAGGCGCCTGACGAGGATGAGCATATTTTCAGCGATGTATTGGATGAAAGCCTTACCGGAGAAAACAAGGTACAGAAGTAATTGTTGAAGTTGACTAAGAAAGCTTGTAAATTTTGTTCACTTTGACAAGCATTTGAAAAAAATTTTACGTCTATAAGCAATTCCTACAATCAGATTAAAAATCTTTGTGAATTTGTGGTATGGCGTGAAGAATGATTTTTCGATATACTATTTTCAAGTAGAACGATAGTCAATCGTTTATAACTTAACAGATGAAACGAATTTATGTGAACATGAAAGGAGTTTACTATTATGGCAAGTCTATCTTTAACAAATGTCTGCAAGGTATATCCTAACGGTTTTGAAGCAGTTAAGGATTTTAACCTTGAGATTGCTGATCAGGAGTTTATCATCTTTGTAGGACCTTCCGGTTGTGGTAAGTCCACCACCCTTCGTATGATTGCAGGTCTTGAGGATATTTCTTCCGGCGAATTAAAGATCGGTGACAGAGTGGTTAATGATGTAGAGCCTAAGGATCGCGATATCGCGATGGTATTCCAGAACTACGCTCTGTATCCCCATATGTCCGTATATGATAACATGGCGTTTGGATTGAAGCTGAGAAAAGTTCCTAAGGATCAGATTGATAAAATGGTTAAGGAAGCAGCTAAGATTCTGGATTTGACTCCTCTCCTTGATCGTAAGCCCAAGGCTTTGTCCGGTGGTCAGAGACAGCGTGTAGCTATGGGGCGTGCAATTGTTCGTAATCCTAAGGTATTCCTTATGGATGAGCCTCTGTCCAACTTGGATGCTAAGCTGCGTGTACAGATGCGTATTGAGATTGCTAAGCTGCATCAGAGACTGGGCACCACCATCATCTACGTTACTCATGATCAGGTAGAGGCTATGACCCTTGGTACCAGAATCGTAGTTATGAAGGATGGCGTTATCCAGCAGGTTGATACTCCTCAGAATCTGTATGAGAAGCCTCAGAACCTGTTTGTAGCAGGATTTATGGGCTCTCCTCAGATGAACTTCTTGGATGCAAAGGTTAAGGTTAGCGGCAGTACTGCTAGTCTGGAAATTGCCGGACGCAGCATTCCTTTGCCTGCTGCAAAGTCAAAGAAACTGATTGACGGCGGTTATGACGGAAAGGTTGTTACTTTTGGTATCCGTCCCGAGGATGTATATGATTCCGAAGTATTCCTTGAGTCTTCACCTCAGAGTGTGTTCGAGTCCACCGTTAAGGTTTACGAGCTGCTTGGTGCAGAAGTTAACTTGTACTTTGATTTGGATGAGTTCCCTATTACTGCAAGAGTTGATCCTCGTACAACTGCAAGACCTGGTGATTCCATCAAGTTTGCATTTGATATTGATAAGATTCATGTATTTGATAAGGAAACCGAGCAGACTATCACAAACTAGTAAATAGTAAGCAAGGGGGTGCTGGTGACAGCATCCCTTTTCTGTTTTTATGTACATGGATACTCAGAGGAAGAATGGCATCGGATCCGGCGGGAGCCCGGTGCGGCAAATAGGGAGATGAAATCGGTCTCGAAACGGAAGTGGCGTGTGCTTGAAGATACAGGTAAGAAACGGCAGCCTGCTATGTGCAGGTGCAAATTTTCAGAGTATGGCGCTGAAGAACAGAGACGGAACAGATTGCCGTAAACGGCATTTAAATTAGGAGGAAATATGATTTCTAGCCAGACTATTCAGACCAGTATTGACGAATTAAAAGCGATTACTAAGGTGGATTTATGCGTTTATGATCTGTCGGGCGCCATGGTTGCTTCCACAGCGGATACGATGGACATAACTGCTGAATTGATTAGCGGATTTGCAAATTCTCCGGCCGACGGTCAGGTGATTGGTGCGTATCATCTACTAAAGATATGGGATGAAGGTGAGCTTTTATATGTTCTGGTATCAAAAGGTTCCGGTGAAGATGCCTACATGATTGGCAAAATTGCCGTTTGTGAAATTAAGAATCTGGTGATTGCGTACAAGGAAAGATTTGACAGAAACAATTTCTTCCAAAATCTCATATTGGATAATCTTCTCTTAGTGGATATTTATAATAGAGCAAAAAAGCTTCATATTGAAGCCAGAGCGCCCAGAGTGGTGTTTCTTGTGGAGGCAAAGCTGGAGAAGGACGGGATTGTCACTGAGCTGCTGAAAGGGATGTTCACCAGTCAGGCGGGTGATTATATTACTGCGGTGGATGAGAGCAGTGTTATTTTAATTAAATCTCTGGCGCAGAACAGCACCCATGAGGATATGATGGGCATAGCCGATACCATTGTGGCAATGATGAATGCAGAGGCAATGTTAAATGTGAGAGTGGCGTTTGGAACGGTCGTACAAGAATTAAAGGATGTGTCCAAATCTTACAAGGAAGCAAAGATGGCACTGGATGTAGGAAAAATATTTTATGCCGAAAAAAGAGTGGTTGCATACGGAATATTGGGAATAGGCCGTTTGATTTACCAGCTGCCTATCAATTTGTGTAAACTTTTTGTAGAAGAAATTTTCGGAGACAATGTTCCCAGTCAATTGGATGAAGAGACTTTAACTACCATCAATAAATTCTTTGAGAACAACCTGAACGTATCGGAGACATCACGACAGCTGTTTGTGCACAGGAATACTTTGGTTTACCGTATTGAGAAGATTCAGAAGAGCACGGGGCTGGATTTGAGAAATTTTGATGATGCCCTCACCTTTAAGATTGCACTTATGGTAGTAAATTATATGAAATATCTGGAGAGCTTGGAGTATTAAGAATTAAAGTGAATATTTGATTGCATCAGAGGACAACCCCCTGAATATACTTAAGGTAAGCAGGCAGTGCAGCAATGCACCGCATCCCTCTATATAATTATATGGAAGGAGAATCAAGTATGTTTGGGGGTATTTTATGGTTGAGAACAAGTATTATGAAAGAAAGATCAGGTATCTTGATCTAATGGAAAACGGAGACCGCACAGGCGGAGCCGGGTTTATTAAGACGGAAGTAAAAGGAATGGATATCAACTTTGCGGTTACCGTCAAAGGACTGCATCCTACCGATACTTATGAGAGAGATGTCATGCTTCAGGTAGGTAACGGAGAGTTTTCCGTGGGTCGGATCAGCCTGAAGGAAGGGCAAGGGCAGTTTATATATCATGCGGTTATGGATTATGAGCAGCTTCAGGGAATTCGGATTGTATTAGGCGGCACCAGAGAAATCTGCTGTAAATGGCAGGAAAATAGAAGAACAAATGACAACGGAAAAAGCGGCGGGCAGGGAAAAGAAACTTCGAAAGTCTCCGAGTGGGAGAATACAGAGCGGGACAATATCGTTCGAAATAATATGATACAAAATAATGCGGAGCAAAATGATGAGACACAAAACGGTAAGATAAGATACAATGAGGCATCCGGCGGATCGGGCAGAAAAAAAGCAGTACTTGGCAGCATCCTGACACAATCGGATAATGGGGAAAAGCGTAAAGCAAAAGAAAGGCGAGAGATTCAATTGATTCCCTGGGACGAGGTAAGGGCGGCAGAAGAGTCGCTGGAAATGACGGAAAAGTTATTGGCGGATACGGCGGAGAGAGCGGCTGCTTTGGAGAGGATGAAATCTGGTGAGGAAACGGCATCTTTGGAGAGGATAAAATCTGGTGAGGAAACGGCATCTTTGGAGAGGATAAGATCTGCGGAGAGAGCGGCAGTGTCGGAGAGGATAAGATCTGGAGAGGAAACGGAACCTTTGGAGAAGATAAGACCTGCGGAGAGAAGGGGTGCCACAGAGAGTGTGAAGCCTGCGGGTGGAATGGGTGTAACGGAGAGTGTGGGGCTTGCGGAGGAAATGGCAGCGTCAAAGAGTGCAGAGTCTGCGGAGATAACAGGATCGGAAAGGGATATAGGAAAAATAATGCCAAGAGCGGCAGAGAGGGTATCGGTTCGGGAGAGAAACAGGACAGCGGAAAGAGACACACAAAATACGGCAACAAGGAGGGCTTCGGAAAGGCGGACGGAAAAATCGGTACGGAAATCAACGGCAGGAAATGGCATAAGGGGAGAGAAAACTCCGGTCAGGCTGCTGGAAGATAAATGGCAGCAGATTTGGGCTATTTATCCTCACATACATCCTTTTCAGGATGAGCGGGAGTACTTGTCCATCAGTCCGGCAGACTTTGTGCTGCTCTCGGGAGAGGCTTACCGGGCAGCCAACAATAGTTTTCTGTTGCATGGATATTATAATTATGACCATTTGATACTGACTAAGATAGAGAGAAGAGGAGAAGTTTCATACTACATAGGAGTTCCCGGAAATTATTATGAGCGGGAAAAACAGGTGGCAGTCATGTTTGGCTTTGAGAGTTTTGAATGTGGAACAGAACCGGCTCAGGCAGGTGACTTTGGGTATTACATGATGAGAACCCAGCTGTAACCATCCGGCGATGTTCTCCTTATGACGGCAAAATTATTCGGAAAAAGAATACCCGTACCTTGGGCATTCTTCCCTTGGCCGTTCATTCCAGCCCTTCCCCGTCGAACTCGGGGATAAAGCTTTCGCCGACGGTCCCACCCTCCTGATAAAAGCCATATTCAATTCCGATGCGTTCCGAGAAGGAAAGCACTCTTTCATATTCGCTTTCTGTTACCTGTTGGTTCAAAGCGGGAATATGGGAAACATGTTCTAAGGGGGTATACTGGTTCATAATGCTGATATAAATGTTATTTCTGTAAGTCTCATTCAAATAACGGAGAATTTTTTTAGAATCTTTGGTTTCACCCGGAAGCAACATATGGCGCACGATGATTCCACGCAGCATTAGGCCGGATTCGTGATCTAAGACAGGTGCCCCCGTCTGGCGGTACATCTCCGCAATGGCAGCGGAGGCCTTCTCGAAATAGTCGGCGGCATGGGAGTACTTTGCGGAAAGCTCGGGAGAATAATATTTCAGATCGGGCAGATAAATGTCCACTAATCCGTCCAGCAGCTTCAGGGATGATACCTCTTCATAGCTGCCTGTGTTATATACTACGGGAACGGATAGCCCCTGAGCTTTGGCCGATGCCAGCGCGTATGCGATTTGCGGGATAAAGTGGGTGCCGGTGACAAGGTTGATATTTGCGGCGCCTTTATCTTGAAGCTCTAGAAAGATTTCGGCGGCCCGCTCCAATGAAATATTTTTACCGGTTTTGCCGAGGGCGATATTGTGATTTTGGCAGAATACGCATTTCAGGCTACAGCCTGAGAAAAAGACGGCGCCGGAGCCGGAATTGCCGGAGATGCAAGGTTCTTCCCAATAGTGCAGTGCGGCTCTGGCAGCTTTCAGTTCCGCTGTCTGTCCGCAGAATCCGGTCTGTCCCGCGAGACGGTCTGCATGGCAGCTGCGGGGACATAGTGTGCAATCGGACATAAGCCTGTTAAGAAGATCCGGCGTGATGGACATGTAATTGCTCCTTTATAATCAAGTGGTATGCGTAAAATACGGAACGAAGGAAATAAAAATACCGTACACCCGGATTGTGCGATTCCACCCGGCTTCCTCACGGCACATGAGAGGTTCTGTTTAGTGCTGCTTTGTTCCCAACCTGACACGGTTCACAGATTCCCATTGCGCAAGACCGAATTTCATCATCGAACAATACCGAAATGTACGGCTTTTTAAGTGTATCGGTTTCCGGAGAGTTTGTCAAGTATGCAATTGAGGATTTTTAAATATGTTCCTTTGCTTTTTCTCCGCTTTATTTCGGATGCGCAGCTCCGCAAAAAAGGTTTTGAGCATTTCGCTGCATTCCTGCTCCATGATGCCTCTGGTAACGGTAACCTGATGATTGAATTCCGGCATTTCCAGAACATTTAAAATAGAACCGGCACAGCCGGCTTTGGGATTCATACAGCCTATGACAGCTTCTGGAATCCGGGCCTGTACAATGGCACCGGCACACATCTGGCAAGGCTCAAGGGTGACATATATTGTGCATTCCTCCAACCTCCAGTCGCCGATGACCTTACTGGCTTTTTTGATGGCGGTTATCTCCGCGTGAGAGAGGGTATTTTTGTCCGTATTACGGCGGTTGTAGCCGCGGCCGATAATTTTGCCCTCATGGACAATGACGCAGCCAATGGGAACTTCTCCTAAAGAATAAGCTTTTTTGGCCTGCTTCAAGGCCTCTCTCATATATTTTTCCTGAATGCTTTTTATGACAGCCATGGCGCCTCCGTTACAGTATCTCACACAGCAGTTCCATGCTTAGTATAAAATGAAATGGTTGATGCGTCAATTTGTTCTTGCTGGCACTGGCGATTCCTTTTGTTTTGAACGGGAAATAGTAGGCTGTGATTAGCGTGTCAACTATGATTAGTACAACGAATAATTTATTTTTGATACATTGTCCCAGAATGATTAGTTCATATGAAAGGCGGAGGAATGAGGCGCAGCGGTGGCTGCGTCTAGGAAATCTAACGCTGCAGATGGAATTTGAGTTTATGGACAAGGGGGTGCCGCATTGTGTGCAGCCCCTTGTTCCGATTTCGCCAGCTTCTACTGTCTGCCGGCGGTGGGGTGCCTATGCTGCAATACAGCATATCCTATAGGTATATACACGATTTTTACCAAACAAGTTGCGGAAAACGAATACCTATGTTATCCTACAGAATATAAAGACATTTTATGGAAATAATGGAATTACGTGGTAAAGAGAGTTAATGGTAGGAGGGATCGTATGGATCTGGAAAAGCGGTTAAGTGAACTTACGAAAAAAGTGTACGAAAAAGATATCAAAGAATGCAGCAATGCGCAGCTGTATAACTGTGTCCTGCAGCTGACAAAGGAAGAGATGGCGGATAAGCCCGTGATATCCGGCAGCAGAAAAGTGTATTACATTTCCATGGAGTTTCTGATCGGAAAGCTGCTGTCCAATAACTTGATTAACCTGAAAATGTATGACGAGATGGAGCAGGTATTGGCGAAGTACGGTAAGAAGCTGTCAGACATTGAGGAAGCGGAGCCGGAGCCCTCTCTGGGAAACGGCGGACTGGGACGTTTGGCGGCTTGTTTTCTGGATTCCATTGCAACGCTGGGACTGCCCGGAGACGGCATTGGTCTGAATTACCATTACGGTTTGTTCAAGCAGGTATTCCGTGACAGACTGCAGAGAGCAGAGAAGAATGATTGGATAGAAGAGAACTCATGGCTGAATAAGACGGAAACTTCTTTTACCGTTGCTTTCGGCAGCAGGAAGGTGAAGTCCGTTCTTTATGACATAGATGTGGTGGGTTATGAAAACGGCTGTAATAAGCTGCATCTTTTTGATGTGGAAACTGTGGATGAGGATCTGGTAAAAGAAGGCATTGATTTCGACAAGACTGCCATCGAGAAGAACCTGACGCTGTTTTTATACCCTGATGATTCCGATGAGGCAGGTAATCTACTGCGTATTTATCAAGAATATTTTATGGTCAGCAACGGTGCGCAGCTGATTGTGAAAGAGCTGAAGGAGAGGGGCTGCGATCTGCACCGCTTGAATGAGTATGCGGCGATTCAGATTAACGATACCCATCCCACGCTGGTCATCCCCGAACTGATCCGCATATTGACATGGGAGGAAGGGTTTACCATAGAAGATGCGGTTCAAGTGGTGAGCAGAACATGTGCATATACAAATCATACGATTCTCGCGGAAGCGTTGGAGAAATGGCCCTTGGACTATATTGAGAGAGTGGTGCCCCAGCTGGTGCCCATTATCAAGGAACTGAGCGCCCGAGTGGCTAAAAAGTATGTGGATCCCAAGGTGCAGATTATTGACAAGGATAAGCGGGTACACATGGCTCATATTGACATTCATTACGGCTACAGTGTCAATGGTGTGGCGGCCATTCATACCGATATTTTAAAGGAAACGGAGCTGAACCATTTCTATAAGCTGTATCCGGATAAGTTTAATAATAAAACAAACGGTATTACTTTCCGCCGCTGGCTGCTTTCTTGTAATAAGGAGCTGGCAGATTTGCTGACGGATACCATCGGAGACGGCTATAAAAAAGATGCAAAGGAGCTGGAGAAGCTGCTGGAGAAGATAGACGATACGGCGGTATTGGACGGTATTGATAAAATTAAGCAGCAGAAAAAAGCGGCATTGGCATCCTATCTGAAGGAAAAGGAAGGGGTTGTGGTAGACAGCAGTTCCGTCTTTGACATTCAGGTAAAGCGTCTGCATGAGTATAAGCGCCAGCAGATGAATGCATTGTATATTATTCACAAGTATTTGGAGATCAAGGAAGGGAAAAAGCCGGTGCGTCCTATGACTTTTATCTTTGGGGCGAAAGCGGCACCTGCCTATGTGATTGCACAGGATATTATTCATCTGATTCTGGTGCTGTCAGAGATAATCAACAAGGATCCCCAAGTCAGCCCTTATATGAAAGTCGTAATGGTGGAGAACTATAATGTAAGTTATGCGGAGAAGCTGATTCCCGCTTGTGATATCTCGGAGCAGATTTCACTGGCTTCCAAGGAAGCTTCCGGCACCGGGAATATGAAGTTTATGTTGAACGGAGCCGTTACACTTGGCACCAGCGACGGAGCGAATGTCGAAATCCATGAGCTGGTGGGAGACGAAAACATTTATATCTTTGGAGAAAAGAGTGATACCGTCATTGCTCATTATGCAAAGGCAGATTACATCTCCAAGGACTATTATGAAAAGAGTCCGGTGATCAAAAAAGCAGTAGACTTTATTGTAGGGCCTCAGGCGATGGCTGTGGGGCATAAGGAAAATCTGGAACGGCTTTATAAGGAACTGTTGAATAAAGACTGGTTTATGACACTGTTGGATCTGGAAGACTATATTAAGGTGAAGGATCAAGCTTTTGCGGATTATGAAGACCGCACTGCGTGGAAGAAGAAAATGCTTGTAAACATTGCCAAGGCGGGCTTCTTCTCTTCCGACCGCACCATCGAGGAATATAACCGGGATATCTGGAAGCTGAAATAAGGCTGTAGTACTAAAGTGTGACGTATACACCCAAGCATCAAGCGAGCACCTTTCGGATACGCTCAAGAGTGACGCAATCGTTAAATGTATAAGATTTGAACAATATATCCTGCTTTACAGTATGAAAGTTACTGTAAAGCAGGTTTTGTTTTGCAAAAAAAAAGATTCCCATAGGATTCTGTCTGCTTATTTGAGTTTCCACATTTTTTCTTGTTTGCGGTTTGCAAAGCCGCATAAGAACTGAGCAAGGAGTCATCATATATTTATATCGAACTTATAATGACACTGGTCACATATGGCGTAGGCGTTTGTTTGTTCTTTTTATTAAAGAGAATCAATCCGGAAGGCAAACATAACCTGATTAAATATTTATATTTGGGGACATTGGCCGTAATGGCGGTTATCTGTTTGTTTATGGATTTGGAGATGAGAAGAAATGCCGTGTCATTTTGCGGAGTTGCTTTAAGTTTTTGCCTGACGTTTTGGGTATATAGGTTATACAAAAGCGGCACATTGGGAGCTGTTGCGGTATTGCTTCTGTTTCTGCTTCCGATTCCGCTGCTTATGTATGCCACCGCTTATGCAGGGCTTGTACTCTATATAGCAGCAGGCATAGGTACGGTTACTTATTATGCCGTTCAGGGATGGCCGCTGAAACATTATGCCCGAACCGGTTTGCTGATTGCGGTGACTGTTTTATCCGGGATTATGACCATGTTATGCAGTTCTGCGCTGCTTTGGAAATGGAATCTTTGGAATCACTGTTTCCCGGAAGGAGGAATAGACCGTTTTTCCGATTTCTCCGAGGGTTTCAGAGAGTACCCTTTGGCTGTATGTATCAGCCGATACGGCTTTTGGGCATTGGCAGCATATATCGTTCTAATTCTCCTGTTTTTAGTGAGACTTATTCGAATGAAAAGGAAAGTGCGTTATGCCGGGGCTGGAAATGTCTTGAACTGCATTGTCCTGATTTTCTTTATTAAAAGTATATTTGCAATACTGCTTAATTTAGGATTTCCGTTTATCCGATCCTATATGCTGCCCTTTGCCGGATTTGGTTTAGATCAGATTGCAAACGTTTTATTGGTGGTTATGGCAGAATACGTGTATTGCTATGGAGATGCAGTTTTTGCAGACGGTCGTTTTTTTGAGGAAAATAAGCTGCTAACAGCAACCCCGCAGAAAGCAGGATATGGAGAGATAACGGAAAGTGCGACGGAATAACCACCGCCGCACTTTACTGGACTTTTAATTAGAACGATTAACTGGAAATTTATCGGCTATAATCTGCTTCTAACGGTGCAAACACATCTGGATTTTTAAACACCCAATCGACTGCAAATTGACACAACGCCTCAGACCAGTTTTCGCTGCACACTCCCTGTTTGCCACATTTCATCAATGTGCTTGTAATTCTTTTTGCTGCCTTCAAATCATAGGGATATTGAGTTTTATCTATAAGTTCTGCATATTTTACAACGGTTTTTAACATTTTGTTGAAATCGTCATCCCAATTTATACAACCGTTATCCAACATCTCATGTCGAACCCTTCCTGCAATACGAATCATCTCGCCTTGTGCGGTTTCTGCCCGCCCTGACTGTGGGACAAGATAATCCCAAAGCTGGTGGAACTGTGTCCTTAATTCTATTGCATTTTTTCCAATTTCGAAAATGATTGGGGATACGCCATCGTGTTTTTCGCCTTCAAACATTTTTTATTTCTCCCATGACTCCCGATTTATCGGTTTGTACCGAAAAAAATGATACCATATCAAACTACGAAAAACAATCCCCGTTCTACGTCCGTTCCGACTATCCAGACCGTCAGGGGACGAGTAGTATTTTTCGCAAAGTGCGCGAAACAATCTCCGCTCTTAAACCCTTGGCCGTCTGGATTTTTGCCGTTGCCATTTCGCCGCCGAAAGCTGGGAACAGGTTTTTACAATCCTGCCCACCCGCGAAAACGACTTCTAAACGTCCACAGGCGTGTTTTGCGCCCCTTTTCCTGCCCCGTTTCCCACCGCACTAACAAGGGGTTGCCGTATTGTGCGCAACTCCTTGTTTTGGTTTTGGCGGTGATGTTTTTCTCTAAGCGGTGTTCGAAGTATTTTGATTTCCGGGCATATTCCGGCGTCGGTACGGTCGGAAACAGAACTTTCAAAAAATAGAATAAAAAGGTGTAATTTATGGAAATAAGGGCAGACTATTTGTGAAATAAGGATTGACTGGCAATCCTTATTTTAACTTTATATCGAATAGGAGCAAAGGATTATGAAAAAGAAAATTATCGGTCTGATCTTATGGTCGTCCTTGGCAGCCGGCATATTGGCAGGATGCGGAAATAAGGACAATGTGGGAGAGGGGAGCAGCTTTGCGGATGGCAGCAGTATGAGCGGCAGCGGCGCGGCCGTCGGCTCTTCTGCTGCTGACAACACTGCCGGAGGAAACAATAATCCCTCCGGAAACGGGAAAGTCTATTATCTGAGCTTCAAGCCGGAGGTGGATCCCATATGGCAGAATCTGGCGGCGCAATACACTCAGGAGACGGGCGTGGAGGTAAAGGTGGTCACGGCGGCAAACGGCACTTATGAGCAGACTTTAATGTCCGAAATTGCAAATACCGATGCTCCCACACTGTTTCAGATTAACGGTCCCATAGGTTATCTGAATTGGCAGGAATATTGCGCCGATTTATCCGGCACAAATTTGTATAGCTGGCTGCTTGACAAGAGTCTGGCAGTGACCGGTGAAAATGGGGGCGTGTATGGTATCCCCTATGTGGTGGAAGGATACGGAATTATTTATAATAATGCCATTATGGAAAAATATTTTGCGCTGGAGGGCGCTCAGGCGGTTTCCATGGACGAGATAAATAATTTTGCGTCTCTTAAGGCCGTCGTGGAGGACATGCAGGCCAGAAAGGATGAACTCGGCATTCAGGGTGTATTTGCATCCACTTCTCTAAACCCCGGTGATGACTGGAGGTGGCAGACCCATCTGGCAAATCTTCCGGTTTACTATGAATTTCAGGAGAAAGGCATTTCCGATACAAATAATCTTGAATTTACTTATTCGGACTATTACAAAAATATATTTGACTTATACCTCAATAATTCTTGTACCGCTCCCGGTCTGTTGGGAAGCAGATCCGTTGACGATTCTATGGCGGAATTTGCACTGGGGCAGGCTGCCATGGTGCAGAACGGCAACTGGGCATGGAGCCAGATATCGGATGTGCCCGGAAATACGGTTCAGGAAAGCGACGTAAAGTTTCTGCCCATTTACACGGGCGTTCCGGGAGAAGAAGGACAGGGGCTGTGCACAGGAACGGAGAACTTCTTTGCAATCAACAGTCAGGCTTCCGCCGAAGATCAGGCGGCCTCCATTGCTTTTATAGAATGGGTGTTCAGCTCGGAAACGGGCAAAAATGCAGTTACCAACGAATTAGGTTTTATCGCACCCTTCAATACTTTTGCGGAGGATGAGAAACCTGCGGATCCTCTGGCCAAAGAGGTAATACGATATATGGAAGACCCGGCCAAGACTTCGGTGGCTTGGATTTTCACCACTTTCCCCAGCCAGCGGTTTAAAGACGATTTCGGCGCGGCGCTGTTGGAGTATGCCGCAGGGAGCAGAAGCTGGGATGATGTGAAAAATACCGTTATAGAAAGATGGGCGGCGGAAAAGAATGCGGTAGAGGCACAATAAAATTGTGCAAAGAAATTATAAGTTTACTAACTGTTAAAGCAGTTCAAAGAACGCAGGCGAACTTGTTCCCTTTGGGCAGCGTTCTTCCGACCTTGCACCAGTTCATAAATTGTTTGTGCCGGCTGCGTGGGCATGTCTGGAAGTGTGTATTATATAGTTAGAAGCTGAGCGGGGCTGTGGATATCATTGCCCCGATTTTAAATATAGGGTAAAAGCTTATTATTTTAACGAGGAGAAAGTATATGCAAAAGACATTAAAACGCTATTTTCCCATTTTTGTCATACCTACATTGATTGCATTTTCCTTTGCCTTTTTGGTGCCCTTCGGCATGGGGATCTATCTGTCTTTTTGTAAATTTAAGACAATAACGAATGCACGGTTTGCAGGGGTGGAAAATTATATTAAAATATTTGAGGACAGAGATTTTGTGAATGCGCTGTGGTTTACGGTGAAATTTTCCGTGCTCTCCATCTTGACCATCAATCTGTTTTCCTTTTCTCTGGCGCTGGCGCTGACCCGGAAGGTGAAAGGGACAAATCTGTTCCGGACTTTATTTTTTATGCCAAACCTGATCGGCGGCATTATTCTGGGGTATATCTGGCAGCAGATGATCAATGCGGTGCTTTTAAAATACGAAACCACTTTGGTTGCCAATGCGACTTACGGGTTCTGGGGATTGGTCATTCTTATGAATTGGCAGTTGATCGGCTATATGATGGTTATTTATGTGGCAGGTCTTCAGAACGTACCTCCGGAGATGATTGAGGCGGCCGAAATTGATGGAGCCAGCGCATGGCAGACACTGATAAAAGTTAAAATACCTATGGTCATGCCGTCCATAACCATATGCTTGTTCTTGACATTGTCAAACAGTTTTAAGCTTTTCGACCAGAATCTGGCGCTGACGGCAGGAGCCCCCAGCAAAAAGACGGCGATGCTGGCGCTGGATATCTATAATACTTTTTACGGCAGAACCGGTTATGAAGGCGTGGGTCAGGCAAAGGCTGTATTGTTTTTTATCGTGGTGGCGGTAATTGCTTTAGGGCAGCTTGTGCTGACCAAAAGAAGGGAGATCGAACAGTAATGAAAAAGAAATCAACGTTGAATATCATTCTTTTTATTGTGCTGTGCATTTCGGCGGTTGTGTTTTTGATTCCTATAGTGTTTGTGCTGCTGAACTCTTTTAAAGGAAAACTGTTTATCAGCAATGATCCCTTTTCGCTTCCGGATGCCGAGACCTTTGCCGGGCTGACAAATTACGTAAACGGAATCGAGAAGACAGGGTTCTTTTCGGCTTTTGGATACTCGCTTTTGATTACCGTATTTTCCGTAGCAGCCATTCTGTTTTTTACTTCTATGACGGCTTACTATCTGACCAGAGTAAAAAGCGGGATCACAAGCGGATTATACTATATGTTTGTGTTTTCCATGATAGTTCCCTTCCAGATGGTTATGTTTACAATGTCCAAACTGGCGAATATTTTTCATTTAAATAATCCGGCAGGTATGGTAATATTATACTTAGGATTCGGCGCAGGACTTTCCATATTTATGTTCTGCGGCTTTGTAAAATCCATTCCCTTGGAAATAGAGGAAGCGGCCATGATAGACGGCTGTAATCCTTTGCAGACTTTTTTCGGAGTAGTGATTCCGATATTAAAGCCCACTGCCATAACCGTGGCCATTCTCAACGCCATGTGGATATGGAATGATTATCTTCTGCCCTATTTAGTGATCGGACTCAGCACCAAGTACAAGACCATTCCCGTGGCGGTGCAGTATCTGGTGGGTTCTTACGGAGCCAAGGATATGGGGGCAATGATGGCGCTGCTGGTGTTGTCCATTGTTCCGATTGTCTTTTTTTATCTCCTCTGCCAGAGATACATTATCGAAGGAGTGGTGGCTGGAGCGGTGAAGGGCTGAGTGTGAAAGGAATGAAGTTTCTCTAAGGTTGGAAAGAGGGGTGTTTACACCCCTCTTGTACCCAACCTAAGAGAAACTAAGTCATTCCTGAAAGAATCGCATGCGCGATTCTTCCGGATTTGCACCAAGTCATTAATTGTTTGAGCTGTCAATGGCGGCATGTCGGGAAGAGTGGGAGATTGGGGTGTAGGAATATCAGGGGAGCGGTGTGGTAATTAAGGAAGCGGTAAGGGAATCAGGGAAATGATGGGAAGATAAAGAGGCAGTATGGAGAAAATGAGAGAGAACAGGGGTGTTTAATTATGAGAAAGAGCGGTGTGTTGCTGCCGGTGGCGAGCCTGCCGTCGGCTTACGGAATCGGCTGCTTTTCCAAGGAGGCGTATGATTTTGTAGACAAACTGAAGGAGGCGGGGCAGTCCTGCTGGCAGATTCTGCCGCTTGGACCTACCGGATACGGAGATTCTCCTTATCAGTCTTTCTCTACCTTTGCGGGGAATCCGTATTTTATTGATCCCGAGGATTTGGTTCAAAGGGGCTGGATTACCGGACGGGAATGTGACAGTTTTGACTTTGGGGATGATCCGGAGACTGTGGATTATAAAAAGATTTATGACAGCCGTTTTCTGCTGCTTAGAACGGCTTGGAAAAACAGTGAGATTGCAAAGGACGAAGATTTCCGCTCATTTTTGAAGGAAAACAGTGACTGGCTGGAAGATTATTCCTTATATATGGCGGTAAAGGCCTCTTTTGACAGTGTGAGCTGGATAGAATGGGACGAGGATATCAGGACACGCAAACCGGAGGCGATGAAGAAATACAATGAAAAATTTGCCGAGGAAAAGGAATTTTATCAGTTTCAGCAGTACATGTTTCAGATTCAATGGAAGAAGTTGAAAACCTATGCCAATAAAAAGGGGATTCAGATTATCGGTGATATTCCCATTTATGTGGCTTTTGACAGTTCCGATACGTGGGCAAATCCCGAACTGTTCCAGTTCGATAAGGATTGCAGGCCTATTGCCGTAGCCGGATGCCCGCCCGATGCGTTTTCCGCCACCGGACAGCTCTGGGGAAATCCGTTGTATAATTGGGAACACCATCGGAAGACAGGCTTTGAATGGTGGATCAGGCGAATGGCATTCTGCTATCGTCTGTATGATGTGGTCAGAATCGACCATTTCCGGGCGTTTGACGAATATTATTCTATTCCGGCAGGCTCTTTGACGGCGGAGAAGGGAGACTGGATGCCGGGGCCGGGATATGCGTTGTTTGTGGCGATGAAGGGGGAGCTGGGAGAAAAGGAAGTGATTGCGGAAGATCTTGGCTTTTTGACGCCTACTGTCATTGAACTGGTGAAAAAGTCCGGTTATCCCGGTATGAAAGTATTGCAGTTTGCTTTTGACTCCAGAGAGGAAAGCGATTATCTTCCCCATAATTATGAACACAATTGCGTCGTGTATACGGGCACCCATGACAATGATACGGTATTGGGCTGGTATAAGGAGCTGGAAAAGACGGATAAGGCGTTCTGCGACCGCTATCTGAATCTTGTAGAAAGAAGTGAACAGGACATCCGGTGGGAATTCATCCGTGCCGCCTTAGCCAGTGTGGCGGATTTGGCGGTGATTCCCATGCAGGACTATCTGGGGCTGGGATCCGAGGCGCGCATCAATATCCCGTCTACTCTGGGCGGCAACTGGCAGTGGCGTATGAGAAAGGGAAGCTTTACAAAAGAGCTGGCAAAGCGTATGAAGGATATGAGCGAGTTATACGGCAGGCTGCCCAAGGAAAAGACAGGGAGCTGTCGGTAACAGTTCAGGCAGCCCCTTCCGTGAAGTCACAATCGCGTCTTTATGCGATTTTGCGAGCTGTTGTAAATAATCGCTGTTGTAAATAATCCGTATTTTGCCAGAAAAATACATGGACAAAGCGATGCTTCGTGGTGTAGAATGATAACATTGCGCACGAAAAGCCGGGGATTTGAAAAGCGCGGCTTTTGTGAATTATACTGCGGGGTTAAGGACAATGAGTATTGGGAAAAAGTTATTTGGAGACAAAGCATTTTATAAAATGGTCTTAGGTGTGGCAGTGCCCATGATGATTCAGAACGGCATTACCAATTTTGTGGGACTGCTGGACAATATTATGGTAGGGCGTGTGGGAACGGAACAGATGTCCGGCATTGCCATTGTCAATCAGCTGATGCTGGTGTTCAATCTGGCCATTTTCGGCGCCATTTCGGGAGTCGGTATCTTCGGAGCACAATTTTACGGTTGTAAGAACCATAAGGGAGTGCAGCACACGTTCCGCTTTAAAGTGTATGCATGTGCAATGATTGTGCTTGCGGGCATTCTGCTTTTTCTGGCGGGAGGAGACCGGCTGATTCTGCTGTACCTTCACGGTGAGGGAAATGACGCGGCGCTGCAGGCTACTCTGGAATACGGAAAAGAGTATCTGTTGGTAATGCTGTTTGGCCTTCTTCCTTTTGGGGTGGAACAGATTTATACCAGCACTCTGCGGGAATGCGGCGAGACGAAGGTGCCTATGGCAGCGGGTGTTGCAGCGGTGTGCGTGAATCTGGTGTTGAATTATCTGTTGATATTCGGAAAATGCGGACTGCCCCAATTGGGCGTGGTGGGCGCTGCCGTTGCAACGGTAGTGTCCCGGTATGTTCAGGCGGCCGTTGTCGTTGTATGGACACATAGACATGCGGTACGTATGCCCTTTATTGTAGGCGCTTACAGGGAATTTAAGATACCTGCCCAGCTGACCGGCAATATCGTTAAGAAGGGGATTCCTTTGATGATCAATGAGATTCTCTGGGCGGCGGGCATGGCTACCATGACACAGTGTTATTCCATGCGGGGGCTGGATGCCGTGGCGGCGCTGAATATTTCCACCACCATTACCAATTTGTTCAGCGTGATTTATATGGCAATGGGAGGCGCCATTTCCATTATTGTAGGACAGCTTCTGGGGGCCGGACAGATGGAGGAGGCAAAGGATACGGATGTGAAACTGATTGCTTTCTCCGTGCTTTCCTGTGTAGCCATCGGCGGAGTGCTGATTCTGATTGCACCGCTGTTCCCGCGGATATATCACACTTCCGACTCCGTAAAGACTCTGGCGGCGTCTCTTCTCCGGGTGGCGGCGGCCTGTATGCCTCTTGCCGCGTTTATGCATGCGTCATACTTTACGCTCCGCTCCGGCGGCAAGACCATTGTAACCTTTTTGTTTGACAGCGTATTTTTGTGGTGCGTGAGTATTCCGGTTGCGTACATATTGAGCCGTTTTACGGGGCTTCCCATGGTGCCGCTGTATCTGAGCTGTCAATTGCTGGACATTATCAAATGCGTTATCGGTTTCATTCTGGTTAAGAAAGGCGTCTGGCTGAATAATATTGTGGCCTCTTAGAACACTGTCCGGTTAGAAATTGACGGCAATATTTTTTCGGCCGTGTGAACGATTTTCGACGATTATCCGAAAAAGAGAGGCTATTTACTCTTCACGGGAGCCGGACCGGTGGAGCTTCTGACAATCAGAGGGGCACGCAGCAGGATGGAACCTATGGTGACTTTATTGAGCAGGCAGGACAGGGCATAGAAACCACATTTTCCCAAGGCGGTGCGGTCTTGCCGGATGGTGGTCAGCGGGGGCGTGATATAAGAGGTCATGGGCAGGTCGTCAAAGCCGATAATACTGATATCCTCGGGAATGCGTATCCCCCTGTCTTTGCACTCCGTGATGGCCGATATAGCCCGCACGTCATGGGAAAACAGGATGGCCGTGACGCCTTCCTTGATGAGCTTCGGAATATACTTTCTGGTGGATTCGGCTACATAATATCCCAGCCCGATATAGTCCTCATTTATTTCCAAACCGTATTTTTCCAATGCATTGATATAGGCATGATATCTGGCCTTAAGGATGAAGGAATCCAAAGGTCCCGATATTAAGCCTATTTTTTTATGGCCTAATTCGACTAGATGCCTCATGGCAAGCTCGAAACCCTCTTGGCTGTCGCAGCCTACGGAAGCAATGTTGGGATTGTTTTTGACATAATTATCATAGAGAACGGTGGGAACTCCGGAGGAATGGAGCTCCTGCATCCATGGATCCAGAAGGGACATGCCCAGAATGAAGGATGCACAATACCCGCCCTGCATCATAAAAATGTCATAGGGGGTCAGCTTTTGGAAGTCTATGCTGATGGGGACGACATCCACTGTCCAGCCCTCGGGCTCTGCCATCTGCTTAAAACCGAGAACGATATCATGTCCGAACTGATTCGGGGTGTCATAGTTCATATTTTCTATCAATATGCAGAGCTTTTTTGATTTTTTTTGCTGGCGCTTATTGATGTAACCCAGTTCCACTGCGGTTTCCAGAATCTTTTTGCGTGTCTCGGCGCCGACGTCATCGGCATTGTTCAGACCTTTGGAGACGGTGCTCTTGGATATTCCCAGCTTTGCTGCAATGTCATTGATGGTTGCCATAGTCGAACTCCTTAAAAGTTTGTTAAAGATGACAAATAAGTATCTTGTTTTTCATTCTATTATAACAGGATTAAAACCCGAAAACAAGAATGCCTACGAAACTTCTGTTTTCTGCTGCGGGGCACAGGCTGCCGGCGGCAAGATGATTAGCGGCAGGTACGGAATCAGCCATGAGTTTGTGCACAGCCGCTATGAAAACCGCCTGCATTTTTTGATATCAGAAATTCGGAAATCTTGCGTAAAACAGAGACGGATATCACGAACAAACAAAAAACAACTCCGTAAACTTGTATGGAAAAAACGAAAGCAAGGGTAGAAACTTACTGTTATCGTTAACGGTTCGAGAAGGGATGACAGTTCTTCCGTAAGAAAAAATACGAAAATTATAAAAGATAAGTTTCGCGAAACTGTTTCGATAATATTTCGAATTAGTATACATGTTGCACAAATATAGAGATTCAAACGGTGATTATAGGAAAATATGCATAAAAATATGGTTGATATTGCCAGAAGAGTGTGCTAGTATGTGTTTACAACGAAACTTAACAAAACTTATGCGAGGAGGAAATCACATGAAAAAGAAGTTATTGGCTGTGTTATTAACGGCGGCTATGGCAGCTGCGTCTATGACCGGATGCGGGGGGCAAGGAGCTTCAAACAGTAATGCATCAGGCAGCAGTACGTCAGGTGGTGCAGCGGCAAATGGGGGGGGTACTACAGATGTAACTTTGAAGGTATACTGTCCTCAGAATCAGATAGATACCGGTATTATGGCACAGCAGCAGGAAGCCTTTGCAGCAGAGCATCCCGAGTATAATATCACATGGAAAACGGAGATCGTAGGAGAAGATAAATGTCAGGAAGCCGTTTTGAAAGATGTGGGTGAGGCGGCGGATGTCTTTATGTTTGCCAGCGACCAGCTTCCCTCTCTGGTGGAAGCGGGAGCCATTGCCAGACTGGGCGGTAACACGGAAGCTATGGTAAAGGAAACCAACGCAGAATCCGTTGTGGCTACGGTAACGGTGGACGACGCTATTTACGGTATTCCTTTTACACATAACACATTTTTTATGTTCTATGACAAGACGATTTTAGACGAATCGGATATCGTATCCTTGGAAAAGATTATGGCGAAGCAGACCGCAGACAATGTGTATAACTTCTATTTCGAGTCTGCCGGCGGTTGGAAACTGGGCGCATATTATTACGGCGCGGGCCTAAGTGTATTCGGGCCTGACGGAAATGATTTGAACGCAGGCGTTGACTGGAATAACGAGACCGGTGTTGCGGTTACCAATTATCTGATTGACCTGATCAACAATCCCAAATGTGCGTATGACGGTGAAATTTCCGTTTCCGAGCTTGCGGGAGACCACAGAATCGGCGCATGGTTTGACGGTTCATGGAACTATGATTTGTACAAAGGGATCTTGGGCGACGATTTAGGCATGGCCGTTATCCCTACCTTCAATCCGGACGGCACGGATCATCAGCTGCTTGGCTTCTATGGTTCCAAGTGTATCGGCGTAAATGCAAAGTCCCAGAATATGGCGGCAGCCGTTGCCTTTGCAACTTTCCTTGGCAATGAGGAGAATCAGGTTCTTCGCTATGAACTGTCCGCACAGATTCCTGCAAACATGAACGCCAGCGAAAGCGAAGCGGTAAAAGCGGATCCTCTTGCGGCTATCCTGATCAAGGAATCTAATGAGGCAAGCGTTGCACAGCCCGCTAACTCCGTATTCAGCGCGAGATACTGGACCTATGCGAACACAATCCCTACGGAGATCAGAAGCGGAGAGATTACAAAGGATAACGTACAGGAGAAACTGGATACTTTTGTAAAAGCTATGACGGAATAAAGAATGTGTAGGGGGTTTCTATGGGAATGATGAAGAAAAAAGCTCAGCCTGCGTACAGCAGGCCGGGCGATGCCGGAATACCGCAGGCATTTAAAAACGGAAATGCGATTACTAAGATTTCCTTCTTTGTTTTTGGCCTTGGAAATCTTATGAATCGGCAGATTGTCAGAGGACTTATCTTTTTGGCGTTGGAAATCGGATATTTTATCTATATGATTACTTTCGGTATCGGTGCGCTGGGGGATTTTATTACTCTGGGTACTGCGACACAGGGAGAAGTCTTTAACGAAGCTTTGGGAATCTATGAATATTCGGCAGGTGACGATTCCATGCTCTGCCTGCTCTACGGAGTCATTACACTTGTGCTTACCGCAGGAGCCGTTTTCATAGGCTGTATGTCAGGAAAGAGCGCCTATTGCACGCAGGTGAGGATAGAAAAAGGAAAGCCGCTGCCGACCTTTAAGGACGATTTGCGGTCGCTGAAGGAAGAAAACCTTCACGCATTCCTGCTGTCCTTCCCCATTATCGGTATTATTTGCTTTACCATCGTACCGTTGATCTTTATGATATTGATCGCTTTTACCAGTTATGACCATGAACATCAGCCGCCGGGAAATCTGTTTTCATGGGTGGGGCTGGACAATTTCAAGGCCATGTTCTCCCAAGGGAGCAAGCTGGCCGGCACCTTCTGGCCTGTTCTGTCATGGACCTTGATCTGGGCGGTGTTTGCAACGGTAAGCTGCTTTCTTCTGGGTATGCTGCTGGCGCTTTTAATTAACCGTAAAGGAACCAAAGCCAAAGGCTTCTGGAGATTTATGTTTGTATTGTCCGTGGCGGTTCCTCAGTTTGTAACATTGCTGAGCATGAGGACGATCTTCAATGCAAACGGCCCTGTGAATGTAATCTTAAGGCAGCTTGGGGTAATCGGGATGACGGAATCCATACCGTTCTTCACCAACCCGCTCTATGCCAAGATTACAATCATTTGTATCAATATTTGGATCGGCGTACCTTTTACCATGCTGTCAACCACGGGTATTCTGCAGAATATTCCGGCGGATTTATATGAGGCGGCGAGGATTGACGGAGCCAGCGCGCCGACAATCTTCCGGAAGATTACGCTTCCTTATATGCTGTTTGTAATGACACCCAACCTGATCACATCCTTTACGGGAAATATCAATAACTTTAACGTGATTTTCCTGCTTTCCGGAGGCGGCCCGGATTCCATGGACTACTACTATGCAGGCAAGACAGATTTGCTGGTGACATGGCTGTACAGACTTACCATCACCCAAAAGGATTACAATTTAGGTGCGGTTATCGGTATTTTGGTATTTATAATTTTGGCAACTCTGTCGTTGATAACTTACCGCCGTACAGGCGCATATAAAGATGAGGGGGCGTTCCAATAATGAAAGCAAAGAGGATAATCGTAAATACGGCTTGCCATATATTATTGGCGGTGCTCAGCATTATCTGGATATTGCCGATTTTATATGTCATATTGACTTCGTTCCGGGAGGAAAGCGGTTCTTATAAAAGTTATATTTGGCCCAGAGGCTTTACTCTCAATAACTACATTAATCTGTTCCACGGAAATACCAATATCAATTTTACCAGATGGTTTGCCAACACTTTGGTGATTGCCATATTCAGTACGATTTTGTCCGCATTTTTCGTGTTGTGCGTGTCCTATGTTATGAGCCGCCTTCGTTTTAAAATGCGAAAGAAATTTATGAATATTGCATTGATATTGGGCATGTTCCCGGGCTTTATGTCCATGATCGCCGTATACTATATTCTGAAGGGGCTGGGCCTTCTGGAGACGGGAATACTGAAACAGATAGCGTTGGTATTGGTTTATTCGGGCGGCGCCGGACTGGGCTTTTATATGGCGAAGGGATTCTTTGATACGATTCCGAAGTCCATAGACGAGGCTGCATATATAGACGGAGCCACAAAATGGGATACCTTTCTCCGGATTACCATCCCGCTGTCAAAACCCATTATTACCTATACGCTGATTACGGCATTTATGGGGCCTTGGGTGGATTATATTTTTGCCAAAGTTATTCTGGGGAATGATTCGTCTTATTACACCATTGCCATCGGTTTGTGGACCATGCTGGAACAGGAATTCGTGGAATATTATTATACGCAGTTCTATGCGGGCTGTGTGATAATTTCCATACCCATATCCATTCTGTTCCTGCTGACACAGAAGTGTTATGTGGAAGGGGTATCGGGAGCCGTAAAGGGTTAAGGAAATTTAGATGTCTTCCCGAAGGATTCGCAGGCGGATTTTTCCGTTGGATTTATGGATTGTCTGTGCCGACTGCATCGGCGTGACGGGAAGTGTGAAGGTAATAAAATAGGAGCTGCTGCAGAATATAGGTATCTATTTTGCAGCAGCTTTTTGAAATCTTGGCATAAGCCGTTATATTGCATCATTACGGTAATTTTAATCGGTAGATAGAGGAGAGGGAAATTGAAGGGTAAAACTACTTTTTCGGATGCCGTCTTTTCCGTCAGGGACTTTGACGAGAAGTTCCGGTATGACGGCAAAGATTTGGGTGTAACTTGCGAGGGGGAGAAGACGGTATTTAAGGTGTGGAGCCCTCTTGCACAGAGGATAAGGCTGCGCCTGTACCGGGATCATCTTTCGGAAGCGTGGCTGGAGAAAGAATTGCAGCCGCAAGAAAAAGGTGTGTGGGGGATTGTGTTTCAGGAGAATCTCCACGGAATGTACTATGATTATCTGGTGGAGATCCAAGGGGAGGAAGTGCGTACTGCGGATCCCTATGCCGTGGGCTGCGGCTGCAACGGAAACAGGAGTATGGCGGTAGACCTGAGACGGACGGACCCGCCGGAGTTTGAGAAGGACACTGCCCCTGAGCTTCAGGAGGAGCAGATTATATATGAACTGCATATTAAGGATTTTTCCTATGACGCCCGAAGCGGCGTGCCGGAAGAATATCGCGGAAAATATAAAGCCTTTACCATAAACGGTACAAACGGAGAATATCCTACCTGCATGGAATATCTGAAAAAGCTGGGAGTCACGCATGTCCATCTGCTGCCCTTTTTTGATTATGGCTCGGTGGATGAGGCAGGAGATGAGGGGCAGTATAATTGGGGATACGACCCTCTTAATTTCAACGTTCCGGAAGGTTCCTATGCCACTGACGTCATGGACGGAACGGTCAGGATCAGGGAGTGCAAAGAAATGATCCGCGCCTTTCATGAGAACGGTATCCGAGTGGTGATGGATGTGGTATATAATCATACCTACCGGAATGACTCATGGCTTCAGAGGATGGTGCCGGGGTATTATTACCGTCATCATGAGGACGGCACACTGTCCAACGGCTCTGCCTGTGGAAACGACATAGCCGCGGGACGGGCGATGGTGGATAACTTTATTGCGGATTCCGTAATGTATTGGGCCAAGGAGTATCATCTGGACGGCTTCCGTTTTGATTTGATGGGGCTGCTGACCGTGGAGCTTATGAACCGGATCAGGCGCGAATTGGATGAAGCGTTCGGCGAGGGGGAAAAGCTGCTGTACGGAGAGCCTTGGGGAGCGGATTATTCCCCTATGGAATGCGGTTTGAAAGCCGCATTGAAGGAAAACACCTGTTATCTGGACGAGGGAATCGGAATCTTCTGCGACGATACCAGAGATTTGATCAAAGGACACGTTTTTTATGAGGAAGAGCCGGGAATCGTCAACGGGGGAAGCGGATTTGAGGCTTCGCTCTTTCACGCCGTGACAGGGTGGCGGGATGGCGGAGCGGACTTTAATCCCGTAAGCTGTGCACAGATTATCAATTATGTGTCGGCTCACGATAATTTTACTTTGTGGGATAAATTGGTTTTGTCCATGCATGCCCGGCCGGATTTTTCGGAGCGTTACGAAGATGTGCTTGCGGCCAACAAGCTTGCTGCTTTTATCTACTTTACATGTCAGGGAAGGCTGTTTCTGCAGGCGGGAGAAGAATTTGCACGCACAAAATTAGGAGAAAGCAACAGTTATTGTTCTTCGCCGGAGATTAATATGTTACAATGGGATAGAACAATAGAATATGCGGAGCTGGTAAACTATTACAGGGGATTGATCCGGCTGCGGAAAAAACTTCCGGGGCTGTGCGACAAATCGCCTCAGGCGGTGAAACGCATTCGTTCAAGACGGATCCACAAAGAGGGAGTGGTTTCCTTCTTGGTGGACAATAAGTCTCAGGGAAGCTGCGGAAGCTGGGATAACCTGTTTGTGATTTATAATGCCGCCGACGAGGACTGGGATATCATGATTCCGGAGGGCTCATGGGAGATTCTCGCAGACGGCAGAGAGACGGACTGCTGTAAGGCTGCGGAAAAAACGAAAAAAGGGATCCGGGTGGAAGCTCACAGCGGAATGCTGCTGGGGCTGTGCCATTGAGATATCTTTCCGCCTCGGACTGCAGTAAATCTTTTTCACTTTATAGGAGACTGGGCCGCAAGAAGAATGCTCCAAGCCGGGGGATTCTGAACAACAATAGTTGGAGGTAGGTATATGAACAGAGCAAGTGGTATTTTGCTTCCGGTGACAAGTCTGCCGTCTAAGTACGGCATCGGCTGCTTTTCCAAAGAGGCATATGAATTTATTGACGAATTGAAGGAAGCAGGGCAGAGCTATTGGCAGATTCTGCCCCTTTCTCCTACCAGCTACGGGGACTCCCCTTACCAGTCCTTTTCCTCCTTTGCGGGGAATCCTTATTTAATTGATTTGGAAGCGCTGATTGAGGAAGGTGTGCTGACGGAGGAGGAATGCAGCGCATGTGATTTTGGCGATAATCCTTCTCTTATCGACTACGAAAAGATTTACAGGAAGCGTTTTTCACTGCTCCATCTGGCATATGAGCGGAGCTATATTACGCAAAATCTGGGGTTTGTCCGTTTTGTGCAGGACAATGCTTTCTGGCTGGAGGATTATGCGCTTTTTATGGCGGTAAAGCAGCGGTTTGACGGCGCGGCGTGGAGCGAATGGGCGGAAGACATCCGGAAGCGCTGGGGATTCGCTCTGGATTATTACAGACGGGAATGCTATTTCGAAATTGAATTTTTTAAATATATTCAATTCAAATTTCAGGAACAGTGGTTAAGGCTGAAAGCCTATGCCAATAAACAAGGTATCCGGATTATCGGTGATATTCCGATTTATGTGGCCTTTGATTCGGCGGATGCATGGGCTAATCCGGAGATGTTCCAGTTCGATTCCGAATACCGTCCCATTGCCGTGGCAGGCTGTCCGCCCGATGCTTTTTCCGCCACGGGACAGCTCTGGGGGAATCCTCTGTACCGGTGGGAGTACCATAGACAGACCGGCTATGAATGGTGGGTCAGGAGAATAGAGCATTGCTTTCAGTTATATGACGTGACCCGGATAGACCATTTCAGAGGTTTTGACGAATATTACAGTATTCCCTGGGAGGAGGAAACGGCGGAGAACGGTCACTGGGAAAAGGGACCCGGTATGGAGCTGTTTACGACACTGCAGAACAGACTTGGGCAGAAGGACATTATCGCGGAAGATTTAGGGCTGCAGACCGCTTCCGTACATAGACTTTTGAAGGACAGCGGATATCCCGGTATGAAGGTGCTGGAATTTGCTTTTGATCCCAATGAGGAAACGGGTTATCTGCCCCACTGCTACGATAAAAACTGTGTGGTGTACACAGGAACCCACGACAACGAAACCTTGGTGCAATGGTATCACGGGCTGGATGATGAATGTAAGGCTTTTGCGGAGGAGTATATGGACAATGCCGATACGCCGGAGGAAGAAAAATATTGGGACTTTGTGCGGCTGGCAATGATGAGCTCTGCGGATACCTGTATCATTCCTCTTCAGGATTATCTGGGGCTGGATAAAATGGCAAGAATCAATAAACCTTCCACGGTGGGAGGAAATTGGGTGTGGAGAATGGAAAAAGGGCCGCTGCCCGAGGAGGTAAAAGAAAAGGTTTACAACCTTACGAGAATTAGTTTCCGGTTGAACGGGCAGGGCAGAGAAGAGTCCGGAGTGGATATTATCGAGTGATGCTCCTGTGTGCCGTCGGCACATTATTTCTCCAAGTTTGAGCCGCCGTATCGGAATTGTAAAAGAATGTAATCCGGAAATCTTCTGCAGGGCGGTGCGGCCGCTTCCGCGGGGCTTCGAAGCCGGCTCCTTGGGAGCGGCTTATACCGCCGATGCGGCATGACGGAAAGTGAGGCAGAAAATGAAGTTTATCTATGGGAAACAGGATTGGAAAACCTTTGAGCGGGGGGAGGAAAACTGCTACTTAATGACCAACGGGCTGGGCGGTTTTTCTTCCCTTACTGCCATCGGCTCCTGCGGGAGAAACGATCATGCGGTATTAATGGCATGTGTTAAGTCTCCCAATCATCGTTATAATATGATTCACAGACTGGAGGAGACGTTAACGTTTTGTCCGGAGGACGCCTGTGCCGCCCTCCATATTTCCAGTCAGGATTATCAGTCTTGCGACCTTCTTCACGGGCTGCCGGAACAGCCGGAGGAGGCAGTGGAATCGGACGGTTTGGGCAGTGCCCCGATGATTGGAAGAACTTATAACGGCGTCAGGGAAGAAGGCTATCTCTGCCAGACGGAATTTTCCTATGAGGATTACCCTGTATGGAATTATCTGATAGACGGCGTGGAAATCCGGAAAACCATTGTACTGGCTCAGGGCGGCAACAGTGTGGGAATATCCTATGAGATCAGCAACCGTTCCGGAAAAGACGTAACACTGGAAGTGCTGCCCCATCTGCAATTTGTGCCCAAGGGTGCCTTGCTGGAGAGAGAACAGAAATTTGTCGTGGAAGGCCGGAGCATACTCTCCGAAGGGAAACGGCTGTACTGTGAAACAAACGGTTGCTTCCGCGAGCTTTCGCCTGTATTTCATGAGAATCTGTATTATGCCTATGATGTCTGCGACGGAAGAAGGGAAACGGGTCGTACATTGGTGAACCACAGTATTCGTTTTACGGTGTCTGCCGGAGAGAAGGATGTGCTGGAACTGGTGTACGGGATGACTCCGGAACTTCCCGCCGTGAAAGAAATGTGCGGGGACATCAGGCGGCGCAGAGAGCAGCTGGCGCAGCAGGCGGGCTTTTCGGATGAGACGGCGAAGGCTTTGGCTGTAAGCGCCGATCAGTTTATTTCTTATCGTGCTTCCACGGCGAAGCAGACGATTTTGGCAGGCTTCCCTTTCTTTGAAGATTGGGGACGGGATACTATGATTGCCATAAACGGGTGTTGTCTGGCCACGCATCAGTACGGGACGGCAAAGAGTATCCTGCAGACCTTTCGGACATACTGCAAAAAAGGGCTTATGCCGAATCTTTTTCCGGAAGGCGGGGAAGCTCCGGGGTATAACACTGTGGATGCGGCGCTGCTGTTCATTCTGGCAGTGTATGAGTATTACCGGGAGACAAAAGATTCGGTCTTTGTCAAAAGCATGTATGACACAATGGCCGAAATTATCGACTGGTACAGACAAGGGACGGATTTCGGCATAAAAATGGATGAGGACGGACTGATTCTGGCAGGCCGGGATTTTGATCAGGTTACTTGGATGGATGTAAGGGTGGGGGATATTTTGCCGACGCCGAGACATGGCAAACCTGTGGAAATCAATGCTTATTGGTATAACGCGCTGTGCATAATGGAGGAGTTCGGACGGCTTTGCCCGGAGAAAGCAAAGGATTACGGCTCTCTGGCGGCTCAGGTAAAAGAAAGCTTCGGACAGTTCTGGAACGAGGAAGCAGGCTGCCTGAAGGATGTGCTGTCGGGAACCAAAGCGGACCGGCAGATCCGTTGTAATCAGATATGGGCCGTGTCGCTGCCTTTTTCCGTACTTTCTCCGGAAAGGGAGAAACAGGTCGTGGATGTGGTGTTTCGGAAATTGTATACTCCCTATGGTCTGCGGACGCTGGATCCGGCGGACGAGGAATTTAAACCCTTTTACGGAGGCGGGCAGCTGGAGAGGGATTTGGCATATCATCAGGGAACGATATGGGTATTTCCGCTGGGAGGCTATTATCTTGCCTATCTGAAGGTGCATGGATATTCGCAGGCGGCAAAGCGTTCCGTGAAGAGACAGCTGGAATGCATGGAGGCTGCCTTGCGGGAGGGCTGTGTAGGCCAGCTGCCCGAGATTTATGACGGAGCCAATCCTGTGTCCTCCAAGGGCTGTTTTGCTCAGGCGTGGAGTGTGGGAGAAATGCTGCGGGTGTATGACGCGCTGGAAAAGGGCTGACGGGACAACACAATCGGCGACGTGGGAAGCTTCGGCATAAGGGCGGCAAAATGTTTGGAGCCGGCTGTAAAAAGAACTTGTGAATGCAGGTAAGGGGAATCACTGTGTATAAAAATTATATTTTTGATTTTTACGGTACTTTAGCGGATATCCGCACGGACGAAGACAATTTCCGTCTGTGGAAAAAGATGAGCGAAATTTATCGGGCGCTGGGGGCGGGTTACAAGCCGCAGGAACTGCGGCGGGCATTCCGCAGGATGGAACAAAGGGAAAAGGCAAAGCTGGGCGGAGAAAATGCGGAACCGGATTTGACGAGGGTTTTTGCTCTGCTGTTTTATGATAAAAATGTTTCCTGTGACGATTCTCAGGCAAAAATGACGGCAATCACTTTCCGCGCATTATCCAGACGTTTTCTGCGTGCCTATGACGGCGTGGAGGAGCTTTTGGAGGAGCTGCGGCGGCGGGACAGGAAGCTGTATCTTTTATCCAACGCTCAGACGGATTTTACCCGTCCGGAGATAGAGATGCTTGGGCTTACCCGTTTTTTTGACGGGATTGTCCTGTCTTCGGAGCAAGGCTGTAAGAAACCGTCTCCGGCATTTTTTCGTAAGCTGCTGGAGCAATATGGGCTGGAACCTTCCGAGAGTATTATGATCGGAAACGACGGGACGGCGGATATATCCGGGGCGCGGAGCGTGGGAATGGATACTTTATATCTCCGTACCGCCATCTCTCCCGAAGAGCAGGGAGAGATCAATGCGACATATTGCGTTATGGATGGAGATTTTCGGAAAGCCGCCGGAATTTTGCTGGGAACCGGTTTCCGGTAAGCTTTTCTCTGCTATATTCCGGAAGGCAGAAAACCGGTGCGGCGGAACCATAATATCTCCCAAGATGTTGTAGTAAGGAGACGGAATCGGAGAGCAGGGAGACGGGTTCGAAAATAGAGAGACGGAATCGGAGATAAAGAAGACGGGTTCGAAGTACGACAGACGAATTGGAAATAAGAAAGACAGAATCGGAATGAGAGGGGATGTCTATGAAATTCGGGAAATTGACAGGGTATCAGATGGATGGCCAAACAGTTATGCTGGATTTTGAGGGGAGGAAGGCACGGATCCGTGCCCTTACCCCGACGATTATCAATGTATTTTACGGTGAAGACGGGACGCGTGCAGGCTCTAAGGCCATAGAAGGAGACAAGACGGTTCCGTCATCCGTTAAAGCGGTTCAGAAAACGGACGGATTGTGGATTCACACGGGAGAAGTGTCCGTAAAAGTAGACGACGGATTCTATGTGGACTTTTATGACAGAGACGGCAGAGAGGTCTGTGCGGATTACAGGGGAAAACGGAAGCCCTTACAGAGAGTCAGCGGGGAGACCTTAAAACTCCTTGAGGAAGAGGGGCATTCCGCTGCCGGCAAGGGGCAGGAATATGCGTTTGAAGTGCTGAAAAAGCTTGAGGCTTCCCAGCATTTTTACGGCTTGGGTGATAAGACGGGGTTTTTGGACAAACGGCATTACGAGTATGAAATGTGGAATACGGATAACCCCAATCCCCAAGTGGACAGTTTCAAGGCATTATATAAATCCATACCCTTTTTGATTTCGCTGACGGACACACATGTGTATGGTTTGTTCTTAGACAATACTTTTAAAAGCTGTTTTAATATGGGGCAGGAATCGGAGGAATACTACTGGTTCGGAGCCCACGGAGGGGATCTGGACTATTATTATATCGCGGGAGATTCCGTGGCGGAGGTTTTGAAGGGATATACTTATCTCACGGGAACCTGTCCTTTGCCGCAGAAATGGACATTGGGCTATCATCAGTCCCGGTGGGGGTATGTGACACAGGAAGATATGGAGGATGTGGCGGCGTCCATGCGCAAAAATGACATTCCCTGTGATGCCATTCATTTTGACATAGACTATATGCAGGATTACAGAGTATTCACATGGAATGAAAAACGTTATCATGGAGATTCGGCATCGTTTTTGGGGAAATTGTCGGAGGACGGCTTTAAGCCTGTGGCCATCAATGACCCCGGTGTAAAAAAAGAAGACGGATATGAGGTATACGATGAGGGTGTCCGGCAGGGATATTTTGCAAAGACTCCGGAAGGAGAAGTTTATATCAATGCGGTATGGCCCGGAGATGCGGCATTTCCCGACTTCGGAAATCCCGCCGTCAGGACATGGTGGGGCGAAAAGCAGAAATTTTTGCTGGATAAAGGCGTGAGGGGTATCTGGAACGATATGAACGAGCCTGCCAGCTTTCAAGGTCCGCTGCCGGATGACATAGTGTTTACGGACGAAGACAGGGAGACCACACATGCGGAAATGCATAATGTATATGGGCACTTTATGGCAAAGGCGGCCTACGAGGGACTGAAAAAGCTGGATGGGCGAAGACCCTTTGTGATCACCAGAGCCTGCTATGCCGGAAGCCAGAAGTATGCCACTGCATGGACGGGAGACAATACAAGTATGTGGGCACATCTTCAGATGGCCATTCCCCAGCTGTGTAATTTGGGTTTGTCCGGTATGCCTTTTGTGGGGACGGATGTGGGAGGCTTTGGTGCGGATACCACACCGGAGCTGATGGCTAGGTGGGTTCAGGTAGGGTGCTTTTCCCCGCTTTTCAGGAATCACTGCGCCGCAGGATCCAGAAGGCAGGAACCTTGGCAGTTCGGTGAGAAAATCATGGACATATACCGGAAATATGTGAAGCTGCGTTATCGGTGGATTCCTTATATTTATGATTTGTTTTATGAGGAAGAGAGGACGGGCGCGCCCATTATGCGGCCGCTGGTATTCCATTATGAGAAGGATAAGGCGGCGCAAGTATGCAATGACGAGTTTATGCTGGGCAGCCGGATACTGGCGGCGCCTGTGGTGAATCAGGGGGCGGAGAAGCGGATGGTATATCTGCCCGAAGGCATTTGGTATGATTACTGGACCCATGAGAAGCTGGAAGGCCCTGTTTGGTTTGTGCGGGAAGCCCCTCTGGACTGCTGCCCTATTTATGTCAAGGCGGGAAGCATCCTTCCGGTGATGGAGCCTCAATCTTATGTGGGGGAGAAGCCTTCGGATATATTGCTGCTGGAAGCATATCCCGGATCCGGGAGCTGGGATCACTATCTGGATAACGGAGAGGATTTCGCCTATCGGGACGGAGCATATCATCAATACCGTTTTACCCTTCAGGAGGACGGCGCGGTGAGCGGAAAAGTGATACACGCCGGTTACGACAAGCCTTACCGAAAGATATTGGTACGCAGACTTGGGGAGGAGTCTTGGGCGGAAGTGATCTGTCCGGAAATGATAGACTGACGGGAAAATAGAAATGATCTGATACGGGGAGACGAAAGGCGGATGCCTTGCATCTCTCCGTTTTTCTAATTATGGGTCGGATAGACCCAGGTCTGGATATGTATGTGACGGGCAATGCGGTCACGGATGTCATTATCAATGACAAATGCCGCAGGGCGGAGAAAGCAGAAATCGGGTTTGATGCAGATTTTCATTATGGAGGGGAAATTCCGGTATTCGATTTAGGAATCATCCCGAACAACCTTCTGGATAATGCCATAGAAGCCTGTGAGAAGCTGGAACCGGGGAATGGGTTCATATGTCTTACGCTGAAACGGAAAAAACAGTTTTTATTGCTGGAAGTTGAGAACAGCTTTGACGGGGCTGTACCTGTGCAGTCGGGCGGAGGTTTGGCTTCGCCTACAACGAAACAGAGTACGCTGCCATGGATTATCACGGAACATGGGATTGGGCTGAGAACGTGCGTGACGTGGCAGAAAGGTATTTCGGCGGTGTAAATATAAAAGTGAAAGGGGATGTGTTCCATGTGACAGTCATGCTGTAGCGGGGGGGGAGGTGGGAGAAGATAAGTAAATGGCTATGTATGAAATGAAACTCGAAAATAGATTAAAGTGGAGGATTAAGAAATGTCTATCAGCGGAGTAGGACAGAATTTTTATCGGAATAATGTGGAAACAATAAAAAATGCGAACAGTACAGAAAAATTTGCATTGGAGAAAACGGGAAACACAAAGAAATTTTTTTAAGAAAACGAGTGAAAAGAAAGACAATCAGAAGGAACTGCTGGAAGAATATCTGGAAAAACGGGCGCAGGCTAAGAGACAGCAACAGGAGCTGCTGGATGAAAAGATTGCAAAGTCGGAGCAGGAAAGAAGCAGGTTGGCAAAGGCGTGGAGCAGTAAGCAGCAGATGGCGGCGGCATCCAATGCTTATGATGCAAATGTCATGACTGAAACAGCGGCAGGCAGAGATACGCTGCTTGGTTAATGAAGGGCATCATGCCCGGACTTACCATAAGGGGGCATGGGCGGCTCCGAATGACAGAGGAGCTGCCGCAGCAGATAAGAAGAATGAAACTTTTTTGAGGGCCGTTTCCGCAGGCAGGTCTGACAGCAGAAACCGCTTGGAAAGAGGGGAAGCAGAGTTAATATGCGAGTGATGAGACAGTCGATTATCATACTATGATAGCTGATAGTAAGAAAAAAGTTATATTGCAACTTCAAGTTGCGAAAAAGCACGATAAAATTGGTAGTAAAATGAAGGGAATCAGATTAAGATAAAACCATCAAAAAAAGGAGGGTATACAAATGTTGTTTGCTGATAAGTTACAGAGCTTGCGAAAATCGAAAGGATTATCACAGGAAGAGTTGGCTGAAAAGTGCAATGTAACAAGACAGTCTGTTTCAAAATGGGAGACGGGTTTGGGATATCCCGAAACAGAAAAGTTATTGATACTTTGCAAAATTTTAGATGTGGATTTGGACTATCTTTTGCGGGATAAAAGTTTGAAAGCACAAGATTATAATACGCAAAAGGGAATATCATTTTCTGAATCTTATATTGGGAAGTGGGTTCGGATTTTCTTGAAGGATCAGGAGTTTCAGGGCTTTCATTGTGTTACACTTGTTGCAATGTATAATTCCTTCCTAATTATTATGGATGATAAGGGCAAGCTGGGCATGATAGATGGGGATTCCGTCAACACCATTATGGATTTTGCAAATGAGAAAAAAATAATGAAATTACCTGCTATTCCGGACAGAGAAACGGTCAAGGATATTTGCAGTTACCTTGTAAACAGGAAATGTGATGTAAGATTGAAACAAGAAGGACTAAAGTTCAAGAAACCGGGAGGATTTTATTCAGTAACTGTTGAGAGCATTTCTAACGATGAAATTATAGTTCATGATTTGGATAAACGTAAGCAAGCTGCCCGGTTATCAGATATTTTATACATTAAAGAATGCTAAAATAAAGAACTTATTATATCTGAACCACACAAAGAAAATCTATAATATGCAAGCGATAAAAGAGAATCGGGAAGCAGGGACGGCTCTGACCGACAGAGGTTGATGGATCAGTTGTGTAAGTTTAGTTTCATTAAGGAGTAAAAGCTATGAGAACAGGAATTATCATATGTGGTTTGAACGGTGTCGGTAAGAGCACGCTGGGAAAAGCCTTGGCTGAAAAATTGGATTTCTATTTTATTGATAATGAAGATTTGTTTTTTCCGAAAGATAACCCTGATTACCTTTTTGCATCCCCGCGCACGCGTATAGAAGCGGAGAAGCTTTTATTCGACGAGGTCAAAGCACATGAGAATTTTGTGCTTAGTGCCGTAAAAGGAAATTACGGAGAAGATATTATTCCGCTATATCAATATGCGGTGTTGGTTGAAGTTCCTAAAAAAATCAGGATACAGCGGGTGAAAGACCGTTCCTTTCAAAAGTTTGGCGAGAGAATGTTGTCCGGCGGAGATTTATATGAGAAGGAGAGAAAATTCTTTGACATAGTGGAAGCGCGGCCTGAAAATTATGCCGAGGAATGGGTGCAGTCTTTGGGCTGTCCCGTAATCCGGGTGGACGGGACGAGACCTGTGGAACAAAATGTAGATTTGATTATAGAGTCCATAAACCAAATTAGAAAGCAATAGTACCGATTATTTAGAGGCTGTTGCAAACAGAGGGGGATATGGTATAATAATTCTGCTGATATGGTATAGTGCATTCAAGAATAAAAGTCCAGCTAAGAAATGTCAATAGGTAAAATGAAAAATGTTTAAAAAGTTTTTTTCAAGCAGTTGATGTAAAAAAGGGTAACTTTAATAAGCCCACCCCTATGGAAATTTTCAAAATTCATAGGAACTTGTTAAGCTG
>CAJUTJ010000118.1 GCA_910589655.1 uncultured Acetatifactor sp. | reverse complement strand
TGAAAACAATCCAGAAAAAAAGTAAAGGAAGAGAATAAAATACTATATCTTAAAACAGAAGGCAAAACCGCTGGAACACCCATAAATACTGGTCTACAGCGGTTTTTATACTTAACAAACTGTCAAAGACGGGATTATATCTTAAAAACTACTTTTTTACAACCTTTTCTTATTTTTTAACATTCGCGGCCAATAAGAGCATATTTTTTTCAGCAGTTCCTCATAGCCCACCGCCGCACAGGGGAACATAAATAGATAATAGGGCAGAATATATCTGGTCTTTGCCTCCCAAAGCAGACTAAAGCAGAATCCTCCTATTACCGCCAATGCCAAAAGCTGTCTCAAGATTCCCTTATCCTGTCTCCCCGCCAGCAGATACCAAAACAGCATTCCCAGATACACCACAAACTGCAGCCTGTCACAGATATCAAGAACTGCCCAAAAGGCCGTCCCGTCAACATTCCTTGCCAGAGAACCCTCTTGCGGAGGCGCACTCTGCCGGTAATCCGCCGTAAAAAACACCGACTGATAGAGAGGCGCATTCCACTGCGACAAAATTTTCTTTCCGTAAAACTGTGCGGCAAATACAGGATTTTTCACAAAAAACGAAACTCTTTCCGCCAGCTCCTGCATCCCTGTCTTCTGCATCTTCACAGTGTCAAAGACGGACGCATTATATACATCCTTCTGGTAATTATTGTCCCATCCACAGCCTTGCCGGCTCTCCTGCATCCCCATTGCCAGAGTAACCGCAATGGGAATTCCATTCGAATGCTCCGTCCCGGACCGAACCTCATACATTTTATAAATTCCCGAAAAAATCACAAGGGGCAGCGCCACGGAAATAACGGCCGCCGCCAGAAGCTTTTTATCCCTCTTTTTCATAAAGCGGGCAAGTACAATGAGCACAAACGCCACATAGACTATGGTAGTGCTCTGCCGCGCAAGCTGGGCAAATGTCAACGCCAATACCACTCCCGCCAGCCAGCCCTTTTTCTCCCTTTTTTCATAACAGCACAGAAAGAAAGCCGCCAAAAGCGCAAGGAAAATACTTATAATGTCCCCATACACCCACGGGGTATAGAAAAAAAGCGGAAAGCAAAAGCTTATCGTCACGCAGTACAAACATTTCGTTTCAAAGGCGTCACTCCATTTTTTCACAAGCCCGTATCCCACACAGACAATTCCAACAGCGGCCAGCGCATTGATCACTTGCAAGGGACGATATGTCAAAGGCTCCGCCACAAGGTAAACAAGCTCAACCAGACTGATAAGCCCCAATTGATAGGGATAAATGTGGCAATAACCGCCTTCTTCCAAAAAGGAGTAATCGCCCATTCTAAAATAAGATGCCCCGCCATAGATAAATGCCTGATCTCCCACGGGACGTCTCTCTGCGGAAAAAATCCACCAAATGCTTACTGCAAAAACCCATATCACCGCTGCCGCCAGCGACAGCCCCGAAAGAATCCTGCACACCTTCCCGCCGAATCGCTTTTCCGCCTTATGGAAGCACAGAAAGAGCGCGCCGCATAAGACAACGGCCAAAAAATTCTTCCACAAGCTGTCCCATTGATGTCTGGAAACTTCTTCCCCGCCGGGGAACATATACCATGTCCCTGTCAGAGCGCATATGACAAGGAGCAGCATAATCGCTGCTCCCACTGTTTTAATGATTCCAAAACATTTTCCGTACATCTTATCAAACATTAAAACAGCTGCCTCCTACAAACTCTCTACAGATAGAATTGTTGGGCAGGCCTTCACTGGGCATTCCCAAAAAATAATTTAAAAACTTCAAGAGCCTTTTTGCCTCATAAAATTCCGGTGTTCCCTTGGGAATCTGGAACAAAAGCGGCTCGGCAAAAGTCTTCAACACCGCCAGCTCATAGATCTGTGCCGAATTAAACATGGCGTCGGCATCCTCCTGAAAAGGAAATATATTTTCCTCCTCTCCTCTGCGCACGGAGGACCACATGGCAATGGTTCCCTGTGCCGCCGTTCCTCTGGTGCGCGCATCTCTGACCATCCTGCGCAGCAGCCTTCCGTCCGTGGTAGGAATCCGGTTATGTGCATCCACGTTTAATGTGGTCAGCGCACTGATATATATCTTATATTTGCTCTCTTCGGGCAGTGCATAAGACATCTTTTCGTTTAAGCCGTGAATCCCCTCGATTACCAGAATATCGTCTTCGCCCAGCTGCTTAAAATTGCCTTTATACTCTCTTTTCCCGAGTTTAAAGTTAAATTCAGGAAGTTCCACCATGCCTCCGGCAAGAAGACAGGTCATATCTTCGTTAAATTTCTTTACGTCGATGGCTTCCAGACATTCAAAATTATATTTTCCGTTTTCGTCCTTTGGCGTCTTCTCCCTGTCAACAAAATAATTGTCCAGCCCGATAGGATGGGGCGTCTTTCCCAATGTGCGGAGCTGAATGGAAAGCCTGTGGGAAAAGCTGGTCTTTCCGGAGGACGAAGGGCCTGCAATCATAACAAATTTTACATTGCCCCGGCCTACAATCTCCTTTGCAATCTCACCGATCTTGCGTTCCTGCTCCGCTTCCTGAATCAATAACAGATCATTCAGGGAACCGCTGCATATCTGGTCGTTTAAGTCGCCCACCGTTTCGATTCCGATCTTCTGTCCCCACTCCGTGGAAGTCTTCATGGTTTGGAACAGCTTCTTCTGCTCCCGGAACGGAGCAACCACCGTAGGATATTTCTTGGTGGGCAGAAGCATCATAAAGCCTTCGTCATAAGCAATCACGTCAAACCACTTCACATAGCCGGTATGGGGCAGCATATATCCGTAATAATAATCATAATAACCCTGAAGCTCATATATATTTACGGAAGAGCTCATACGGTAGCGGAACAATTTCTCCTTATCCTTCATTCCATGTGCCCTAAACAGCTCCATGGCTTCCTCCAGAGGAAAAGAACGCTTTTTGAAAGGCGCCTTCTCCGCCGCCAGCTGCTCCATGCGGGTCTTGATCTTGGCAGCATTTTCATCCGTGGCAGGAATCCTGCCTCCGGAACTGACATAAGATCCGTGGCCGATCGCAAACTCCACTCTGGAATTCTGTGCCGTCTCCGCGCCGAACAGATCATTTACCGCCTTCATAAAAAGCATGGTGGCCGTTCTCACATAAGTCTTATAACCTACGTCATCCTTCAAAGTAAAAAAGTCCACTTCACAATCTTTTGTAACTTTTTTAAATAATTCCCGGATTTTTCCGTTGGCCGACGCCACGGCGATTAATCCGTCGTATTGCTCCTGATACTCCGACGCAATGGCCTCAAAAGAAGTTCCCTGTTCATACTGCTTTTGTTCCCCTTGAATGGTAACCGTTACCATATCTTTTACCGTCCCTTTCCCCAAAATTCAAGCGCTTTTTCCAGCTGCCTTTTCTCTTGCCGCAGCTCTCTCAGCCGGATTTCGCCCTTCGGACTGTCCTGCCCTTCGAGCTGCGCAATAATTTTCTCAACGATCTCAACCCCGTTTAAAAGATACTGTCTCAATACCGGATGTTTTCTGCGTAAAAGCTGCTCCCCGTAAAGATCATACAATACCTTTTCCGCAGGCGGTTCCTTTTCCGGCGCTGCATTTTGTTCCGGCGATACACTGCCTGCCGGCATTCCTCTCTGCTCCCCGGCTTCAACGGGTTCAAGCGGCATTCTATGCTTCCCCGGTTCACCGGAGCCAAGCGGCATCCCTTGCTCCTCCGGTCCACCGGAGCCAAGCGGCATTCCATGCTTCCCCGGTTCACCGGAGCCAAGCGGCATCCCTTGCTCCTCCGGTCCACCGGAGCCAAGCGGCATTCTATGCTTCCCCGGTTCACCGGAGCCAAGCGGCATCCCTTGCTCCTCCGGTCCACCGGAGCCAAGCGGCATTCCATGCTCCTCCGGTTCACCGGAGCCAAGCGGCATCCCTTGACCGGCAGCTTCACTGACCTCAGATAGTTTATTTTGCTGCATGGCTTTCTTCTGTCCGGCATACACGGCCTTCATTGCAAAATAATACTTTCCTTCCTCATACACGGCCTCTTCCTCCGTGACAAGAAAGCCTGCTTCCCGCAGGAAAATACGAAACTCGGAAATTTCCGACTGGGGCTGCAGAATCAATTCCGTAAAAGACCGCGTCTTATCGCCGCCTTCTTCCAGAATTTTCTTCATCAATCTGCCCCCCATCCCTGAACACACAAGGGTTTGCGCCTCCCCTATACGATATGCCGCAAGGCCGTCCGACAATCTGGTCTCTATGTATTCTCCCAGCCCATAGGCAGCAATATGCTCCTCCGCGCCTGACAGAGGTCCCCTTCTCACATCCATGGCAAGACATTTCGGACACTTGCCCGCCTGAATCAAATAAACGGACAAAAATGCGTGGTCGCAGCCCACATCCGCTATGCGGCTGCCCGCCGTCACCATATCCGCCAGCATCTGCATCCTCTTAGACAGAACTATGGGTTTTTCCGCTTTTTTCCCTCCTGCCATTAATCCAGATAATCCTTTAGCTTCCGGCTGCGGCTGGGATGGCGCAGCTTACGGAGAGCCTTGGCCTCAATCTGCCGGATTCGCTCACGAGTGACGCTGAATTCCTTACCGACCTCCTCCAGCGTCCGCGCCCTTCCGTCATCCAGCCCGAACCTCAGGCGCAATACCTTCTGCTCTCTCTCTGTCAGCGTACCCAGAACCTCCACCAGCTGCTCCTTCAGCAAAGTAAAAGCTGCAGCATCCGCAGGCACGGGCACATTGTCGTCCTGAATAAAGTCTCCTAAATGGCTGTCCTCCTCCTCACCGATGGGAGTTTCCAAGGAAACGGGTTCCTGACTGATCTTCAAAATTTCGCGGACGCGTTCCACAGGCATATTCATCTCTTCGGCAATCTCCTCGGGAGAAGGTTCTCTTCCCAGCTCCTGAAGCAGCTGCCTGCTGACACGAATCAGCTTATTGATCGTCTCTACCATATGGACGGGAATACGGATTGTCCTCGCCTGATCGGCAATCGCCCTTGTAATTGCCTGACGGATCCACCATGTAGCATAAGTGGAGAACTTATAGCCCTTGCGGTAATCAAATTTCTCAACCGCCTTGATCAGACCTAAATTTCCCTCCTGAATCAAATCCAGAAACAGCATACCGCGTCCCACATATCTCTTGGCAATGCTGACCACCAGACGCAGGTTTGCTTCGGCAAGGCGCTTCTTCGCCTCCTGATCCCCCAGTTCCATCCTTTTGGCCAGCTCTATCTCTTCCTCTGCGGAAAGAAGCGGAACCTTACCGATTTCCTTGAGATACATACGCACAGGATCCTCAATGCTGATACCGTCGGGAACGGACAGATCCAGATTTTCCACATCCACTTCATCCTCATCCGTGAGAATGATCTCCTCGTCATCCACATCATCATCGGTAATACGCAGTACATCTACAGCGTTCTGCTCCAGCATCTCCAAAATCTTCTCGAACTGCTCCTCTTCCAAGGGCATGTCCGCAAAGAACTCATTGATTTCCTGATACTCAAGAACGTTTTTCTTCTTTTTGGCGAGATTCAGCAGTTCTTTGATTTTCTCGTCAAATTTTACCTGTGTGTTTTCATCCATTCGATTGGTTCCATCCTTCCTTATATACTCACAATATAAATTTTCCTTAGTCTTAACTTTAATCCAGAGAAATATGCGTTCTGGCAAGCTCCTCCAAGGCTTTCTTGCCTTCAATCACCTGATTTAATGCATTGACATCCGCCCCCAGCTTTGCCGTATAATATTCGTAGCTGTTCTTCTTCACCGTGAGCACAATATCATGAAAGGCCTTCTCACGCTCTTGGCTGGTGTGTAGTTCCGGCAGATTTGTGTGAAACAGCGCCGCAGCTTCCCGCTGTTCTTCCTCATCCTCGAACATACTGATAATGCCCGCCGGATTATAGCTGCCTTGTTCCAGCTCCTGAAACAGCCTCTCCGCCACTTTACGGTAAATCTCTTCCGTGAAATCCTCCGCGGTAATGTATTTTTTTATTTTGCCGTAAAGCGAAGGCTCGTCCGTAACCCAAGTAATCAGCAGCCTCTGGGACTTTCTCGCTTTCTCCTCCGGCGTATTTCTCTGCTGTACGCCGGTTCTGGGCCTTTCAACCGGCTTTGCCAGCCCAGTCTGGGCCGCATAGCTCGTCACCAGCTTACGCAGATTCTCCGCACCGATAAAATACTTGTCCGCCACCGCCTGTATATAATTTTCCCTCTCCACGTCCTCCGTAAATTCACAAAGCTTTTTCGCAATCTCACGGTGGAATTTTGTCTTGGATTCCGGGTCATTCATGTCAAACCGGCTCTCCAAAATGCGGATTTCAAAAAAGAAACTGTTCTCCGCTTGAGCGATTCTCTCCTCAAAGGCTTCTTTCCCCAGCGCTTTCATAAACTCGTCGGGATCCTTGTAGGGGCGCATATTAATCACCTTTGCACTCAATCCCGCTTCCCTCAGGATGCCGATTCCCCGGAGTGTGGCTTTCACGCCCGCCCCGTCGCTGTCGTAGGCCAAAAGGACACTGTCCGTATACCGCCTGAGAAGAACCGCCTGTTCCTGTGTGAACGCCGTCCCAAGAGAAGCCGCCGCCTGCGTAAAACCCGCCTGCTGCATGGCGATCACATCCATATACCCTTCGCAGAGAATAATATTTCCGCTTCTGGCAGTCCTTGCAAAATTCAAACCATATAAATTTCTTCTCTTATCAAAAATAGGTGTCTCCGGTGAATTCAGGTACTTCGGCTCCCCCTCACCCATCACTCGGCCCCCAAAGCCGATGACACGATGATTGATATCCTGTATGGGATACATGACACGGTTCCAAAATTGGCTTAACAGTCCCCGCTTCTCGGAATAATTCGCAAGTCCTGCCTCTTTTATCACCTCATCTTCAAATCCTTTACTCCTGAGATACTGTACCAGCTCGGCGCCGCTCTTGCCCGCATAGCCAAGCCCGAACTTATGCTTGGTCTCATCGGATAATCCCCTTTGATTCAAATAGTCGTAGCCGATTTTCCCACGGGGGCTGCGGAGCTGGTAATAGAAGAACTTTGCCGCCTCCTTGCTCACCTCCAGCAGCCGTGCTCTCTTGTTCTCCCTTCTGCGCATCTCCTCGTTATATTCCATCTCCGGCAGCTGTACGCCGGCACGGTCGGCAAGCATCTTCGCCGCTTCCTGAAAGGAATAATTCTCGTACTTCATAATGAAGGTATACACATTCCCGCTGACGCCGCAGCCGAAGCAATGAAACATCTGCTTATTTCCCGATACGGAAAAAGACGGGGTTTTCTCGTTGTGAAAGGGACAGCATGCCCAATGGTTGCCGCCCTTTTTCTGCAATGTCAAATACCCTGATATGACATCCACTATATCGTTTTTGACTCTGATTTCCTCTACCAGTTCTTCCGGGTAATACATTTATGCCTCTCTCAAATAGACCATGATTTGGGAATGTAAATCTCCTCATAGGTTGCTATTGCAAACCGATCCGTCATGGCTGCTATATAATCACAAACTACCTGCTCTCTCGGCTCTCCCTCTGACAGCAGATCCAAAAATTCCTCCGGCATTTGGCCGATATGCTTCATATAGTACTGGTACAATGTCTCCGTAAGCCTCTCCGCCTTGCCTTCCTCGCTTTTTGCCACCGGATTTTCATACACGTTTTCAAACATAAACTGCCGCATATCCGTCATTGCTTTGGCAATTTCACGGGACATACAGATATCGTTCTTTCCCATACTGTTTGTAACAATATCATGCACAAAATGATCCAATCTCTCACTGGGAGTACAGCCGATTACCTCCCGGATCTCCTTGGGCACATCCGTCTCCTTCAAAATGCCCGCTCTCACCGCATCATCCATATCGTGATGAATATAAGAAATCTTATCCGACAGCCTTACTACTTTTCCCTCCAAAGTGTGGGGTTTCCCGGTGGTCTGGTGGTTTAATATACCGTCCCGGGCTTCATACGTCAGATTCAGCCCCTGCCCGTGTTTCTCCAGTCTGTCTACCGTCCGCACGCTCTGCTGGCTGTGCTCGAATCCAATGGGACACACGTTATTCAACGCCCTCTCCCCCGCATGGCCGAAAGGAGTATGACCCAGATCATGCCCCAGCGCAATAGCCTCCACCAAATCTTCATTGAGCCGTAATGCCTTTGCTATTGTTCTGGCATTTTGGGATACTTCCAAAGTATGAGTCAGCCGGGTTCTGTAATGATCCCCTTCCGGCGAGAGAAATACCTGAGTCTTATCCTTCAGGCGCCGAAAAGCCTTACAGTGCAGGATCTTATCCCTGTCGCGCTGAAATGCAGGACGGATATCACATTCCACCTCCGGCCTGCTCCTTCCCTTTGAATTCATGCTGAGTGAAGCATACGGGCTTAAGTATTCCTTTTCCCGCTGCTCCAAACTTTCTCTAATTGTCATGTCTGCCTCTTTTCCGGCGCCGCCCGCGCCACCAAGGAACCGATACAAAATAAATGCGTACACTGGCATAAGATTCGAATTAGAAAGTACATGCCGTTCCCCGGAAACACACCCCGCCAGACACAAAAAAGCATGTGCCACCATTCTCCTATTATAAATATTCTATACCTAAACAAAAATTCCTTTATTATTTTTGATTATTATAAAAATATTTCGCATACTGCCCCCACAGGCATAGACAATACCTAAAAAGAATATTTTAGCGGCAGATATCATATATAAATTCCGCATTTTTATCCATGGCATCCCGCGCAGCCTTTATGGGAGACATCTGGAATACATGCCACATTCCCGGATAAATGTCCATTTTTACCGACACGTTTACATCCACTAAAGCCTGATGGAGCCGCATGGAATCGCTTAACAGAATCTCGTTTTCTCCCACTTGTATATAGGTAGGGGGAAATCCGGTAAAATCACCGAATAGCGGCGATATCAGCGGGTTTTTCAAATCTTCCCCCTGAGCATATGCCAGAATCATACGGTCAATATATTCCTTATCTAAAACGGGATCCAACGATGCTTTAGTGGCAAAGGATTCTCCCGAAGAAGTCAAATCGGTCCACGGCGACATCAGCGCAATCCCTCTGGGCAGCAGCCTTCCTTCCCCTTTCAGCTTTAGCGCCAGCGCAAGGGCAAGATTCCCTCCTGCAGAATCCCCTGTCAGTATTACATCCCTTGCCCCATACCCTAAAAGCATTAGATAGTTCCATACCTTCATGGCATCCTCCAAAGCCGCCGGACAAGGGTTTTCCGGTGCCAGCCTGTAGTCAAAGCAAAGCACATCCATGGAAGTAGACATGGCTAATTTTGAAGTCAGCGTCCGCGCATACATGCTGCTTCCGGTGGAATACCCGCCGCCGTGGCAGTGCAGGATCACATACTTTTTCATATGGGCGCGGTTGACGCTGACCCACTCGCCATACATGCCGTCAATGTCAATTTCGCGATATTGTATGTCTCTGGAATTACTCAGGATTGCCCCGATATAATCTTGAGACTGCCTATGCTTTTCAATGTCAGGATTTTCCACGATGCCGTGCACCCGCTTGATTAGCTGCATTAAATTTTGATTACGCTTTTCATCCATGTTTATGTTCCTCTGATTTTTATAAATTGATATGGCAGAATAACCCATATACTTATAAAATTTACCGCACGTAAGTTTTGATATCAGAACAACTCCTTTTCGGAAAAGTGTTCCCAGTGTGTAAATCGTCTAACTAACGTATATTCTTATATTAATGGTAAAAACTGCCCTGATATAACAGTTCTATAAACCGGAATTGGCTGGCAGGGGAAGTTATGATAAAAATTCTCTCTTTCCGTTTATGTCCAAAACCGTTTCCTTACCGAATCCGCAAGATAATAAATAGGATTTTATGTTTTGAATCATGTTGATATTTTCAAAAATCTCAACATCTATATTTCCACCAGATTTCCCAATACCTGCACCTGTGACTTCGCCTTGTTCCTTTAACAATTTTACCAAGCCGTCTTCTATTTCATCTAACGAATAGCCGGCAGGCAGCAGTTTGAAATAGATATATACATAATTTTCCATTAACTTACACTCTCCAATTGCAAATTATATACGTAATTATAAAATATTTATTTGCCATTTGCAATGTATTCTTATACGACTATTTTTTATGGGTACGCATGTCGTTACTTTTCACACCCACGCCACCGCGAGGCGTTTTCACGCAAAAACAGTGTGAAAACACCTCGCGGCGGTAATGAGTGAACGGTAACACACAACCCACCGCGTCTCAAAGAAATCACAAATGCAGCCTCTTATATAATGCGTGTCTCAGCCGTCTGCGGGACAGCATTGTGATAAAAGCAATATCCAAGATTCCGCATACGGTCAGCACTACCGCCGACCAGCTCAAAGCGACAGGATGTTCCAGATATCGGTCAATCAATATTTCAATCCCCATGCATAACAATCCCACCGCCGTGAAAAACTCCAGACATCCCACCAGAAAAGCATAGGGGAGTTTTCTGACACATACCGTAAAAAGTTCTATGATAGCCGTAACCAATATGGTGATGGGCAGACCCAGCCCCCAAAACCAATGATCGCTCCCTACCAAGAAAGTCAGCATATACAAATAGGCTGCTACCGCCACCCCATCCAAAAACAGCGATACATAAATAGGCTGTCTCTTAAAAATGACTACCGGAATCAAAATGACCCAAAGAATAACACATACTCCTCCTACCGCCAGTGACCAAAGGGTTCCCTGAAAACTCAACCCATTTAAAATTCCGCAGATTACCGCCGTAGCCGCCAGAATCGCCGTAATCAGAATTCCGATATCCTTTCTCTTCACGGTTTCCACCTGCCCCTTCTCACTGGGAAAAGGCGCTTGCACATCCTTCTTCTTTTCCAATTCATTGGGATTGATCACAATAGTATTACACAAAGGGCATCTCTCGGCAGCTGCCTGAAGCTCCACACCACAATTCACACAATATGACATAAAATTGTTCGACCTCCTTCTGCTTATTAATATTACGTACCTGTTTACCGCATCCTTTCGATTTGACAATGTATTTGTATAGAATCCAATGCATCAGATCCGATTGCTCTCAATTTTTACATGAATACCGTCCTGAACCAGCTTCCGGAAAAAATACCTCTCCACGTCCGTCTCCGCGATACTGCTGGCAAAATTAATGGTCAATATATCCCCAAAACTAATAATGGCACAGTTCGTCCTAGTGGAATATGGCTGTCCCATATAGATGTCGAACCTCTCAATATAAGGCTTCATTCCCTCCGGCACATGTAACGCCCCCATATTGGTCAGCCCCGCGGAAGAATTCTTATCCTGAATTTTGGTATAAAATGTCCTTACCGCAAAATCCTTCAAGAAAAGGGGTACGACACGTATAAACGGATTCTGCTGTGTCGCGGCATTTGTGGTAATATCCCCTCTCAGCAGCTTTTCGTTGATATAATAGCGCATATAATTATGCACCTGTGTCACGATTTCTTCAAAAGTATACTCTCCCAGCCTTGGATCTACACCCGGATAAATCATTGTAATGAAATTGCGCAGCGTAATTGTAGGAAAAAAACGGCGCAAGTTCACCGGCATGGCGATCTTTACCGGCCGCTGTTTCACAGGCTTGTCATCCTCCTGTTTCTGCAGCAATGCATACAGAAGCACCGAATTCAGATACTCCGTAATCGTGGCATTATACTTTTTCGCCACGGAAATCACTTCGGATACCGATAAAATGCCGTCGATAATATTTAATGTATAAAACGGTTCCTTCGTCCCCCTTACGCGGTAAGCTTTTTCTCCCAGCCTTGGAGGGCAGACTTTTGCATTCGCATAACGCATATAAGCGTCTTCCAGCTCTTCTTTGTCCGGTTCTTCGTTGATATCCAGTACGAAGCCGCCGTTTTCGATTTCATTATGCCCCAGAAGCCTTAAGTAAGTAGCCGTCAAAGTCTGCAGCACACACATTCCCCCCGTGCCGTCCCCAAGACTATGGTGGGCTTCCAAAGCAATCCTTTTTCCATAGTAGTACACCCTGACCAGATATCTGTTATTCGCCTTAAAATACATTGGCTGGCATGGGTTCTTAACATCCTCCTGAACAAAAGGACCCGGACGGTTATTCGGCTCCAAATAACGCCAGAACAATCCCTTTCGGATTGCCGCCTTATAGGTAGGAAATCTAGGTAATGTCAAGTCAACCGCCTGCTGCAGTACTTGAGGATCCACATCCTCCTTCAACACAACAGAAAGCCTGTATACGGAGGAAAAGTCTCTCCTCTGCAAAGTAGGATATACAATCGCCGACAGATCCAGCTTATACCAGTCTGTCTTCACTGCTTTTTCTCTGGGAATACGTGCTTCAGCCAAGGCGTTCCCTCCTTATATTCAATCCCGAATGGCATTTCTCATCGTGCCAAATTTCGTGTATCAATCATTATGAGGATATCAATCCATAATTATTCTCAGCCACCCGCTTTCCTCTTATTTCACTAAAAGTGCGGTAACAGTTCAGACAGCCCCTCCCGCGAAGTCAAAATCGTGTCTCTATGCGATTTTGCGAGACATGCGGGCGCCAAAACGCATTCCTTCTGCGTTTTGTGTGCATTCTTTCCGCGTTTTGTGTGCATTTTTGTAACGGTTCAGTACCCTGTCTGAACTGTTGCGAAATGCGGCTGAGGATCATGGAATTAACGATTCAAATATAGCATTCAACCACAAAAGGCGTTAGAATATACTCTAACGCCTCATCGTGCAGGAAAAGAGACTTGAACTCTCATGGTATTGCTACCACACGGACCTGAACCGTGCGCGTCTGCCAATTCCGCCATTCCTGCGAACAATATTTATTATACATACCGATTAGATAAAAGTCAACATAATTTTTAAATTTTTTAAACTTTTTTTCCAAGCTATATTTTCCCTGCAAATTTCCTCCAATTTTTTCAGCCCATTTTTAACGCGAAATGAAAATACCCAACCACAATATTCCGCAATTCATATTCCCGTCAATTAACGGAAGAAATTATTTTTCAGCAACTCAAAACAATATGTGCCGAGGGGAAATGTTAATCAAATACCCCGCAGCAAGCTGCGGGGTATCAATCTTGCAACGCAGCAAAGCTGAATGTATCCTTCGGGCACATTGGTATTTGACCCTCGCGGCATTCGCCAAGCCAGCTTGCTGACTTTATGCTCGTGCAAGCAACGGCACAAAGTCAGCCATACTGACTTGGCTCATTGCTCACGGGAATAAAGAGGATGCAAATCCCCCATCTTCTGCCATGGCTGATTTGCATCCTAATATATTTCTGTCATACACGAAACAGATTATACGGTACCCGCATAACGGGAGCTTCCTTGTACATTATATGTTCCATCGGCCGTGTAACCATTGGCGGCATTGGCCTGCGTAGTCATATAATAATCTACCAGCGATGCGTTGGTGGCAACGGAAGAGCCATAATCTTTGAAGAACTTCTGTACTTGGGACATATCGGACTTTTTAAAGGTGTCCTCGTCAATCTTCAATCTGCCCTTCTGGTCTACACTGATTCCGAACTGCTTCAAAACATCCTCGCTGCTCGCCGTCTTCTCCCTAATATAAGACAAGTTTGCTAATACGCCGGAATTTGTACTTGATTCACCTGCATTAAACATGCCATTGTAATTATTGACAAAGCTCTTTGCCGTAGCAAAAATTTTGTCAATATCGTACTTATCCGTCTCGTTGCCGTCCTTGTCTTTTACCTTCTCATACAACTTATCAGATGCAAGCGCTTTTCCGTCTGCTTTGAGTGCGGCTGCACTGGAACCTGCCTTATTGGTAGTCTCTGTGCTGTCCACAGCGCCGGTGCTGGATGCAGCGCCTGCAAACTGAAGACGTGACGCAACCGTTGATCCATAGCTCGTAATGTCATCAGGAGAAAACAGTTCCTGTACCTTGGAAGCGCCTGCCTCTTTCAGCTTGGCTACATCAAGGTCAAGGGTTCCGTTTGAATTGACGGTTACACCAATCTCCGAAAGCTTGTCGGCATTTGCCGCTGTGCTGCTCATCATGTTTGCCACATAAGCCGTTTTATTAGCCAGAGTGGAATTTTTTGCAGCATTCACAACATTATTATAATTTTCCACATAAGCTTTCATAGCGGAAACCGTCTTGTCTGCCGCACTGGAACCATTTACCGTGTCCTCAAAAGTCTTCTCGTTCTGTAATGCTGCGACAGAAGTTTTCAAGCTTGAAAGTCCCGTGGTCAGCTTAGCATTCGCCTCCTGCGCTTCTTTCGAAACCTTGGGATTCTTCTTCTCTTCCAAAATCTTGTCAATCACATTGCTTGTTCCGCTCTTACCGGATGCCGCGGCACTTGAAGCCTTCGCCGCACCGTAATAAGATTTCATCAGCCTTCCGTAACTGCCATTCTTAATCGCCGCATAGTCTGTAAGAAAATTGCTGCCTGCCGCACTTGATGCGCCGCTTCCCAGACTGGCGAACATGGATGAATAATTCATACTCATACTTTTTACCTCCGTGTATACCCGTACCACATCCTGCGGTACTTATGGGTATTCTTCCATTTGCATCCTTGCTGTTACTTAGTTCCTTTTCTATATTCTACCATTATATCGACAGGATTGCACTACTTATTTATATGTTTTTAAAGCGTTTTTTGAAGTTTTCGTTACATTTTAATGTATATTATCCTTCTATTCGGCACAACCTAAATTTGAAAGGATGGTATCTGACAATGAATCTTGAAAAAACAGTATGTTACTGCATGTCCGTCACAAACGGTATGATCAAAGACGCCGTTGATTCCGGCGCAAACACCTTGGAGGAGGTCCAAAGCATAACCGGCGCAGGGACGGTATGCGGTTCCTGTCTTGAAGATGTGAAAAGGCTTGTGGAACAATTTGTAAGCGAACGCGACAACGGGTAACTCTCCCGCCTGCCGCCTGCCTCACCTTGCGGTGACAACGAGTGAGCCGCTTCTCCATTTCCCCCAAAATCGGCGTTTCCGAAATTTCGTTCTTGCAATCTTTGTCCCATATGCTATAATACCCTTATGGGGATATAGCTCAGATGGGAGAGCGATACGTTCGCATCGTATAGGTCACGAGTTCGAGTCTCGCTATCTCCATTATTCAAGTGTTGGGAACCCTTTATTTTAGCGGATTCTTGGCACTTCTTTTTATGCGTGGATAAAAAGTAATCAAAAAGGTAATCAAGAGTAATCAGACATATGTTCGAGTTTCTTTTTATTTCGCCTGAAGTTCCGGAATATTACTAAGGAAACGCTGATTAAATCATCGTTTCCTTAGAGCCCCGGTAATAATATCAGAGACAAATTCATCAATGTTGAATCCATTACTCACAGAATACTCAATAATGGCCTGTTTCTGTCTGTCCGTACACCATTGATTACAAAGCAAGAATGGGTATCTCTAATGAGATATCTACAGTAGTATATTCCAATCAACAGATTTAACCCATAAGATATACTATATCTATTTTTGTTTATAATATATAATTGTACTATTTGCTTCTCTTTTTAGCACTGATGAAATAAATCACCCCGATAATAACTAATATTATTGAAATACATAAAATCAAATCTGGAACATATCTTAAAATTAACCACTTAATTTTTTCCGAACCGTAAAGTCCGCTTGTTAACTTCCTTGTTCTAAGCATAAGTTCTTCATTCGATGTACCTATTCCAAAAATCATTGATACTATAAATAGTATTCCACCAAAAGTTAAAAAGCTTCTGCTTTTGCGTTGCTTTCCCTTTCTTCCTCTGTTACTTTGTTAATAAGATATCCACATTTAGGGCAACTTGCTGCCTTATCAGACACTTCATTTCCACATTCTGGGCACATTATCAAAGACATAATTTTCTCCTTCATATTAATCAAAGTACGCCAATAATTCCTAAAACAAAACCACAAACAAGTCCTATGATAATTAAGTTTTTAATAAACCTTATATCTCCTGCAATTTGGTGTATGTCTTGATAATACTGGCTATTGTCCTGCATTTCCGATTTATTAACTTCTTTTCCACATTTAGGACACTTATTTAATATATCTTCATAATATTCTTCACATTCAGAACATTTAATCAATGCCATATTACCAATCCCTCCCATAAGATGACATTTTTCTTATTTTACCTCACATATATGATAATTTCCACTACTATTTTTCAATCGTGCACATTATGGTTTTACCATTTCGCTTCCCATTCTTATCTGTAAATATGTATTCTCCAAAAGGGGGAGCATTTTGATTTTATTACATAGCCATTCTTATAATTCTTTTCTCTTCATGGCTACCGTTTACGCTCAGAAAGCAGTATCATGATTTAACAAAAAGTTTCACCCTGATGTTGGAAGTGTGATTGTTATAAACGAAACCGGAAGCGTAAAAATGGGGGCAGCCAATAGAAATAGCTACACCCTGACACATATGCATTTTAATTACTCAAATCTGATTGATGTAATTACAACACTATTTCGTGATATGTCTACTTCATCAGCTAGATTTTCAAACTCATAATAGCTATTGCTCTCCATCTTCCAAGAATAATTTGCCTTCAATGTATCCCCACCCCATAATCCTCCCAATGTCATCAACTTAAGGAATCAGTACGATCATGTGTATCGGTAAATGCTGAATAATTCATATTTTTTATAACTGATTTCTAACATGAAAGGCTTAAGTTAATGACATTGGTTCACTCCGTGACCAGTAACGCATGTACAGAAACCGCAAAACAGCGGTTTCGCGCAGGTTGCCCTCTGGTTAATGGTGTACGGTTATATATGGGTTATAGCTGCAAAGTGTCTCTGTAACTTTTTCCAGTATAGTTATCCCTTGCTTGTTTTATTCACCACACCGCTGATATGAAGATCATTCAGCCTTCCCATGGGTTCCGTGACCCAAACACCCTGTCCGGGATTTAACTCAATATTGGGGATACGGCATTGGACAGTTCTTTCTCCTCCGGAGTCATCTAAGACTACATAACCCTTTTTATTGATGCTTTTAATAACAGATTTGTAGGTGCGGTCACAATAGATCTTCTTTCTTTCAATCGCATATTTAATTGTCTTTAAAATTTCGTCCGATAAATTATTCAAAGTATCCTCCTTCTACAATAGCGCCGGAACCCGATTAATGTATAACCGAATTCCGGACACTTTTCATTTTGTCTGTTTCATTTTATCTTTTCCGTTTTATCTGTTCCAGTCAACCTGAAATTTCTTTATGCTTAAAGTCTGCAAATCTCTCATCAATGTTTCAGCCGAAGTTGAATTTGTGACATTGGGCATTTGCTCATGTGAGATAAAGAAGTAAAAGAAGTGTAAAAAATTTTGCCGTTCCCTGTCCGGCTGACTGCCGGACGGGTCGGGCTTTAGTCGGGCAATTCTACCTTGCCGACAAAAGAGTAATAGATTTCGATTTCCTGT
>CAJUTJ010000117.1 GCA_910589655.1 uncultured Acetatifactor sp. | reverse complement strand
GTCTATAAGGAAAAGGTACAGAAACAGATAGCGGAAAAACGTGCGAAGAAGAAAGAGGAAGAAGCCTTAAAGGAGAAGAAGCTGGCAAAGGCTGAATCCGTGGAAAAACTGATGGAACAGATAAAGGCGGGAACAAGCCAGTCCGTGAAAGTGCAGGAAGAAGGCAAAGGCGCACAGTTGGATTTGACCATATAGAAGGAGGAATTTTATCATGCGTATAGGAAATAACAATCAGGGAATCTGGCAGCTCTTATCAAGGATGAATGGCGGAAAGGTAAACACAAATATGCCTTTCGCCGGGGCAAAGCGTTCCGGCGCAGGCGGCAGGAACACGTTGGAAGATTTTCTTACCGGCCATCGCAAAAATTCTTATGGCGTGGAAGGGATGTGTGTTACCAACAATCCCAATGCAAGGAAGATCATCAAGGTATCTGATGAGATGAAGCAGCGCGTTTTTAACAGCGTGAAGGATGCGTTTTATAAATATAATGGAATGTCCGGTGATAATGAGGCTGAATGGGAAGAAATGGCTCAGGCAAAAAACAATTATTATAAGACATTAAAGAGGGAAGACAGGGTAGCTGCGGCATGGACTTTAGGGCAGTTGGAAAAAAATATAGGAAACAAAGTTGCCAGTGCCGTAAAGGAGAAAGTACCCGGATGGACGCATGGTCAGCCAATCCCGTCAGATGTACTGGATGAGATTTTTGCAGATGAGAGCATCACATCAATGGTATCCGGGAAATCCGGCACGGCGGAAGGGCTGGATATACAGATATAATCCTTACACCGTATTCCGCAGAGGCGCATAAAACTCTGCCTCTGCGGACTGCAAGGGGCATGGGTGGCTCTGAACGGGAGAAGGAGCTGCCGGATTAAAAATGGTTTGCTGTTATCTTATTTTAGCTTTAATCTGCAGGACTTGAAATTGAACTTTAGTGAGCTATTGGACATGAGAGAAATGGAAGAATTGATGAGTGACCAAGGTTTATAAGCGGCAGGCTTCTTGCAAATGGGGCTTTGATGGTCAGAGGTAACACGATATTAATAATGAATGACGAGGCAGTAATATGAACGAAGAAAGAGCAGCGACAGAGCAGTATACAACTACAAATATTATACAGACATTTTATAATAGCATGGCTTCACAGTATGACAAACTTTTTTTTGACTGGAAGATGACCACAAATGAACAGGCCAAACTTTTGGATAAGATTTTTCAGAATAATGGATATGATCCACAGTCGAGAATCCTTGACTGTGCCTGCGGGATAGGAACACAGGCAGTTGGGCTTGCTTCATTGGGGTACTGTGTGACTGCATCTGATATAAGTAGCGGAGCGCTTGTAGAGGCGAGGAAACGTGCGGCAAAAAACCATGTAGAAATTTGTTTCCGGCAGGCAAACTTCTGTGCTTTATCTGAAACTTTCTCGGAACAGTTTGACATTGTTATTGCGATGGATAATGCCCTACCGCATATGCTTTCAAGCGTAGCATTGGAGAGTGCGGTTAAAAGTATTACAGATCAAATTGTTCACGGAGGAATGTTTTGTGCCAGCATAAGGGATTATGATAGCCTGTTGGAAGAAAAGCCAGTGTATTCTGCCCCTTATATTCATAATACGGAAAAAGGGAGAAGGGTATCATTTCAGATATGGGAGTGGTTTGACGATAATTATAAGTTTACCCAATATATTATTGAAGATGAGGACGAGACGCAAATCAGCAAGTTTGAATGTGAATATAGAGCTACTCGAAGAAAAGAACTGACTGATTTGCTCTTAGCTAATGGCTGTAAAGAAGTAGTTTGGAAAATGCCGGAGCAAACAGGATTTTATCAACCTATTTTGATTGCTAAGAAATAGTGTGTTAGTTAGATAAATATATGATTTCGGGGATAGAGAATTTTGAAGCATATCCCCGATAAGCCACAGTGGGCGGACAGGGCAGGCATCCCCGGTTTCCGGCAGATTGGGGAATCGGGGAGCTTTACAGATTAACTTTTTGGAGGCGTGGTTTGAAAAAGAAACTCATTATTGTTTTTGCAGTAATAGCGGTGATTCTGCTGTTGATTCCGGTCAAAAAGGTCTATGAGGATGGCGGGACGCAGACTTATACATTGCTTTTGCCTGTAGTGGGCGGCAAAATGGAGTATCTGCAGGGAAACATCTCCATGCTGCAGCTTTCCCCTGGCGGCATGATAGCCAGCCTTTATGTGGGATTGGCAGGAGTGATGATATTGACGGGTATTTCTGTTTTCCCATATATGAAAAAGCAGGTCAGGGAAGTCCTGTCAGAAATGGAGGGGTAGTATGAATATTTTTAGTTTAAGCATCCGGTGTCTGGCCAGGAAAAGGGTAAGGACAATCCTGCTTTTTGGCATTGTATTTTTGGCATTTGGTTTTATTTATGCAGGGTGGGCATGCAGGTCAGCAAGTGTGCAGACACAGACAGAAGGAAAGCGTGCAATAGGGGCATCCTTCCGTCTGGAGGAAAATGAGGCGAACAGGCATGTGCGTTCAACAGAAGCAATAAAGAAGATTGGGGACAATACAAATGGGAGTGCAGACGGTACGCATGTGGAACAACTGGAATCTGGGGATTGGATGATATGGCATGACAACTCGTTTGAAACTTTGCAGATGGATGATATTTTAACGCTTGCCGGTCAGGATGGAATTGCGGAGTACAATATCACTACGGTGAATACTGTTGTAAACGCTGTAAATTTTATGCGCATAGAAGATCCGGACGTGGAGCAGTTTGCAGAAGGGAATTGGGTTTCCCTGCGCGGGAATCTGGAAATGCGCCTTGACATGGATGTGCAGGGCGGAAATATCGAGGTGCGGGAAGGGCGTATGATCACAGAGGATGATAAGGATGTGGGGCCGGAATATGTCATCAATGAGGAACAGGCGGAAACGGTCAGGAGGATATTCGACCTGTACCTTGCGGGCAACGGCTACCACAAGATCATGAAGCAGCTTGAAAAGGAAGGCCGCCGCACGGCGATGGGGAAGACGATGTGGCATTACGCC
>CAJUTJ010000116.1 GCA_910589655.1 uncultured Acetatifactor sp. | reverse complement strand
TATCTCCCTTATCAGTTTTATTGTCATATCAAGGCTCATTCAATCGTGGTAAATTCGTGGTAAAATGAATGTTTTTGCAATTATGAAATTGCTTATAAGTATAGTGTTTATGCGGATAATTCAAAAACTTATATAAAAATTAAGAAAATTTCTTTAATAAAGTATGTCTTTTCGCATTCATATAAAATTCCTTTCCGGTAAACCCGGATTGCCGGGTTTGTGTTTCACCATTTCAAAAACTGTCTGATTATCTGCACAGACCCGGCGATAGGCCGTCCACGTTAAACAGATAATCATTGGTTAAACTGCCGCAACAAAAAACAGCTTGGCTGCCTACAGCCAAACTGTCTTGGAATTACTGCGAAAATACATACTTTTTTATAAATTTCCTAAAAAAGAGCGCAGTAATCCCATAAACGTGAATTTCTGCATGTTTTTGAGATGGAACTACTGCTGCAGACCGGAGTATAACCTAACCCGATACAACATATTGCTTCGTTCATCCTGCACTCTCCTCCCGTAAAAATTTGTTTTATTATATCATATTTCTGAAGTTTTAGTCAAACGGTATTTTGCCCCCTAGAATATCATGGGTTGTTCCGGTTACTTTTCACCCCCACGCCACCGCGAGGCGTTTTCACGCGTTTTTTGCGTGACAAACCCGAGGGCAACCTGCGCGAAACCGCTGTTTTGCGGTTTCTGTGCATGCGTTACTGGTCGCGGAGTGAACGGTAACTTGTTCCGCGTTACTTGGCTGCTTTCCGGTACTTTTGCGGGTATGGCAAGTTGTTTTTTGTTACCTCTTATCAATCACCTTGTCAATTAACCCATAGGCAAGCGCTTCCTCCGCTGCCATATAATGGTCACGTTCCGTATCGGCCTGAATGACCTCTATCGGTTTTCCTGTATTTTCCGCCAGAATACGGTTTAACCGCTGACGGCTTTTCTGCATGTGATCCGACATGATTTTAATGTCCGTAGCCTGCCCTTGGATACCGCTGCCATGGATTGCCGGTTGATGTATCATGATTTCCGCATTGGGAAGAGCCATCCTTTTCCCCTTCGCCCCGCCTGCCAGTAAAAATGCCCCAAAGCTGGCGGCAAGCCCTATGCAGATAGTGGACACATCACATTTTATATACTGCATGGTATCATATATGGCAAAGCCGGCAGTGACGGAACCGCCCGGACTGTTAATATATAGCTGAATATCTTTCTCCGGATCCTGCGCCTCCAAAAAGAGCAGCTGCGCGGTAATCAGACTTGCGGAAGTATCGCTCACCTCCTCCCCCAGAAAAACAATCCTGTCGGATAAAAGTCTGGAAAAAATATCGTAACTTCTCTCACCACGGCTTGTCTGTTCCACAACATAAGGTATCGTACTCATGCCACAATTTTACCTCCCTGTGATATATTTTTTTGTGTATAAAATATTGTGATAAGGTGTCCTCGCCCGCCTGCTATTTGTCCGCCGTTTTTCTGCGTGCCGTTGTTATAAGCGGGACGGGCATACCCTTGATTTTCATAGATTGAAAACACATTGGCCGGACAGGCATATCCAAAATCTGCAGCCTTGCAATATATTCCTGCAAAAAAATTCCCTTTGCAATACTTTGTACTTTTCATATGGATTCCCGGCTGCGCAGGATAAAAAATTCCGTTCCTCCTGTAGACTTGCGGTGTACATAAATATACTTGCTGGAAAGCCAAAGTGAACGCCTGCTGGGAACCGTAATGAGCTTCGTAAGCAATTTCCACAATGGGCTTTTTCGATTCTACAAGCTCCTGCGCAGCTAATGTCAGCCTGCGGCCTTGTATATACTTATAGATTGTGACACCGGTCTCTTGGGCGAAGATTCTTGCAATATAATATTTTGAATAATTCAGATCCTTTGCAATCTTATCCAATGGTAAGTCCTCATCTAAATGTTCCTCTATATAATCTGCAATCTTTTTAACCACAATTTTACCCCTCATATACATATCCTCCACACAACTGTTTTTTACAAGCTGGCTTGAATTCTGCGCCAGCAGAATTATTATACCACACCCCTCTCCATAGGGTCTTAATAGATATTGCCCTGTTTAACGCGTATCGAAGCTCAAAGCACCGCCATTGGTTATCAAACCAATTACTTGTGATTACCATGAATATTCGAGGCACGCAGACTGCAATATGACTGAAAATTACGCCTCCGGAGCAAGGCACCCGGAAACGGGCCGAAGAAACAGGCCTCACACGATCCTGACAGCCGTGCGTAAAATCGCTGTTTTGCAATTTCCATGCACAGGTTGCTATGAACGGAGAGAACGGTAACCCCTACCAAAAGATTTGCGGAAAATATTCCGGTCGGTTCTTCCAATCCTGTTTGTTCTATGTTATCATTTATCATAGGATTTTCCCTAACTTATCTTTATGGACTTTTATTTTAACAGGGTTGATATTGGGGCCGGCAGCAATTTTGCCGGTCAAACATATGTCAATGATAAGAGCGGCACCATAAAGAAGTCGTCATTCAGAACACTAAAGCTCGATATGACGACATCCCGAAACAGATGCTGACGGGAAATCAGAAGCACTAAATGCAGATGCGGGTGTAAACTGCATTCGGGTACAATTGCCGCTGCCGAATTATATCGGTGGGAAATGTATTCCGAAAACAATAAGTTCTTTGAAATATGTGGATGGATTTCATCCGCAGAATGTGGACAAAGTGTATATTGGCAAAAATACCCTTCTGACATAGGTCAGGCAAAGCTTGTCAGAACAGAATGGATATGAGAAGGCTGGTGATTTTTGATGCGGGCATAATCAGGGAAAATCAGGCAGGCATGAACAGGTAAAATCAGGCGGAGTTGTGAATTTGGAGGATGCCATTGACCGGATATCATGCATTCTCCCGTTCCCAAAGGCATCGTCCTTATTACAAAAGCCCTGTTGCCGAAAAATATGATTGATATATACCGGAGGTGAGAAGTAATCTTTATTTAAGGTACGCAAAAATTCATTTTAACGTATTATTGAGTGAATATCAATAATGCCAAAATAGGAATGTTTTATTGTTTATTATATGAATTATAAGAGGTTGATTGTTATGAACAAGAAAAGAACATCTGTTGAGGTGTATTTATCTACGGTATTTAAGTGGGGGCTTATTATATTGGTAAGTGCCTGTATGTGTGCTACCGTCATGTTTAATACTGAAAAATTGATTGGACTATATCCTGAAGTACCCTGGCTGGCAACAATTGGTTTAGGTATAATGGATTCAACATTTTTTGTTATTGCATTATTTATAATAAAATCATCCTTTGATGAAGAGGGATATTTAAAAAAAGGCCGATTACGGATTGGCAAGATTTTTTCGGCTGTCGTGTTGGTTATTCAATGGAATTACCTGTTATACATGCTGCCGACAAGAACATTTTGGGGTTTTTTGTTCTTTTTCCTTATTCTGATAGCGTTCTTTTTAGACATTAAAATGCTGTTAGTAAGCGGTTTGGCTTGTATGGTATCACTATTCATAGGTTGGTTTGTTCGTGGAACGGATCTTCTTCCTGTTAAAGACGAGTTATTTATTACAGACATAATTATGTGTTTAGTGGCATTGGTATTATCGTTGGCAGGGCTGCTTATATTTATATTTTTGGTTGCACACTTTTTGGTAAATGCAAAAAAAGACGAATTAGAAAAAAATAATGAGCATGTTACAAGTGTTCTTGCAGCCGTCCAGACATTATCGGAAAATTTGCATACAGCAGGTTTATCACTTTCTCAAGTATCAGACAATGAAAGTGCTTCTGCGGAAGAATTAGCCGCTACAAGTGAACAGTTGATTGCAAGCAGCAATCTGCTTAGTTCTAAAACGGACGAAAGTATGGATAATCTCGGAGAGTTAAGCGAATGGGAAAGTGTTGTTGCTGATAATGTGGAGAAGGTCGAGCAGGTTTCAAAAGATTTGTTGGATAAATCTGTTGAAAATGAGAGACTTCTTGGCAATTTACATAAAATCAACGGAGAAGTGTCGGAATCAATAAAAGCAACAACGGACATAACCCAAAGGTTATCTGAGGCAGTGCAGGAAATTGATGTAACATTGAACCTTATAAGTGATATTTCCGAATCCACAAATTTATTGGCTTTGAACGCTTCTATTGAAGCCGCGAGAGCCGGTCACGCGGGGAAAGGATTTGCGGTTGTTGCAACAGAAGTAGGAAATCTTGCAAATAATACGCAACAATCCTTACAGGTTGTTCAAACAGTTATTGAACGGATTCAGCAGAATGTCAAAGATATTACGGCGCAGGTGGATGAAAATTCTATGAAGCTTAGTACCCAAAACGAATATTTTGAAAATGTATTTCGAAGCATGCGGGATATGACAGAACTGTTGAATACTTCAGTGAAAACAATAAATACTATGGGCGAAGCTCATGCAAAGCAATCTGAAGTAATTAAAAAGACTATTTCTATTAATCAGGATATTGCCGAAAGCATACGAAATGAAAATGAACAGTTTAATTCAATAAATTCCATGGCTGAAAGCAATGCGAATGATACGACGGAAGTAGCAACACAAGCAGGTATTATTAATGAGATGGTTGATAAAATGACACAGTTGTTGAAACAGGAAGATTAGGTTTAATTGAGATTCCCCCTTGCTATGCAAGGGGGAATCTTTGCTTAGGGAAACGCTGATTAAAGCGTTTCCCGCGCCGGATTTGCGCTGCGGAGCAGCATAAACTGCTGCAAATCCGTGCGCATCCGCCGGAGGCTCTAAGGAAACGATGATTTAATCAGCGTTTCCTTAGAATAAATTAGTTGTTTAAAAGCGAGAGCCATACGGCCACTTATGCGGATATGAACAATCCAATTAAAATGCCATAAGGCAAGAAAAGCACTCTGTTTGATGCGTATCGAAGCCAAAGCAGCGCCCATCATGGATAGCAGGAAAGACACAAAGAAATCTTTTGGAATCTGATTTTGTAAGCCGGATAGCTGCTGTAAATGCAGTATGTTCCGGCAGTCAGACTTCCCGGAAAGCCAGCGTTGATGCGGCAATAAAAAGCACAATGGAGCGAAGCGACAAACCGCAGATGGGGAAGCCTCTGGACACCGTGTCCAGAGGTTTCCAGCGGGTTTGGGTCCACAATAAGCATTTTCGCAAGGCGAAAATGCTTATTGTGGTTACACTCGCCCTACTTGCCGTTTAGCGCAGGTTGCCCTCGGGTTTGTCACGCAAAAGAGGCACTCTTGCATTTTTAGGTGAAGCAAAATATAATGAAAGGGAACATAAAATCAGCCAGTGATTAGGAGGCTCTATGCCAAATATTTTGATTGTCGAAGATGAAAAGGCCATGCAGGACATTATTGTGGACTATATGCGAAAGGGCGGTCATACCTGCTTTACCGCTGACGACGGCATAGACGCCATTGTCACGCTGAAAAATCATCCTATGGATTTGATGATCCTGGATGTGATGATGCCCCATCTGGACGGCTTCTCCGTCTGCAAGATGGCGCGGGAAATGAGCGATATGCCCATTATCATGCTCACCGCCAAAGGTGCGGAGGACGACAAGCTGAAAGGCTATGATTACGGCGCGGACGACTATATGACAAAGCCATTCAGCCCCAAGGTGCTGCTGGCAAAAGTGAACGCCCTCCTGCGCCGTTTCTCCCCCGCTTCTGCCGGAGCAATCATTGCCGGGAAGATCATGCTCCACCCCAACGCACACAAGGTCTATCTGGACGGTCAGGAGATCACCTTGACCCATAAGGAGTATGAACTACTCGCCTTTCTGATGGCAAACCCTGGGCAGATATTCAATCGGGAGCAGCTTTTGAACCGTGTTTGGGGCTATGATTTCGAGGGAACGACCCGAACCGTGGACACCCACATCAAGACCCTGCGGCAAAAGCTGGGGGACGAGGGGCGGCATATCGTCACACTGATCCGCTCCGGCTATAAATTCGAGGTGGCGGTATGAAAGAGCTGTTTTCACTCCGTACTGTTCGGAAAAAGATTTTGATGCTCTCCAAGCTGGCGGGGGGTGCGCTGATTTTTTCCTACATCCTCTCCACCGGCCTGCCGGTCAGTGGAGATGCTTCTTTTCTAATCTGGCTGGGTTTTGTCTTTCTGCTGATTATCGGTATCGACCTTTTTATGGGCCGCTTTATCACAAAACCGATTGACAAGCTGAACGCCTCCGCAAAGCGTATGGCAAGGCTGGACTTTTCTGCCCCCTGCAATTTCGTTTCGACAGATGAATTTGGGGAACTGTCTGCAAGCCTGAACACAATGGCTGAAAATCTGCAGCAGACCCTTGTCCGTCTGGAGGACGCAAACATACAGCTTGAAAAGGATGTGGAAAAGGAGCGGCTTCTTCTGGCCGAGCGCAAAGAGCTGGTGGACAGCCTTTCCCATGAGATGAAAACCCCGCTGGGTATCATCCGGGCCTACGCCGAGGGCTTGCAGGACGAGACGGACGAGGCAAAAAAGCAGAAATACGCCCAGGTGATCGTCTCCGAAGCAGAGCGCATGAATGACCTGATCGTGACCCTGTTGGATCTGTCGGCGCTGGAGAGCGGGGCCGCAAGCCTGAACATTTCCCGGTTTGACTTTGTAGAGCTGGTAGAAACGGTGGCCGGGCGGCTCCTGATCGATACCCCGGACACCAATTTTGAACTGCAATATGAGCTGCTGGAGCAAAAGGTTTTTGTGCGGACAGACCGGCGGCGTATGGAGCAGGTTTTGGACAACCTGATTGTCAACGCCAAGAAAAATGTGTATCCCAGCGGCGTTCTGCGGCTGGAACTGACAGTGGATGATGGGGCGCTGCATTTCTCCATCTTCAATCAGGGCAGGCCCATTCCAGAAAGTGACCTGCCTAAAATATGGACAAAGTTCTATCGGGTCAACGGTGGGTCATACAGCGGCTCCGGGCTGGGACTGTCTATTGTGGCGCAGATCCTGTCCATGCAAAATCTTCCCTATGGCGCGGAAAACCAAGCGGGCGGAGTGCGGTTCTATTTCTCCATCCCCGTCACAGAATAATTTCACACGGATTTCACAACGGCCTCACACCAATTTCACAACGCATACCTAAACTCTCCTTATCACAAGTAAGGAGGGTTTTTTATGTTCTTAGGTTTAGCGTGGTACTGGTGGCTGGTAATCGTGGCGGCGCTGATCATCTCCATCCCGTTCAAGGTCAAGTTTATGAAGTGGTGGAGCAGGCGCCAGCGGGAGAAGAACGGCCAGCGCGGAAAGTGGGGTGACGACGAGTGATCGAGGTTAAAAACCTGACGTTCTCCTACGGCAAAGACAAGCAGACCCTCCACGGTCTGGACTTCACCGTGGAGGACGGGGAGATTTTCGGCTTCCTGGGGCCGAATGGCTCCGGGAAGTCCACAACGCAAAAGATACTCACCGGGATATTAAAAGGCCACGGCGGTAAGGTTTCCCTGTTCGGGCAGGACATTTCCAACCCCCACGGCCATGAATTTTTTCAGAAGATCGGCGTTCTGTTTGAGTTTCCCTACCTGTACGCCAATTTGAGCGCCGTGGACAATCTGAACTATTTCGCTTCTTTCTACCCTATGGAGCAGCGGCGGGATGTGGGGGAGCTGCTGGATGCGCTGGAATTTAAGCCGGACTTTCTGAAAAAGCCGGTGTCCTCCTACTCCAAGGGGATGCGCCAGCGGGTGAGCATGGCCCGGGCGCTGGTGAGCAGCCCCCGGCTGCTGTTTCTGGACGAACCCACCAGCGGCCTTGACCCCTCCGGCGCGGTACTGTTCCGAAAGATCATTGAGCAGGAGCGCAAAAAGGGAACGACGGTTTTTGTCACCACCCATAACATGGTAGACGCCGATTTACTGTGCGACCGGGTGGCCTTTATCTCCAATGGAAATTTGGCAGCCCTGGATACGCCCAAGCGTCTAAAAGAGAAAAACAGCAATCACCGGATCGTGATCGACTATCTGTATCAGGGACAGCGGGAAACAAAAACCGTAGAGCCCCCGGAATTGGAGGCAGGCATTTCCTTTGCCCATGACGAGATCATCAGCATCCACTCCCAAGAACCGACTTTGGAGGATATGTTCATCCAGTATACGGGGAGGGGGCTGTCTTGATGGGAAAAGGATTTTGCGCCTTGTTCAAAAAGGATTGCCGGATGCTGGTATCGGGGAAATTTTTTCTGATGACGATAGGCTTTCTTATCCTTTATACAGCCTATGTGAATCTAGGCTATATCCGTTTCATGCAGATGCCGCCCTACAATGTATATCTGTACGACCCCGACGGGACACAGACAGAAAAATCACCCCTGGTGCAGACCGTTTCCTCCATGGAGGATATGGACGCCATCCTGCTCTCCGATGCCAACGGCGTGGGGCTGGACGCCAGCGCCGGGGAAGTACGAGTGGTACTCTATAAGGGAGCGGAACACGTTGACCGCCACCGAGCGGACTACGCCCTGTCTTTACTACGGCCTTCGGCCAGCCGTACCCCGGAGGTACTTGGCACAAATACGCCGGAACAAAAGGCGAGGAAAGAGATCACCTGCGAACTGCTGTTTTTTGAGCTGGCCGCTGTGGGATTTTTGGGCATCGCCGCCGTACTGTTCAAAGAAAAGGGCATGGGGGTCATTCGTGTCCACGCCATTCTCCCGGTGCGAAAGGACTTGTTCCTCCTGTCCAAGCTGGCGGTGTTCCTGTTCTCCGATCTGGCCTTTGCGGTGCTGCTTACCCTGCTGAATATGGGGCCTGCGGACGGAACGGCGATACTGCCCGCCGTCTTGCTCCAGACGGCGATCCTGTCGCTGATTATGGCTTTGGTGGGTTTGCTCTGCGCCCTGCTGTTGAAAGACTTCCGGCAATTTACGCTGGCCTATCTGGTGATCGCCATTTTCGCCGCGACCCCCGTATTTTTATCCGCCAATACATCAATCAAATTTGACTGGATCGGCTATCATCCGTTCTATCACGTCTATATGGGCCTGAAAAACGCCTATTTTGGAGCGGACATTTCTCCTGTCTACTATGTCGGCGCTGTCGGTATGATCGTGCTGCTGTTCCTTGTGGTGCGACTTGCATTTCACCGGGAAATCGGAAAGGAGGGGTGAGGCGTGAAAGGCTTAAAATATCAACTGAAAAGTGTTTTGCGGGATAAATTCTGCTTGATGACGTTCCTGCTGCCCATCTTGGTCGCCGTGGCACTAAATTTTATGGGTTCCATTGACCTGTCCAGCCTGGGGGAACTGCACTTCAGTGTATTGGAAAACGACCTGTCCCCACAGACAATCACATGGCTGGAGCGGTACGGCCCGGTGACAGCTTATGGGACACAGGAAGAACTGGCCGCCGCCATTAACGAGCCGTCCACCAATGTGATCGGCGTAAAAGCGGACGGTGACAGCATAAAAACTGCGATCAGCGGGGACGAGCTGGACATTTTTCGGCAGGCGGCAGCAGCCCTCCCGGCCCTCTATGAGAAGCGAGGAGACGCTGAACAGGCAGAAGTCCATGTGTTGGAGCGGCCCGATATTTTGGAAAACTTTCAAGGCATTTTTATTCCCGCTGTGCTGATCGTCGCTATGTTCATGGGCTGTACGTTCAACGCCATGAACATCATTTCCGAGAAAGAGGACGGTGTGGCTTTTATCAACGAGATTTTACCCATGACGCCCAGCCAGTACATTTTGCAGAAAGTCGTGGTGGGCTTCCTCTTTGGCAGTCTGTCCTCTATTGTAACGGCGTGTATCTGTTTCCGATTGTCCTGGCAGAATTTTGGAATAATGCTTGCGCTGATCATTCTGTCGTCCTTTGTGGCGGCGCTGATCGGGCTGTTTATCGGCAAACTCTCCGAGGGACTGATGATCGGCGTGGTCTATATCAAGATCGTCATGCTTGTGTTTATTGCAGTACCCATTGTATGCGCTCTGATCGGGGTGAGCGGTCCGCTGGCAATCATTTGTAACATCGTTCCATCCCATCCCGCCTTTGACGGCATTATGGCCTTATCTGCCGGATCCTTGGGGACAGCGGTAAAAGATGTTGGTATTCTCGCAATTCACTGTGTTGCATGGTCTGCGCTGTACGTTCTGATTTCCAGCCAACATAAAAAGCAAGCAACTCAATAATCAGAAAAATGTCTGCCCAGCGGCAGAAAAGAAAAACCGCTGCCGGGCAGACCGTTCTCCTATGTTCAAAGCTGTTTCCAGTGGTGGTTTTGATTATTCAAAGCCGCCGTTTTGTGTTTGCAGGCGGCATGTAGAAGGATGCCGCCATGCGATTAAAGGTAGATAGGTACTTATCAAAAAAAGTCTGACTTCTCCAGTGGAAAACTCTGTCCACAACTGCGAAAATTGTAAAATCCTGTCGTCCCGGTACGTCCGTATAGCCTTGCGCTGTGCGGACGTGTTTCTGTTCCGGATCCTCTGGACACCATGTCCAGAGGCCCGCTGCCGCTCCCCGCCCCCTCCATTTCAATTTGATCCTTTCCGCCAACATCGAAATGGAGTGCCAGTGCTGGCAATGGCGCGAAACAGGCTGCTTTTCCCCGTTTCCCATGCAAAGACATGTGGGCATATTCTACTCCATGATACTCCCTTTCACATCATATGCTTCCCAAGGAGCCGGAAGCTCCATTTTTTTAATCATATCCTCCAAAACAAGCTCCGGGATATAGCGTTCTCTTTTCCGGTTTCTGGCAAGCAGCTCCCGATAAGGCGCTTCCAAATACATAATATGCACCCGGGCTCCATATCCGGCGAATAGCCCCACCAGCTTCTGTCTGGTTTCCTGAATAATATTGGTGGCATTCCAGATAAACGGTTCTTTTCTACGCAGCAGATTTTTTGCCTCTTCCAAAGCGGCCTGTACTACCTTGCCGGAGCCCTTCGTCGGTGATATCCCCATTTTTTCGCGGATTTCGTCCAGAGAAATTACGGGCATTTCTTTTCCGTTTTTTCCAATCCAGCTGTCTTTTCCGGCCAAGGGAAGCCCGGACATTAAAATCACGTCAAATTCCGTATCGTCATATAATTCGGCCTCCTGCCATAACCCTTCCTTGTGGAAATATTGATATTTTGTATATGGATTTGCAAATAAAAAGGGCTTTTCCCAGACACCTGATTCTCTTGCATAATCGGCAAACAATTCCACATTTTCTTCCATTTTCCCGGACTGCTTTTCTATCCGTCCCTGAACATCCGCCTTTGACAGCAGATATAAGAGCCGCAGCGGAATACTTTCCGCCGCTTTCAATAAATCAAGTTCCGGCCTCCGCTTTGTCCAGAACCACACGGGCAGTCCGTGATATCGAATCAGCTTTGCCGCCGTTTCTCTCTGTCGAAAAGTCAATCCAAACTGCTCCGCCTCTTTATATGCTATCCTGCGGAACTCTTTTTCTCCAATGATAGTATGCTTTGGGGATACCCACTGACCATCCTCCTGTTTTGTGCAGACTGCCTTCCCGATATCATGGAATGCCGCCGCCAGAAACAAAAGCTCCTGTTCCTCTTTCTCCAGCTCCCTCCACTCAGGAAGCTCCACCAGCTTTCCACATACCATCTCCGTATGTTGGTATACGTCTCCTTCCCCATGGTATTCCGGGTTTTGGGGAATATTTTTCAGCCGGGATAGCCCGGAACAATTCCGGGCAAGCCAGCCCAAAGAAAAATCGCTGTCCCGGATTCCCTTAAGGATTATCTGATTCATAGGCCTCCCCTCCTTCCTGTCAATAAAACAACACAGCCATATCCTGACACATCATAGCCACTCTTAATTTCCGGCTTTCCCAATATGTTCCAATGAGCCAAAATACCTTTTTGATATCTAAGCTCCTCATACTTTCCGATTCTTCTGATTTTCCTTCTCATTTCTATGCTCCTCTTATGTCTCATACCTTATCGGGACACTTTTCTTCCTATAGGCAAAACAAATCAACTCCGTCTGCCAGACAATTTGCCACAATGGGTCTGTTTACCCAATGGCTCTCCGAGTCGAGGATGGTATTGAGAAAGGAACCTCTGACAAATTTCAGGCGGTCCGTTACATAGTCACCGTCTTCCACCTTAATATATATCCCCTCCATAATCCCAGACAAATCCGTCTGCCGGACAGCCAATCCGGAATCCGCCTTGCTCTTTTGGCACTGTGCAAGGAAGCTTCGCTCCGGGTCTTTGGATATAAACAGGCTGGGGGCTATCCATTTTTCAATCTCTCCCAATGTTTCACAGTATCCCTCTGTCAATACACGAACCGATTGTATAAAAGGGGCGCCGCTTAAAAATTCCCTACGTTTACGGGTGGAAAAGAATCGCTCCTCCTTTTTGTCAAAAATATCAAACTCCATAAAGTAATGCGGCAGCCGGTCATAAAATACAGTATGCTTCGCGTAGAGCCATTCACCATACATAACGTATCTGTCTTCTAAAAGCCTGCACAGTCTGTCTTCAAAGCAGCCTGCCCATAGCTTGAATAAGTCAAATTGGCGTTCCCCGTATCCGCCGTTCAGAAAGTGCCCGCGGCTTTGCAGATACATTTTCCCGTCCCCGCCGAAACTAATACCGCAGTTTGCACCGTCCACCTTCTCTTCCAAAACTAAATATTTTCCCCGTATATCATCATACTTTACACATTTTAGGTCTTCATCACCCAACTGTTCTCTGGAACCTTCCAAATGTCTGGTTCTCGGATATTTATATATTTGTTCCATCTTTTCCTCCATTCCGAAGCGTTTTACGCTGAGGAGGCGAGCGAAATATCAGATTTCGCTCTGCCATCATAGAATTTGTGACGCTTCGGCACAAATTTTTTCAACCTTCCAAACATGACGACAAAGTCGGCACAAACAATTTATGAATTGGTGCAAGGCCGGAAGAACGCTGCTCTTGCGTTCTTCCGTGTGAAGAAGCTCTGCTCGCAGAGCGTGAAATCACTTAGCGAGGTCTTTCCGAGCTTAGTGATTTCCTTCACACTTCCCAGTCATGCCGACGCAGCCGTTGCTTATTGTTCGGTGTTTGCAGTAAATTGCTGCAACAAAAAAAGCCGTGAAGGAATATCTTTCACAGCGTACACAAATAACAATACCGCCACTGGCGACAGACAGCCGTCTGTCAACGGTATATCATTATCCTTTTTTGTTTGTGTTTGGAGAAATTCCATGCTGTTCCGGAGCTTGTTCAGCCAATACCCCGATATTCCAATTTTATGAACACAAAATAACAGTCACTGTCTTTTATTTCTATACCTCTTGTTTACTTCATAAATAGGTATTTTCAGACTTTACAGTGTCTGGGGTTTTGTCCATATTAAATTATTGGAATATAGCATTACATGGGAAACCTCCTATTTCAAAACCTGATTTTTTGTTTTTAATATAGCATCCGTTTAGACGGTTGTCAATTAAAAAATATATGGTTTATTTACACTGCACATACCAAATAGTATTTATTCCGAAGCATCGTAAAAAGATGATGTACGAAAGCAATAAAAAGCCCATAATGGAAATTGTGAAGAAACTCTGTGAAATAAAGGCAACATAACTGACAGAGAGGAAAGTTTATGTTGATCATGTTCATATTTATGCAACGATCCAGAAGAACATCCGGAAACAAGATGAGAATGAAAAACTGGAGGAAGCAATTAAGTAAAAGAGCCTCAATGGTGATTACTAATTTGATTTCCCTAATATCCCCAATCGGCTTAACACATCAATATATCCACCTCAAAGAATCAAAAACGCCCACAAAATATATTAATAATAGATTATTGACATATATAGTTATTTAATTTATAATCAAATAAATATCTAATGTGATTTTAAATGATTAAATATTCATAAAAGAAGGGATTCCGTTGAAAATGAAATAGACACTATTTACTTTTAAAAACATTTAAACATGGAAGGAATATTTTTATGAAAAGATATGGCAAAACTTTTATTAAAGGAAGCTTCTTATTATGTGCGCTATTAATTTTTTGCATTAGCAATATCCCAGTACATGCGTACACAAATGAAGAAAAGACTATGAGACAATCATGTGTTCAATGTGGTAATACTAGCTTCTACAACGCTACAGAAGGTAATTGGGTTATATTAGAAAAAGTACCATGCGTACACGGTACCGGACGTTCAGATATTACAGAGGTACGAGATTTATTTGACGTAACCAGATGTCAGTATTGTCATTACTTAATTGAGCAAACTTACCTTAAAACAGAAACTCATACGTACTGCTCAAACACTTAATAGAAATACAAACAATAATTATATTTTATTTAGATTTTTTATATTAGCTTTATGAATGTATTAATTATTACTATTCCAAAGAATCATATTTTTTATAAGTGATTCTTTGGAATTTGATTGGGCTAAAATATTTTCAACCAAAACGGAGGAGTGCAATGAACAACAAGTTGGGCTATTTTCTTCTGATAATATTACTTTTCAGTCTATCAGGCTGTTCTATAGCGGATTCCGTAGATTCAAAACCTTCCGACATTGTAACAAATATAGCTGTATTTGATCAAAAAGGGGCTTCTGCAGAAGGGATGCAAAGTCCCATGTTAATGGGGGAATGCTTATTTTACCGGACTGGCGATTGGAACAAAGACATCGGGAAATGGAGCAATACAGCTATTTACCGAAAATCAGGAAATGATATGGATGCCATGGAAATTGCCTCTTTGGAGAATAAAGAACTTATTTATTTTACAGCGGATAAGGTTCTGAACTTGTATTACATTTATTATGAATATAACGAGCCAATATCCTCTCAGACACAAACGCAATTGTTCATAAAAAAAGAATCCTCTGAGGGGAATATCATATACGATATTCCTTTGCCGCAAGAAGCGGCAGAGCAATTACTGGAGGACATTGAGCAAACCGGATATATCCGTCAAGGAACCGTCAACTCTTCCGGTGAGCTTATTGTACGAAGCACCGCAGGAAACTTATATCTTTTTAACGAAAAAGGAGTATTTCTATGTATTGGCAATGACGGCTGGAATGCAGAAAAGTACCAAGGTGCCGATATCGGGCTGGCAAATGCCGGAGAAGACGGAGTATTTTTGTATCTATCTATTAACAATGAAATTTTGTTGCGCAAAATAAATATGGTCGATGCCTCCCTTAGTGCGGAATCAAAATTACAATTTGATACAAATGCATCCTTAGATGTTTACAGCGGCTTCAATGAAGGAATCCTAGTCTCAGACAGTGACAGCCTGTGGACGCTGGATCCTGTAGAAAGCAGTGTGCATATGCTGCTTGGCTGGGGAGACTCCGGCGTAGGACTAAAAAATTACAATGTTGATGATATCAGTATTTTGGGAGATGGCCGTCTGTATGTGATGGTTTCTCGGCAAAACGGTCAGGGCATAGAGCTTGTTTATATAGAGAAAAAGGATATTTCTGAAATCACGGAGAAACAAACTATTGTAATAGGAAGCTATGAACATATCTCTCAGGGCGAATCCTCCAGACTGGCTATTATGGCAGAAGATTTTAATAAGTACAACTCACAGTACCAGATTGAAATACGGTATTATGACAGCTCTCAGGATTTGTACATGGAGTTGTTAAAGGGCGAAGGACCGGATGGCTTTCACCTAATGAACAGTTCTATACTGGCCGCCAAAGGAGTATTGGAGGACTTATCTCCTTATTTTGCAGAAAGTCAAGTGATCCATGAGACAGACCTGATTCCTTCCGTCAGGAACGCTTGCAGCAAGGGCGGAAACATTTATTGTCTGTTTACACAGTTCCGGATCCACGGACTTATTACGGCACAGGAAAATACGGACAATGGGTCTTGGACTCCGGAGGAATATCTGGATCTTGGAGAACGAAATCCGGAAGCGCTGCTTATGCCTCAAATAAACTCCCTTATGGTTATGGAATATGCTCTTTCTGCGGATATGGATCATTTTCTTAATTGGGAAAACAGAGAGTGCTCATTTGACACTGAACGCTTTATAAATCTATTGAACAGCATCCGACGGGTGACGGACGGAAAACAGTCTGCGGATTATGCCGAGTGGTCCACAGAAGCCTGCCAGTGGCTTCATGACGGGAAAACTTTAACCGAACGCTTTTGGATAGGCGATGTGCGCAGATATGTAGAATATAGGGATGCCTATGAAGATTTTGCTTCTTTTGCAGGTTACCCTAACTCCTCGGATGTGGTATATTATTGTTTTGAGCCGGACTATGTGCTGGCCATAAACAGCGCTTCCGAAAACAAAGACGGAGCATGGGCTTTTATAGAATACCTGCTTTCCGAAACGTATCAAAGCTCCATACAGACAGACTCCATAAATGATCATTTTCCGGTGCGCCAAGATTCATTTGACGCCTATATCACAAGGCAGTTCAATGAATGGGAGCGGCGCTCCGAAAACTCTCCCGGAAGAGACATGAACAGCGTTACGAAGGAAGTTTGGCAGGAATACCCGAAGGTTAGCGCTGCGGATAAGAAATCGCTGCTGTATATGGCTGAAAATGCATATTGGGATGACACTTATACTTCCATTCTGGCTATCATCTATGAAGAAACAGGGAGCTTCTGGGCAGGCGACAAGACAGCGGAGGATACAGCCGAGATTATACAAAACCGGGTTCAACTATATCTGGATGAGATGTAAAGTTTCTTCCAAGCGTGCTGACTTTTTCATTTTCAGTCAAATTAGCACCAAATAAATTTTTAGCCTGCAAGGCAACTGAACGAGGCGAGCACAAGGCATCGTTGAGTGAAGCCAGCGCGGCAGACGGAAATTCAGGCGAGCTATTTGACGAAATATGAACATGTCAGCACACCAGCTTCCTTCTTCCACAATTTCCGCAATACCGCCAAGGGCAGCATAGACATTTTAACGGCTGCCCTTATATGGCCGCCATAGCAGCCTGCCCGATACACCATAAAATATCCGGCTTTTAAAAATCCTTACATCACATGTGCATCTAAAACCTTAGCCGCTAACGAGCCTGATTCCGTAAACAAAAAATCCATTTGCAAGGTTAAGTCATTTAATTCCCCATCCGTTGTCAAATCATAATCTACATGAAAGCCTCTGCCATCACTATATACGATACAATGCAGCTGATGATATTCATATTGGGGATGAAAAGTGCATGGAACCTCAAAGCGATCCATATAAGGCAACTCATTAATTTTTAAGAAGCCCTCAATCAGTTCCTCAAAATCAGACAATGAGATGCCTTTGAATTCGGCATATTTACCGATATCCGAATAGCGTTTTTCAGATATGCAGTTTACAATCTCTTTTACAACAGGTTCCGCCAATCGCTCCGCTTCATGTTCTTTCATTACTCTTTCCCCCCTCGTTTTTATGTTCCACTTTCTAACTTTGATTATAAAATATATGCTTTTCCGGAAAAGAGTTTCCATTGCATATACTTGAAATATATTGCATATTCTAGTGTCTGAGCTTAATAATATATGTCTTAGGTCTTGCCATAGTTGCCACCGCCGTTGATTTTCAGTATAACATGGCATGATATCTTATGGAAGGATAATTTGTTTAAAATTAATGCAGACAATACATTAGTATACTGTGTCATTCATTTTCAGCCAAATGACGCTGAATAAACTTTCATTTTGCAAGGCGGTAAAAATCTGCCAGAGTGTCAGGTGAACAGTTCATTAGGCTTGCTCAACACTTATCGTTGTATATGATATACAAAACCTACGGGACAGCAGTATATAACTCATCCGAACCCTTGTGACCGGATCTTAAAAAATACTATTGCCTTCCTTCTCCTTATGCGATATATCTGTAATAAAAAAACAAAGGAGATTTATGCATGAACATTTTACAAAAGCAAAAGGAAAAATACTTGGAATACTGTCGGCTGCAAAAAAGGCTGGATCTCAAAACTATAAAAGCGTATCGGATTGACCTAACCCAATTTATAGAACAAATCACTGTTGATAACCTTTCGGAAGTCACTCCTGATTTATTGGAAAAGTACATTGGCAGGCTGCATCAAATATATCGGCCTAAAACAGCCAAAAGAAAAATTGCATCTTTAAAAGCCTTTTTCCACTATTTAGAATATAAAGAAATCATTATTCAAAATCCTTTTAATAAAATCCGTGTGAAATTTCGAGAACCTATTACCCTCCCCAAAACGATTCCTCTCCATACTGTGGAAAGTTTTTTAAGCGCTATCTACAGCCAGCAGCAAAATGCCAAAACACATTATCAACAAAAAAATGCTTTGCGGGACGCTGCTGTCATAGAAGTCCTCTTTGCCACAGGAATGAGGATTTCCGAACTTTGTGCATTACAGATTCAAGATGTTGACCTATATGACTGCACCATTTTGATACACGGTAAGGGCTCCAAGGAGCGTATTATTCAAATCGGAAACAATGATGTAGTAGAGATTTTGAAGGAATACCGCAAAAGCTTTTCCAAGCAGATTCGCCAATGTAATTACTTTTTCACCAATCAAAACGGCAGTGCAATGACGGATCAGTCTATACGGCGCATGATAAATAAGTATGCTTCCCTTGCCGATATCGAATTACATATCACCCCGCACATGTTCCGCCATACTTTCGCCACCAGCCTGTTGGAGGCAGATGTGGATATCCGGTATATTCAGGAAATGCTGGGCCACAGCTCCATTAATATTACGGAAATCTATACTCATGTGGCCACATCCAAACAAAGGTACATTCTTACCACAAAGCATCCAAGGAAGGATTTTCAGATATAGGTAATTCGGTTAATTATGTATCGGCAGCCCGCCTGAATTGGCGGGCTGCTGGAGTCTTGAAGGATAATTCGGGATTATCCGGTAGATTGTGATGAAGATAACTTCTGATTATTCTTTATTTCTATATAGGTGAAAATTATTAGTGCTTATGTGGAGGTATAAGTATGTTTAAATTCAGTATAATTATTCCTGTTTTT
>CAJUTJ010000115.1 GCA_910589655.1 uncultured Acetatifactor sp. | reverse complement strand
CGGCGGAGTGGATTTCAGGGCGTAAATTTGGAAATGGAGGATTTGATATGTCAGTAAATATAGAGGGAAATATAAGCCAGGCGGGTGCAGCAAGCGGATGGTATCAGAATAGCAGAGTGGCCAGTCCGCAGGAGAAGGAAAAGGATGCGCTGCAACCGAAGGCGGACAATGCGGTGAAGGTTTCCATTTCGCAGGAAGGCATTGAGAGCTATCGGAAACAGACCCGTGAAAAAGGGACATCGGGCAGAGTTATTGCAAAAGGGAATAAGGAGAGCGTTATAAGGCAGGCAAAACAGACGGCAAGCGCACTGGCCGCAAACGCCTATGGCGGTGAACTGGCCGGAGAATTGGAAAAGCTGAAAGGGCAGAGGACAGGAAGCGCATACGCCATTGCAGACCAGATGGAGGATTCCGTCAGGGCGTATGGCAACCTTTATGATGAAATCGTGCGGGGCTACCAGGACGGCACAAGGGAGCGTTATGTTGAGGATGAAAATTCAGAGACGGGTTTCCGCAAAATGACAATGGAAGAAGAATTAAGCGGGCTTGACCGGGCATTCCAGAAGATGGCGGACAGGGCGGATGCTAAGGGAATGATTGAGGGCGAGTTTAAGAGGCTCAGAACTGAAGGAGGGAAAGGGCTTTCCTCAAAAAACAATAAAAAGCCGCAGGGGACAGATGGGAATGCCCCAGAAACAGCCGGAACGAAAATGAAAAGGCTGGCGCAGGCTTCCGGTTCCAAGGAAAGCAGCATGGAGAAAGTGTTATCCATGCTGAATGGTATGTTTGGCATTCGTAAAGAGGCGTAATTGGATATACAGATGTAACCGTTACACCCTATTCCGCAGAGGCGCATAATGCTTTGCCTCTGCGGTCTGCCCTGTCTGCTTAGTCCCTTCATTGGTCTCGCAGCAATTGCCCTTTTGGTTGTGATCTCTGTTTTGCCGCAGCTGACAAATAAACATCTCCAGGAAGCAAATAAGAATCGCTCTGCTGCAATGGAGATTGGCGTTGAAAGCTATAAAGATATGGTAATGGGCAGCCCCATTTTTTTCCTGACTAATTTGCGTAATTGCATTTGTGAAAGAATTTCTGCTGCATCTGAAAAAGCGGAATTGGCTGACTATCGCTTCAATTGCACCAACACGACGGCTCAGAGCCTGATTTCCACTGTCAGCATGATTGGACAGTGTATCCTTCTGCTTGTAACCTTATTAGTTGCGGCTGCCGGAGCCACGCCTGCCGGTGCAGTTCTTTCTGTTGGAAATCTGGCAGGCAGTTTCTTCAATGGCGCAGGGACATTTGTACGGTCTTTTATGGCAGTGAAAGCATCTAAACCGCTATGGGAAAAGTTCAGAATGGATACTGATTGTCCTGATACAGCGAAATCTAACATTGATGAAATTCCCGAAATTACACTACATAATGTTTCTGTCCAGTATGGTGATAAAGTAATCCTGCAGGGCATCAATTACTCATTCCATGCGGGCTGCAAATATGCGGTTATGGGCGAAAGCGGCAGTGGCAAGACGACATTGACAAAAATCATTCTAGGTTTGCTTCCCGGCTATACTGGAGACATCCGATATGGCAAGGTGGAGCAGAAACATATTTGTCTGGAGAACCTGCATCGTCATATAGCCTATGTGGATCAGCAGGTATATCTGTTTCAGGATACAATTCGGTTCAATATAACATTAGGGCAGCCTTTTACAGACCGGGAAATCATGGCAGTCATAAAAAAGTGCCGCTTGGAGGATTTTGTAAATTCCCTGCCTGATGGTTTGGATACTGTGATCAAGGAAAATGGTAAAAATCTCTCTGGCGGCCAACGCCAACGTATTGCGCTGGCCCGTGGTCTGATTCGCAATGTTCAATACATTATTTTGGATGAAGGCACATCTGCCCTGGATGAAGCAAATGCTTTAGACATCGAGAACAACCTGCTGAATACACCTCAGTTGGGTGTAATTATCATTACGCATAATCTGAGGGATTCGATTCGAGAGCAGCTTACAGCAGTCTATCAATTATGACAGGGGCAATATGCAGCGCCAGTGAAGCCTTGTGGGAGGGATGGCTGGCACGTTCAGGGAGATGGCATAAATGGGAAAAGGACTGGTCGATACTCGCAGGCAAAACCCATATACAAACACGGAAACTACCTGTATTATCACGGAAACAGGATGGGAGTTTTCGTGATAATATACAGAGTTTCCGTGTTTGTATACGAGTAAAACGGTAAAAAACAAATGGATAAATGATAAAATTATAGAGGACTGTTTCGGCAGTCCTTTTTCTCATGTCTTAGGATTTCACAATTCATTTCTTTACATTTCAAATTTCACAGATATTTTTATAGCGGTTCAGAAAATAATAAGTTGGAAAGCGGGGAAATCAGAGGTAATATGCTTACACGGCGGTTTGCGTTTCCCCTATATCGGACGAATGGCGAAAAACTTTAGGGCTGATTTGGGCGTTTAAAAATAAAAAATCTGCGATTCACGTAGCCAGATTAACCATTCACGAAGTAGGCGTTAGAAAT
>CAJUTJ010000114.1 GCA_910589655.1 uncultured Acetatifactor sp. | reverse complement strand
GTATAAATCAATGGTTTCTTTCCCTAAAAGCTCTGACATTTCCTTTAGCGTGGTTTTCTCCTTGCCGCCTAAGAAAAGGGTGGTGTCGCAATTCCCTATAATCGTGTCGGCGTTGTCCTTGTAAATGGCTTTTAGCTGTGACTGGCTCTGCAAGATGATTGACGCAGAGATTTCCCGGCTTCGGATTGTCGCAATCAGTTTATCGAATTTTGGTATCTGCCCTATGTTCGCAAATTCATCAAGTAAGCACCTTACATGGACGGGAAGTCGCCCGCCGTATACATCATCTGCCTTGTCGCATAAGAGGTTGAATAGCTGTGTGTAGAGAATACTCACGACAAAGTTAAAAGTGTCGTCTGTGTCGCTGATAATGACAAACAGGGCGGTCTTTCTGTCGCCTATGGTGTCAAGCTCCATTTCGTCTGTTTCCATAAGCTCCCGTAGCTCCTTAATGTCGAATGGGGCTAATCTTGCACCGCAGGAAATGAGGATAGAGCTTCGTGTCTTTCCTGCCGATAACAGGAATTTCTTATACTGCCGGACGGCGAAATGCTCCGGGTCTTTTTCCTCCAACCGTTCAAACATGAGGTCAACGGGGCTTTGAAATTCCGGGTCGTCCTCACGGGCTTCACTGGCGTTTATCATGTCAAGCAGCGTGGTAAAATTCTTTTCTTCCTCCGGGGCTTCATAGTGGATATAACCGATAAGGGCGCAGTAGAAAAGCCGTTCCGATTTTACCCAAAAATCCTCGCCGGATTTCTCCCCGTCGCCTTTGGTGTTGGCGATAATGGTATTGACTAACTTCAAAATATCCTTTTCACTCCGCAGGTAAGCAAAGGGGTTGTATTTCATGGATTTTTTGAAGTTAATCGTATTCAGTGCTTTTATCCTATATCCGAACCGCTGTAACATTTTTCCTGTTTCCAAAATCAGTGTGCCTTTCGGATCAGTGACAATGTACGAAGTCGGGAAATCTTTTGACGTACATTGCATAAGTGACGGTTTGACGAAAAAGCGTGTCTTTCCGCTTCCCGAACCGCCGATTACAAGGATATTTTTATTTCTTGCATATTTGGGGCTTTTGGGTCGGCTGTTCATGGTAAGCCGTTCTGTCTGCGTGAGGGGGATATTATTGTCAAATACCGGGTCTATGTACGGTTTTATGTCCTCTGCCGTTCCCCAACGTGCCGAACCGTATTCAACTCCCTTGCGGTACTTCTTGGCGTTCTTGCCTTTCATGTAGACGGCAATCCGCAGGATAACCGTCCCGGCAACGCCGATTAGAAAGTCCTGTCCGTTAAGGCTTGGCAGGGGGCTTTCAAAGGCGGCTGTTATGCCCTGCATGATGTTTAGCAGCTTCCCGGAGAGGTCAGCCCCCGGAGAGAGCCGGAACGCTTCGCCCACTTTCATAAAGAGCCACACAAAGAGCAGGTACGGCGCATTGAGGATAAGCAGCTTTTTGATGTTCGGTTTCATAATTCCCGCCCCCTGTCCTTGTTTTTTACTTTTTCCCGGTTCTGGTTCATCTGTTTAGCCTTTTCCTTAAAGGCGGCTAATGCCTTGCGTATGGACGGCTTTTTCTCCCTGCCTAGCTGCTTTGCTGCAAACTCCTTAAAGGCTTCCGTCATAACGTCCACGTCCCGCCCCTTGAAGAAAACAAGGTAGCGGGGCGGTTCTTCGCCCTTGACTTTCTTTAGGCTGTAATCAAGCCCGTATTTCTTGGCTATGGGTTCAAACGCCTTTATGTTAGCGTCCGTAATCTCCATACTGGAAACGCCCGTGTTCTGCTTCATAAGGTGCTTTAAAGTCTGTTTCCCTTTGTACTGCTTGGGTGCTTTGTTCTTCCGTGCATTTAACATTTTTCTGATAGCCTTTTGTAAGACTTCGGCGGTCAGCTTTGCCGTTTTGATTGAGAGTGCAACGGTCTTTTCGTTGATCTGCTCCTGCATGGTGTGTCATTCCTCCTTTCTTGTGTCAGAGTAGTGCAGGCGGCGGGCATGGAAAAAGGGGCAGCCGTTGTTTCTGGTCGCCCCCTTATCTGTGTCTGCTGTCCCGTACCTGCAATCCGTCCAGTACGTCCGTCTTGATACCCACTAAGTACCATTTCTGGTGCAGGTTCATTTCAATGCGTGTCGCCCGCCACTGTTCCCCGTCAAAGACTTCAAAGCATTGTCCGCAATGCAAGCCCCCGTAATATTCATCAAGCCCAAAGCGAATGTCATAGCGTCCGCTTGCCTTGTCGTAAACTAATGCGCCCGGTCTGATATTCATGGTGTGCCGTCCTCCTTATTCTGGAAAAATGCGCCCTCTGCCATATCGTGGGCGACAAGGGCGGTGTAATAGCTGTCAATGGTGTTTGGTGCGTTGAAAAGAACCGCAAGCAGGTATTTCTTGATGTTGCGTATCTTGGTGGTATTCTGGTGCATACAGTCAATCACAAACTGGATATGACTGCTGTTCAGTTTCATAAACTTAGACTTTACAAGCTCTGCCGGGTAGTCGTCCCCGGCAATCCGCACCACCTTGCGGCGGGTGCAGACGGTTTCAAGCATGAGGGAAACAATCTCGTCAAGCATACCCCGGTCAATGTTCCTGTCCTGTATCAGATAGGCGTATTCGATATTGTCCTTTATGACTTCTTCATAAGCCCGTACTGCGTCCATGTTGGTGTATTCGTTTCCTTTCCGTTCCGGCGTAGCCGTTCCCGTTGTTAAGGGAGTGGAAAGGATAGGAATGGAATGGTTATTTAATAAATCTTTATTTTGTAAATCTTTACTTGATAGTTCTTTATTTAATTGCGTTGGATTTTCCTGCATAGGGTTTTCCAATGTTGGATTTTCCGATATAGGCTTGTCCTGTGTTGGATTTTCCAAT
>CAJUTJ010000113.1 GCA_910589655.1 uncultured Acetatifactor sp. | reverse complement strand
GAATTGCAAGCAAAAGGAAGAAATGCGGGTATGACTCAGATTATCTTTATAAAGTGCTTGGAGGGCTGAATACAGGTATTGATTGAGAAAAAGAAGAAAAATTTGTTTATAGATTATTTATAAAGCATGCGTTTACCGTGACTTTTCTCATAAAAAGAATTGTAAAATTTAAAGAAATGTGATAACATAGCCTTTGTGATATCTATAATTAATTTTTATACGGAGGATCGATATGAAAAAATTTGCTTCACTTTTTTTAGCAACTGTAGTAACGGCAGCTGTTCTGACCGGCTGTGGCAGCAATGGCACTCTTAACGGGACCTCTGGTTCAACAGCAAGTTCTACCACCCCTTCCAGCAGTGCTGCAAGCTCTTCCGCTGCTACTCCTTCCAGTTCATCAACCAGTGCAGGTTACCCTGACGAGAACGGTAATGCAGAAGGACGTCTGGGTGACACCATGCATACCTACTTCTTTGACTACACTGTGAACAGCGCTTATCTCTGTGACGAGTATGAGGGACATACCCCTCAGGCAGGAAACGAGATTCTGGTAGCAGACGTTACCATTAAGAATACCGCTACTTCCACTCTTCCCATGTTTGATACTGACTTCCAGATCCAATGGAATGATGATGCGGATGATGCATACGGATTCCCCATCACCTACGATCTCAACGATGTATTGAATGATCAGATGCTGCCCGGTGAGTACGAATTGGGAATCGGCAAGAGCATTAACGGCCTTTTGGTATTTGAAGTTCCTGCAGGCAACAAGGATTTCTCTATTTCTTACCTTGAGATGTTCGATGACGATACCACCGGCGATGTATTCTTTGTTTACTTCTCCGCAGATAAGCAGTAATAAAGGACATAAAAGTCTCTGACAAAAGGCTGCCGCTCAAAAACGGTATGGTATGAACCGACAACCTGACAGACGGGCAGCTCTATACAGGGTATAAAGAAAGACAGGCATAAAGCGATTGCTTTTGCCTGTCTTTTTCCAAACACGGAAACGGCATAGCCCGCAAGCTACACCGTTTCCGAAAACAATTACGATACCGTCTTATAAGTGCTGCCCTAAAGCCGCAATTTTTTATGTCTGTTACTATCTCTGCACTCTGCCGGACGCATCGCCGCCTGCCAAAGTCTCAACTTCTTTTCTGGATACCAGATTAAAGTCACCGGGAATGGTGTGCTTCAAAGCAGAAGCTGCCACACCGTACTCCAGAGCCGCCTTAAAGTCCTTGCCGTCAAGCATACCACAGATTACGCCGCCTGCAAAGGAATCACCGCCGCCCACACGGTCAACAATGGGATGGATGCTGTACTCTTTTGAGTGATAGAATTCCTTGGTATCTCTGGAATAGATACATGCAGACCAGCCGTTATCGGAAGCGGAATGGCTTACGCGCAAGGAAGAAATGCAATACTCAAAGTTATAATCTGCCACCATCTGCTCAAAAATGGACTTGTAACCTGCCAGTTCCAGATCACCGCTCGTTACATCTGTCTTACCGGGCTTGTAACCGAGTACCAGTTCTGCATCCTCTTCGTTACCGATACATACGTCAACGTACTGCATCAGATTCTTCATAACCTTCTGTGCCTTCTCGGAAGACCACAGCTTCTTACGGAAATTCAAGTCTACGGAAACCTTTACACCATGCTTCTTTGCTGCCTTTAATGCTTCCTCTGTCAGCACAGCCGCACTGTCAGATACGGCAGGAGTAATACCGGTAAAGTGGAACCAGTCTGCGCCTTCAAAAATTGCGTCAAAGTCAAAGTCTGCTGCGGTTGCCGTAGAAATGGAAGAATGCGCTCTGTCATATACAACCTTGGAGGGTCTCATGGAAGATCCGCTCTCCAAATAGTAGATACCCAGTCTCTCGCCGCATTTAGCGATATTCTTCGTGCCCACATTGTACTTTCTGAGAGCAGCCACTGCACATTCACCGATCTCATTATCGGGAACTGCCGTTACAAACTCTGCATCATGTCCGTAATTAGCCAAAGATACAGCTACATTAGCCTCACCGCCGCCGTAACATACATCAAACTCATCCGCCTGAATAAATTTCTCGTTGTTAGGGGTGGACAGTCTCAGCATAATCTCACCCATTGTAATAACTTTTGCCATTTTAATAATTCCTTTCTCCTATAAAATAGTGACTAAAATACCCAGTGCTTTCCCTTTGCCATGCCCCCAATGCGGCACAGACAAAAACTTCATTCCGTTCACCCTTAGCCCCATGCCGACGCAGTCGGCACAAACAATTTATGAATTGGTGCAAGGCCGGAAGAACGCTGCTCTTGCGTTCTTCCAACTGCTTTAGCAGTTTGGGGAGAAGCTCTGCACCGCAGAGCGTGAAATCACTTAGCGAGGTCTTTCCGAGCTTAGTGATTTCCTTCACGCTTATTTCTGCACAAGGTGTACCGCAAATCCGCCGAATTCTTCCTTCAGATAAACAGCCTTTAAGTTGCCTTTAGCATCTCTCTTGGCAGTATCCTCTGCAATTTCCACGCCCAAAACAGTGCTCAGATAATTCACTGCTCTGTCGATATAGTTCGTTTTTACGGCAATATGGCCGTGCTCTCCCAGATAAGGAGTCTTGTATACTTCTACGGCGCTTCCTGCAAATACGGAACTGTTGCCGACCTTAGCAGGCATACCGAAGATAAATCCGAAACGGTTGGCAATCTTAACGGCTTCTTCTTCGCTGGTGCCGTTGATACCGACATGCGCCAGTTCAAAGCCGAGCATTGTCTGAACCGCTTCTCTGGTAAGCTGCTCAATCTTATCCCACTCGCCCGCATTTATTAAATCGCCGGGAACCATCCATGAGCCGCCGCATGCAATAATCTTGGGGAAGTCCAGATAAGAGGTAAGATTCTTAGCATTTACGCCGCCGGTGGGCATAAACTTCATATTCACATAAGGAGCTGCCATAGCCTTAATCTTAGCCAGACCGCCGGACTGCTCTGCGGGGAAGAACTTTACCACTTCAAGACCAAGCTCAATCGCCTGCTCAATATCGGAAGGGCTGGAAGTACCGGGAGTAACAGGCACGCCCTTTTCAATACAATACTTAACCGTCTTGGGATTTAAACCGGGGCTCACGATAAACTTTGCGCCTGCTTCCACTGCCGCATCTACCTGCTCCGCATTCAAGACAGTACCTGCACCCACGCACATATCGGGGAAGTTCTCTGTCATGATTTTAATTGCGCCTGCTGCCGCACTGGTACGGAAAGTTACCTCTGCACAGGGAAGTCCGCCTGCGCACAGAGCTTTTGCCAGAGGAAGCGCATCCTCTTCTCTGTCAATTTTCACAACGGGAACAATACCGATTTTACTGATTTGTTCTAATACTGCGTCCATTTTTACCTCCATTCCGAAGCGTTTTACGCGAAACACTCCGATACAAACTCATCATCAATCGCTTATATACTGTTTTCATGACAATGTATTAAGCAAGGATCTCCTTTACGGCTGCCGCGATCTTATCGCACTTGCAGTTTGCAAAGAAATACTCTTGGAACTTTGCTCCGGAAAGCGCTCCTTTCACCAGCTCCTGATCCAGATTCTTAAGGATTGTCACCATATCAGTATGGGTCACTTCTTTCACCTTATCCAAAATCTTTTTATTGCGCTGTTCGGGTTCCACTCTCTCAGGGGGATATCCACCGCCGCCGGGAGCGCAGAACAGCTTTTCAAAAGTATATTGAAGGTTCAGCTCGCCTCCCCAGCCGAAGTTCTCGGCAAAAGGAAGAGCCACACAGTTACCGTCGTTTACCTGTGAAAACAGATAAGCATCCAGAGGAGACTCAATATGTCCGCATAAAACCTTAGGGAAAGAATTGCAGGCAAGCATTGCGCCCTCACCGGTGCCGCAGCCTGTAATCACATAATCAGCCGCACCGGAATTCAGCAGGACAGCCGCCAGAATACCGTTCTGTACATATGTCAGGGAATTGGGATCCTCCGCGCCGCACATACCGTAATTAAACACTTCATGACCCATGGGTTCAACCACCTTTTTCAAGGTTGCACAAATCATCTCATTTTTTGCTGCCTGACTGTTTTCATTAATCAAAGCAATTTTCATGGAAAAGCCTCCTAAATATAATACTTACGCGCCGAATCGTCCTCATGCCAGCCGCCCATGCAAGCATGGCGGCTCGGCACTTACTCACACCACACCTTGCAACACTCCGTATTGCAAGGGCGTTTCACGCGCCGAATCGTCCTCATGCCAGCCGCCCATGCAAGCATGGCGGCTGACACGCGGCTGGCTCGGCTTTGTGATGTTCGACTATTCCGGCTGTTTGCCGATGTAGGCAAGGATACCGCCGTCAACGTAAAGGATATGTCCGTTCACCGCATTGGATGCTTCCGAAGCGAGGAATACGGCAGGACCTGCCAGCTCCTCAGCCTTCAGCCATCTGTTAGCGGGAGTCTTTGCACAGATAAACTGATCGAAAGGATGTCTGCTTCCGTCAGGCTGCTTCTCGCGGAGAGGAGCCGTCTGAGGTGTCTCGATATAACCGGGGCCAAGGCCGTTACACTGAATGTTGTACTGGCCGTACTCGGAACAGATATTTCTGGTCAGCATCTTCAGACCGCCCTTTGCAGCCGCATAAGCGGATACGGTCTCGCGGCCAAGCTCGGACATCATAGAGCAGATGTTTATAATTTTGCCGTGACCCTTCTTAATCATGGAAGGAATCACTGCCTTAGATACAATAAAAGGCGCGTTCAGATCTACATCAACAACCTGTCTGAACTGCTCTGCGGTCATCTCGGTCATGGGAATTCTCTTGATGATACCTGCGTTGTTCACCAGAATATCAATTACGCCCACTTCCTTCTCGATCTGAGCTACCATAGCGTTTACAGCCTCTTCATTGGTAACGTCGCAGACATATCCGTGAGCCTTAATGCCTTTCTCTGCATATGCTGCCAGACCCTTGTCCACCAATTCCTGCTTAATATCGTTGAAAACGATGGTTGCACCGGCCTCAGCATAAGCGGATGCAATTGCGAAACCGATACCGTAGGAAGCGCCCGTTACCAGAGCCACCTTGCCTTCCAGTGAAAAGTTGTTTACATAATTGTTTGCCATTTCTACCTCTCCTTTATCTTTATTTTTAACTACATAAGATCCTTCATGGCTACGCCGTCCATATCGTCAAAATCCTGATTTTCTCCGACCATACCCCATATAAAAGTGTAGGCTCTGGAACCGCAGCCGGAATGGATGGACCAGCTGGGGGAAATCACAGCCTCTTCATTTCTCATAACAATGTGGCGCGTCTCGTCAGGTTCGCCCATATAGTGCATAACGAAAGCATCCTCTGGCATCTCGAAATAGAGATACACCTCCATACGTCTGTCGTGGGTGTGGCATGGCATGGTATTCCATACACTGCCGGGTTCAAGCTTTGTCATACCCATCTCCAGCTGACAGCTTTCAACCTGTCCGGGAAGAATGTACTTACAGATTACCCTGTGGTTTGCATCCTCCAGAGAACCGAGTTCCACCTTGTTCTCGTCCTTGACAATGACTACGCCTTCCTCCGCAGCGCCTTCCGGCTTAATCAGCACGGTAGGGCAGGTTCTGTGTGCCGGGGCGGAATTCAGATAAAATTTTGCGGGTTCGGAAGCATTGTCACTTGCAAAAACGATATCTCTGGATCCCATTCCAATGTACATTGCCTCTTTAAAGCCGACTTTATATACCTTACCGTCAACGGTAATAGTTCCGGCTCCTCCGATATTGATCACGCCAAGCTCTCTCCTCTGGCAGAAATATTCTGCACGAAGCTCGTCCCCTGCGGTCAGGGTGATGGGCTGGACAGGCACTGCCGCACCCGTAATGATTCTGTCAATGTGGCTGTATACCAGCTTAATCTCGCCGGGGACAAAGAGATTCTGAATCAGAAACTCCTCCCGCAGACGCTCCGTGGTATAATGTTTCACATCTCTTGGTGATACTGCTGTTCTAAGTTCCACCTTACACGCCTCTCTTTCTTCAATATCCGGTTCCTTGCTGTTTTAGGGATTAGACCGATATTGAGTGTTACCTTTTTATGAAAGCACTTACATTATAGCATACAAGGGTAAGTATTTCCAATAAATTTTTGTGTTTTTCCCTAAAACCTTTATACAGCTGTGCTCTAAATACAGTATAATAGAAATTTTTTCCAAAGTCCATGCAAATATTTATAAAACTTATGCATTTTGTGTCATTGTGTTACTGTTCACTCTCTGTCGCCGCGAGGTGTTTTCACGCTGTTTCTGCGTGATAAACCCGAGACAGACATGCGCGAAATCGCTGTTTTGCGATTTCTGTGCATAGGTTGCTGTGAACGAAGTGAACAGTAACGTCATTGTGTTACCTTTCACAGCAATTCGGACTACTATCGTTCCCGCTTATGTTCCATGGCCTGTGCCCTCATCTCCCTTGCGTTGGACAGAGCCGCCTCCGTCCGCTCATCGCTGCCCAGCAGTCTGGCCAGCTCGCCAAGAGACTCTTCTTCCTCCAACGTATGGATATCGGTGATTGTATGATCCTTTGTACTGCTCTTTTCAATGACAAAATGTGTGTCCGCCATAGCCGCAATCTGAGGCAGATGGGTGATGCAGAGGACTTGATGGGTCTTTGCCACCGTGTCCAGCTGCTCCGACACCCGCCATGCCGTCCTTCCGCTGATTCCGGCATCAATCTCATCGAAAATTAATGTATCGATGTCGTCTCTTCCCGCAAGCACCGTTTTTATGGCCAGCATCACCCGGGACAGTTCACCCCCGCTTGCCACCTGTGCCAGAGGCTTCAGACTTTCTCCCGGATTGGTGGAAATCAGAAATTCCACATCATCATAGCCCTTCGCAGTAATCGCCTGTTCCGGCCGGACGGCCACCTCAAAAGCCACCGTCAGGAAGTTCAGCTGTACCAGAGCCTCTTTCAGCTTTTCCGTCAGCACCGCGGCGTTTTGGCAGCGTATAGCGGAAAGCTTTTTACAAGCTTTTTGCAGCTTTTTTTCCGCTTTGTCAAGCTTCTGACCTAATTTCTGCATATAGTCGTCATAATCGGCCAGTTTCTCCAGCATCCGCTGTCTCTCCTCACCGTATACAATCACCTCTTCTATGGTATTTCCGTATTTTCCTTTCAGATGATTTACGATGTTCAGCCGCTCTTCCACCTCGGCGAACTCTTCCTCGTCAAACTCACAGTCACTCATATATTCCGCCACATCGCGGTTATAGTCAGCCAGCAGATTATCGATTTCTGACAGCTGTCCCTCCAATTCTCCCAGACGTTTATCATAGGCGGACACATTCCGCAGTGCCCTCAGAGCTCTGCTCAGGGAACTTCCTGCTCCCTCGCCGCTGTCGTTTCCCGTATATTGATAACTTTCCGCAAGACTCTCCGTGATTTTCCTGCCGTTTGCCATCAGGCGGTAGCGCCTCTCCAGCTCTTCATCCTCACCGGCAGCAAGCTTAGCCTGCTCGATTTCCTTATATTCAAACTCGGCCAGAGACCTCTCTTTTTCCTTGGTCTCCTCGTCCATGGCCTCTTCCGACAATTCTCTCCGCAGCCGGCTACACTCTCTGTAAGCTTCTTCCACAGCCTCTGCGGCAGACAGAAATTCACCGCCGCAATAAGCATCCAAAATCTCCATATGCTTTTTCTTATGAAGCAGAGATTGGTGTTCATGCTGCCCGTGGATATCAATCAATACTTCCGCAAGCTCTTTTACCTGCTTTGCCGTCACCGTCTCACCGTTAATCTTACAGACGCTCTTTCCCACCTGCATCTTACGGCTGATAATCACCGTGCCGTCCTCTTGGGCTTCCAGCTCCAGCTGAGAAAGCTTTTCTTTCACCTTCTCGCTTTGGGAAACAAAAACAAGCTCCACAAGAGCGCTGTCCGCTCCCTTGCGAAGCATTTCCCTGTCAAATTTTCCGCCGAGAGCCAAATTTACGGAGCCGATCAGCAAAGATTTTCCCGCTCCTGTCTCACCGGTGAGAATATTCAGCCCCTCACCGAATTCTACCTCCGTCTCTTCCATCAGCGCCAGATTTTTGACATGTAAACTTTGTAACATATTCCTCTCCTTACGTACCTTCTCCGCTGATCTATGCCCTACTTATCCAATATTTTATGGATTTTATCCATTAGCACCTGTGTCTCACCGGTAGTTCTCACCGCCACAAATATAGTATCGTCTCCGGCAATGCAGCCCACAATCTCCGGAAATTTTAAGGCATCCAAAGCTGCTGCCACCGCCATAGCCATACCGGACACGGTCTTACAAACTAAAATATTCTGCGCCATATCCATGGAAAGCATACCGTCACTAAGTACACGGATGTACTTATCGCCCATGTGACTGTCGTCCTGCTTTAAAACAATATATTTTAATCTGCCGTTTCCTGTAGGAATTTTAGAAAGCTGTAATTCTCTGATATCTCTGGAAACCGTTGCCTGAGTCACTGTAAGTCCCGCATCCCGCAGATAATTTGCCAGTTCCTCCTGTGTCTCCACATCATGTTTCTGAATCGTTTCGATTATTTTAGCATGTCTGATCTTCTTCATAAATCCTCTTATCCTATCGTTCGGAAAATTATTCCGTTCCATCCGCCTTTTACAGTCTCCGCAGAATATTTTTCTGAGAGTGCTGCTCCACAAACATAGGCGTAGCGGTGGCTGCGTTGATGCTTGGCGAGTAGCGCTATCAGGAAAACAGGCAGGGAGATTTTCCTGAATATGAACGTGTCAGTACACTAGGCAAAATTTCGACGGCAACGCGGTGGCATTGTCTAGAAATTTTAATAACGCAATGGCGCGAAACAGGCTGCTCAAAGGTTCAATTTCCGGCCGGATGGAGTACTAGTACAACGAATAATTAATTTCTGATACATTGGCGCAGAATGATTATTTCATATGCAAGGCGGAGGAATGAGGCGTAGCGGTGGCTACGTCGATTGACGACAACGAAGCAGATGAAAAATCAGACAAGCCAAGG
>CAJUTJ010000112.1 GCA_910589655.1 uncultured Acetatifactor sp. | reverse complement strand
TCCCTGTTTGTAGATATAGCATCAATGGTGTCAGCCGATATCACAGAAATACTGAAAAGTAAAGTTAACGACTGGATAGCATCCCAGCCAATATTTATTCAGGCAATGTTCGGTAATTTGTGCTGGGAAAGTTGAGTTATTTACTATAAAAAATTATAGCACAATGCAAAATGAATTGCCATGTCCTTATAGACATTTCCCGTGTACGTCTTAGAAATTCGGCAACAGTCAAACGGCGGCTTATCGCTGCCCTGTTCAAGTAAACAGAAAGTATGAAAAATGTGTTTTGGGAACCGTTATATTGGTTCCAATAGAGTTAGGCATAATTTTATCTGCAGACAAAAAGGCCGGCGGCTACTATATTCCGGACTTGAAGCTGCCGGACAGAGGAAATCATAAACAGTATTTTACTGACCTCATTATCCTCCAACGCATCCCGCAGCAGATAATCAGGGAAAATTTTCCGTGCATTGCGGATATTATTATCTTAACTTTTACCGGCGTAGGGTATGCCATTATTCCATTAGTATTTGCCCTTGCCGGATCGCCTTTTATCGAAACAGAAAATAATAACTGCATATTTATCAGTGCGGGCTGGCGCTTGCATTAGAATTACTGATACAAGAAGGATATTTTATATGTGGAGGTAAATTACATGAAAATACCCAAAATGGTATTGTTTGATTATGGTCAGACGCTTATTGCAGAACAGAAGTTTGATGGGGTAAAGGGAACAGAAGCTGTTTTACAGTATGCTGCAAGAAATAAGTATCATTTGTCGGCAGAGCAGGTGCAAGCCAAAGCAAATGAGCTCAACCGGGAACTCGGGAGATTTGCCCCTGAGAAAAGACACTTATTTCAGATAGAGATACCCAATACAATGTTTACGCCTTATCTTTATGAATCGCAGGGAATAGAGATTGCATTAAGCAACTCTGAAATTGATACGGTATTTTGGAATGCCGCTGCTCCGGGAATGGAGCCAGCCGCCTGCCAGAAAGCTGTATTGCTCCTACTAATTGAGGATAAGACACTTTATCCGTTCAAAACCTTCCATACTTTGCAAAAATCTCTTTGACCACATCATAGGCCTCCTTGGGTCTGCGGTATTCATCCACTATGCCTTTGTTGTTATGGCAGCGTGCGCGGGAAGCAAACCACTCTCCTTCCTCCGTCACACGGCAGTCCGCAAACTGCCAGATGAACACACCCGTTATATTTTCGTCATTCATATAGACTTCCAAGCTTTCCCGGATCAGATCTGCCTGACGTTCCTCGCTCCACTTACACCGGGAACGATCCCGATAACCGTAAATAGCCGCAGCTCCCAGCTCACTGACAATAATCGGCTTTCCTTCGCCGCCGGATCGGCGTATCCATTCAATTTCCTGATTATTCCTTTCCCCGATGGGACAGTTTTTGTACCATCCGGAATACATATTAAAGGAGACCACATCGGGCAAGTCCAGACAAATGTCCGTAAAATGACGACAGGTGGCGGAAGTAGCAGGTCTGGTGGTATCCAGCCCCTTTATCTGCTCGTATTGCTTTCTATACATTTCTCTTGCTTCCGGCTGCTCGGAAGCACATTCGTTTAAAATCCCCCAGATTACAATGGAGGGATGGTTATAATGGTTTTGGATCATCTCCCTGATACAATCCTCACATTGTTTTTCAAAGTTTGGATTCTGCATTTTTTCCAAATTCAGACCCCTTGCGTGGTTTTCCTCCCAGACCATGATGCCCCGCTCGTCACAGAGATCCAAAAAGCGTTCGTCATTGGGATAATGGCAGGTTCGCAAGGCATTCACATTCATATCCTGCATCAGATCCATATCCTGTACCATGTGCTGCAAGGAGATCGCGCATCCTTCCACGGCATAATCTTCGTGACGGTTAAAGCCTTTCAGATAGATGGGCTGCCCGTTCAGCAGCAGTTTTGTCCCTTCCGCTTCAACGGTACGGAAGCCCACTCTGTCTATCAAATCATCTTTTTGCCGTCCATCCACGGAAAGAATTGTCTGTAAGAAATACAAATCAGGCGTCTGATGAGACCAAGGCCGCACACCGGGGCAGGAAACTTCCAAAAGTATGGTACGTTCTTCTCCAGCAGGTATCTTTGCAGCCCCATGCATGGTATATCCGTCCGGCTCTTCTCTTTTCCTTTGATCCGCCGCACTTTCCTGACCGGCAACATTGCCGCGCCAAGCCGTCAAGCTGCCGTCCAAGACTGCCTCCGCGGTACGAGCCGACAGATTGCAGAGCGCCACCTCCACCTTGGCGTTCCAGATACCGTCTGTGCAAACAGGTGTAAAATGCATTTCTTTGATGTACACATCCGGCAGGCTTTCCAGCGCCACCGGTCTGGTGATTCCCCCATAAGTGTAGTAGTCGTTGGGAATATGCAGTGCCGAGTGCTCCCCAAAGGTGTTGTCCACATACACCTGAATATGGTGGACTCCTTTTTCCACATTTTGAATCACCGTGGAAAAGGGTGTAAAGGCGTTGTAGTGATGGGCAACCTGACGGCCGTCCCAAAAAACATCCGCCGTATGGCTGACCCCTTTAAACTCCAGCCGTACATTTCCGTCCTGTTCCACGGCCACTTCTCTGCTGTAACAGCCCTTTCCTCTGTGGGCCGGGAAATCGGGATGCTGCTCCCAGCAGCCGGGTACGGGCATCCTATACCCTTTGGAAAAGCCTTCCATGGTAAAATCCCACATGCCGTCCAATTCCCTGACTTTCCTGATACGATGCTGCTCAAACAATCTAATCATAGCTTTTCCTCCTATTCCGGTTCTGCCTCGCACTTCTTCCGGAAAACTCCGTTTCGAGACTGACGGCCGGTTCCGTTTCTGCTCTTCTTCCCCACGTTTTGGGAAGGAATTATCACTCATTTATTATAGTTACGTTTTTATGTTTATAGTTTCGGTATTGCTGCATTCAAAGGCATCCGGAGCTTTCAGGTTGATGTTTTCCAGCGTAATATCCTTCCGTTTACATGCCGGCACTCCGGCCTGCCGGAAAATGAATGTTTGGACTGTCTGTTTCGCACCATCCCATGGTTATAACTTTCAGACGATGCCACTGCAAAGCCGGAGTTTTACTGCCCGCGCATCTTTTACAAATAATGTAGTTCAAATCCACGGAAAAAACAATGTCTCCGGCAGTCGCTTATTTGTCAAAAAGTATCAGTATTCTTAACAATCTTCTTCAAATGTGTTACACTGTCTTTAAAAGCGTTTTTTCTTCTGTATCCGTCTCTGCACAAAGACGAATTATACCGGTGAAATCCGCCTCCCTTCTTTGGAACACACGGCCTAAACTTTGCACCTTAAGATATGCAAGAACGGCACTTTACACTCCGAGATTTGCAAGCGCGGCACTTTTTTTCCGGAAGACTTGTTTATGGCGGTATTGCAGAAAAATGAAACGAAAACTTTTAATCCACTTATTTGAGGCTTTCCTTGCAAGGGATGGCTCCTCGGGAAAGGTATCGGCATCACTATGAATCGTCTGGAAAATATTACCTCCACCCTGTCAGTGCGTATCCTCCACGGACATTGGATCCGGCATGACAGTCATTGGTTTGAAGAAAAGACAAAGGAACATTACACTCTCTGGAGCATCGTCAGCGGCACCGTCAAAATTACCGCAGAGGGCAGAGACTTTTTTGCCCGCAAAGGAGACGCCGTACTGTTCTATCCGGGCTGCCGCTACAGCGCATGTACGGATCTTGAGGGCTGCCAGTTTATCTTTATATTTTTTACATTGGAAATGGGAAATGGTCTTGATCTTTTTGAAGACAGTAATGTGGAAGGAATTCTTTCGGGCGAAAACATACGGCAGAAGTCCCTTCGTTTCCAGTCACAATTCCGCAGCCTATCCGCTTCGGGACGGCTTTCCCTGAAAATGTATGCCGATTTTTTACAATATCTCTGCCAGATAATAGAAGGCTTACAAAGTCCGGATGCACAGCATTTTTCCCGGCACATCAGAGCTCTGGGAACGCCGGCCATCCGTCTGGCAATCGACTATATCGGAGCCAACTATCTGTCCAACCCTTCCGTGAGCCAGCTTGCATCTCTTGCAAATTTGAGTGAAAAACGCTTTATCAGCAACTTTAAAAACACGGTGGGGCTTTCTCCCGGACAGTACATTAATCAGCTGCGTATGCGGAAAGCAGCGGAATTAATCAGAAATACCGATAAGAAAATGAGCGAGATTGCCGGAATGATAGGATATGCGGATCAGTATGCCTTCTCCAAGGCTTTTAAGCGCACCTTTGGAGAATCCCCTACGGACTTCCGAAATAATGTGGTACTGTAATGTACCGGCAGCCGGAGATTTCCACGAATAATAAGACTTACCGCCAAGGGAGCATCTCACTAAAAAAAATCCAGCTGCTCCAGCGCATAATAAAGCCCCCCGCTGCCGGCAGCTTTGGTCACAAAGGAAGCACAGTCCAGAAGCTCCTTGGATTCCGTGTTTCCCATGACCACGCTGTGCTTTAGGTATTGCAGCATGGCCAAATCATTGTTGCTGTCTCCAAACCCATAGGCATCCTCCAAAGACATTCCGTAATGGTCCAACACAAATTGCAGTCCGGTAGCTTTGGAATATCCGTGGGGCACGAACTCCCGGAAACAGCCTCCTCTGTCAATACATGCAAAGTAACGGTCACTGGCTTTTCTAAATGCCTCCAGCTGCTCCGGCTCCTGAAACCATATTACAAATTTATCGGCCACAAAATCGGGCTGTTCCGGCTGGATGCTCAAATCATACCCTCTTTCCACAAAGGATTGATAGAGCCTGACCGCCTTCTCGCTCCGTAAGGGTCTGGACAAAACATATGCCACTCCCATCCGTGATTCAAATAAGATTTCGATTCCCGTCAGTCTTGCCTGAGCCAGCATCTCTTCCTTCACCGGACGGGACATGGGTACATATAACAGCTCCTGTCCCCCACAATAAATATTCAGCCCGCAGCCGCACACATAACCGTCGAACCCTACCTGACGGAATCTGGGCTCCACATTTTGAAAACAGCGCCCTGTATTAATGAACATGAGGTGTCCTTTTTCTCTGGCTCTCCGGATTCCTGCCGCCGCACTCTCCGGCACGGATCCGTCTATCTCCGATGTGAGCGTTCCGTCTATATCAAAAAAAGCAATTTTTCTTCCCATAAAAAGTTTCCTATCTTATATCTCTTTATCTTTTCTTATCTTTTCTTGTCTTTTCTTGTCTTTTCTTGTCTTTTCTTGTCTTTTCTTATCTTTTATTTTCTTATCTTACTTTCCCTGTCTCTTCTTACTTTTTCCTTATACCTACCGCCATATGCCCGCCGCCTCCTTCTTTCTGCCATGGTGATCCGGATATCCGCCGGCACACCGCACAACATTGAACTTCAGTGAAAATAATTTGAGGACCGCTGAACGCTTGACAATCAGACCAGCGTTCCGGTTCATTGATCATGAAACCGGATAACCCGGAGGACAAGGGGATGTGTCTGCTGCCCGTCTTTCTGTCAGTCAATCAAAGCTTATTTGATAATCTTTCAAAGATTTTACTTTTCTCTCCGTTATCTTGTCGCTTGCGTCAATTGCTCCACATAATATAGGAGACTCCGGATCGTATTTACTACAATTCTTCACAACACTCTCTTCACTGTAATTGGCGTAACAATATTTGCACCCGTTTTTACAGGTATTATATGTGCCGATATCCACACTTTCCAAGCATCCGCACTCTTCACGCTGGTTTTTGTCTTTGCCCGCTTTCAGCCTGCACCCGATAATGCTTTCTATGAAAGTTTTATCAATACAGCAATTGTGCTCGATGCCGTACTCTTCCAAATCCATCTTCTCTGCACAGCTTCCAATCGACATTCCGTTTTTCTTTGCGATCTCACTTACTTTTTTTGCAAATTCCTGCAATTCTTCTTCACCTGCCTCATACCAATCAAGCAGCTTCATGTTTCTCTTATTCTTTGCATACAAATCAACAAAGCTGATAACGCATTTCTCGGTATATCCTCTCAGAGAAGCTGCAATTTGTTCAAATGCGTTTAAATGGTACTCGGGAGTATACTTCTTTGTAAAAATAACAGGGTCATATCTCCATATTACCTTTTGCATCCCTGTCTTCTTTGATAATTCCTGAAATATCGGAATCATTTTCTCTCTTTTATGTGGGACATGACATTCCACGTCTTTTCCGTATCCGGTCAGCGTAAACTGAAAATAGTAATGGTATGGGGCCAGTTCCTCCAATCTGTTCAGCATCGGTTCCGGATTCTTTGTCCAAAACACAATACAATCAACCGTCTCCGGATTTATATCAATTTTACTTACTTGATGTATGTTCATTGGATTTCTGACGTAAATAAATCCGCCTTTTATTCTATTGAAAAACCATTCCGAATAATAGTTCGGAATGTCGGTTCTTCGACTTGCACTTAATATCATCGCTATCCTTATCTCCTTTCCTGCTTTTTAACATCACACATGACGTCACGACTTATCTATACACACATTCACGATATGATCCTCGTTAATCAATAACAGACTTATATTTTCTCTGGCCGTATCCGACAATTCATAGAATCGGACAGAATCAGTATTACATTACTGTCCTTGAGGAGTTATATTCTGCGTTTATCTTTGCCAGTTCCGCTTTTCTACCTATAAATTTTATACCAGCGTCTCCTCCTTTTGAAAAGATACTGTTTGGGCTGGCTGATGGGAAGATTCTCGGTTGTCCTGTATTTCAGAGCCGCAAGGCTAGGAGCGCATTTGAAGATTCATGCCCGGCAGGAAAAGGCATTCAGAAAACGCTAATATAAAGAAGCCCCTTGAAAACACTGGATTTTCAAGGGGCTTACCAATCTCTTTAATTGTCTTGTTATTATCGCTTGCTGAACTGCGGAGCACGACGAGCTGCCTTGAGACCGTACTAAAATTCTCTTAGTGCCGTTTTCCCTTGATTTTTCGGGCTTTTTTGAACTTCTCCCCACTGGTTGTCCTATCCCTTAACCAAACAAATTGGTGCATTTTAACTGGAAAATGCCTGATGAAATGCCCCGTTCACCACCGCAAAAAGTTCCTCTGGCTTATTATACTTCACCTTTGCATAGATGTCCATAGTTGTTTTGCTATTTTCATGTCCGGCAAGGTACTGAACCGTCTTAGGGTCAACACCGGAATACAGCAAGTTGGTGATATAGGTATGGCGCAGCAAATGTGGCGTCACATGGAAATCCAGTGTATATTGAATCTTGGGGTTGTTTTTCTGTGTCATCCCCAGCGCCGGTGTGACAGTATACTTAATGCTCTGCCCATTTACATATTTATAATAGTTGCGCGCCTGAGTAGAGCGGACCACCACATACTGCCATACCCTTTGAAACTGCGATGCGGATAACGGTTCCCCATTGCTGTCGGAAATCACATATTCTGATGCAGAGGTTTCTTTGACTTCCCGCAGGTAGTCCGCCAGACATTTGGGAATCGGTATGTCCCTTCGAGCTGCTTTCGTTTTCAATGTGGTGGAAATCACTGGCCTGTTATGTTCTGTGCGCCATGCCCGCCGCACAGAGATATATGGTGTGGGTGCATCCAGAAAAACACAATCCCATTGCAAGGCAAGTGCTTCTTCCCGGCGCAGGCCCGAATACAGACCGATCATAACAAAGAGTTGTGGCGGAAGTCCTTTCACTGTATCCAGCAGCACTTTTACCTGTTGATCTGTCAGTGCCTCTTTTTTCTGTATCGGCTTTCCGCCCTTTGATGAGATTCCCACGCAAGGGTTATGTTGAAGTAATTGGCTACGCTCTGCCGAATAGAAAATGCACTTAATGAGCATATTTACCGTATTATACAAACCCGCAGATTTTTTTGACAGCGGCACAAGTGCCAGCCGAATGTCATCTGCCGTTACTTCCTCCATATACATATCGCCCATAGGCTTGATGATGTAATTATTCATATTGGAAGTATAACCCTTCAATGTGGCAGCGGACACCTTGGCAGACTGCATCAGCAACCACTTCTCACAATACTCTGCAACTGTAGGATGTTCCCGATGAAAGATTATCTCCTCCACCTGACGTTTTGCCTCTGCCTGCTTTTCATACAATTCTTCGCAGGTGGTTGCGTATAAGCTCACCTGTTTCCCATCAGCATCCAGAATCCGTGTCCGGTAATACTGTACTCCCTTTCGCATGACTGTTCCGTATTGAGGTATTGTTGTTTTCTTTTTAGCCATCTTGGACCTTCCTTTCTTGAAATGTGCAGCCTATGTACTTACACTCTCTTTTTATCAGAAAGTCCCAATTTAATCAAAGATACGGCCAGCCTAAAACAAAAAGCGAGACAGCCTTGCCTCGCTTTTTGTCTGTTTTCAGTTTTAATCTTATACAGCTTCCCATTGGGCGAAAGCACTGCCCATAGTTCTTACAAGCTGATCTGGCCTGTTGTATTTGACCTTGGCGTAAATATCCATAGTGATTTTGCTGCTCTCATGGCCTGCCAGGTATTGGACCGTTTTGGGGTCCACCGATGAATGAATCAGATTTGTGATATAAGTATGTCGTAGCTGGTGCGGCGTCACTTCAAAATCCAGGCTGTAAACTACTCTGCCATTATGGGCCGCTTTTTCTCCAAGAACTGGTGTGACTGTATGCTTTATGCGCTTTCCATCTTCATACCGGTAATAGGAGCGTTCCTTAACTGTTCTGGTAACAATATACTGCCAAAGCCGCTTGAACTGTGTATACGACAGTGGTTCACCATCTCGATTGGCAACTACATAGTCCGAAGTGGAGATTGCCTTTGCCGCCTTTAAGCACTCTGCCAGACAAACGGGGAGGGGAATGTTTCTCTCTGCCGCTTTTGTTTTTAACTCGGTGAGAATAACCGGCCTGTTATGCTCTGTGTGCCATGCCCGTCTTACCGTTAGATATGGGGTGTCCGTATCCAAATATACAGAATCCCATTGTAACGCAAGAATTTCTTCCCGCCGCAACCCGGCATATAAGCCAATCATAACAAACACATATGGGGGTAAACCCCGGATCGCGTCTAAAAGTCGTTCTGCTTGTTCATCTGTCAAAGCCTGCCTTTCCTCCTGGGGAACGCCGCCCTTTGAATCCAGATATATCGTTGGATTTTCATCAATCACATGGCTTTCCTTCGCCGCCCGAAAAATGGACTTATAAAGAATCACCACAGACTTATAAACCGAAGCAGATTTTTGGGAAACAGGAACAAGAGCCAGCTGAATGTCATCCAGCGTTACATCCGCCATTCGCTTCTGTCCCAGTTCTTTGATAATATGCCGCTGTATTTTGGATGTATAATCGGTCAGAGTGGTGGCACGAATATGAACCGACTGCATCAGCAGCCACTTTTCGCAATATTCAGCAACAGTAGGCGATTTTCTTCGGAAAGTGGCGTTGTCAATCTGCTCTAACGCCTCCAGTTCCTTATCATATAATTCTTCGGGTGTTCTTGCATAAAGAGCCACCAATTTTCCGTCTGCGTCCTGAATCCTCGTTCTGTAATATTCAATACCGTTAAGTTCAACTGTACCATATTGAGGAATTGCCCTTTTTCTTTTTGCCAATTCCGTCACCTCCTAAAAAATAATCTCCAGCGCTGTATCTTTGTTTTATCAGATATACGGGATTCCAGCAAGGATACGGAATGGGTCATGTTCTGGCACTTCGCGGTTTGCGGTAAGTCGCGCTCT
>CAJUTJ010000111.1 GCA_910589655.1 uncultured Acetatifactor sp. | reverse complement strand
AAGTGCAAACTTATACTTAAATTTTATATCACCCAAATATATGTCATTTTTCTTAAAAAGCCGCAAATATATCAGAAGATACACCAAAAATGAGAGCAGATAGGCAGGTTCCATCCACCATGTTATACCCGTGCCGCCAACTCCTCCGCCTATTAAAACAACCTGTATCAGCATGACACTAAACGTATCAATGATTCCCGTGAAATACATAAGGGCAGCGCTCAGTATAAACAAATGCCACAATCTATCTTCAAAAAATAAACATATGGAAAGTACGCTCCATAATATATAGATCATCGGAGAATTTGAATCAAAATATACATTATAAGCCCCTGCAGACAACATAGTCAAAACCGATGCGCCAACAAAAAACTTGTTTTTTCTTGGATTTAACCGGAATCCAAAATGAATTATAAAAAGATATATGAAATAATTTGATATATTGTCTATAATATAAATCATGATAACCTCACTGTTGTTTCCTGATTAATCCGACTAAATCCCTATTCCTGTTAAATCCCGATCATCTACTGAATTATAGCATAGAAATTTATTCCTGCATAAAGGATAGACGACAAATTTTGAAACCTATCACGGAAACCCTTGACTTTTGCGTGACAGTATCCCAAACCGCCCAATCGCCCCTCTATCCGCGGCATCCCAAAACACGAAAAAAGCGCCCATCCCCGGCAGATTAAAGTTTCCCTGTCGGGGAACAGGCTGGTGATCTGCTCCTCCGTCCTTACCGCAGGCTCTCTCAATTTCCTGCCTGCATTCCGGGATGCAGCTTTCAAAAGGCTTCCCGTAATTCTGGATGAGGTATGAAAGCAGGAACAGCAGGGTCTCTTCCTTTCCAAACTCCCCTGTCCCTTTCATGACCATCTCATGCAGCGGGCGCAGGCGGCAGGCTATCTCTTCATCACAGATAACATTTCTTGAAAATCCCGGAAGCTCCCGTTTCCCACCGGGAAGACTTTTCTTCCCGGTAACTTCCTCCGCCAGATCGAGCATGACCTCCTTAGAAATGTTAAATCCCCGATAATCAAACGTCCGAATTCAATTTTTGAATTTTGTTAAGAGCCATTTTACCTCTTATTTTTTCCTGCGTCTTGTAAAATATCTTCATTTTTCAGATTTGCTACACTGGATTACTTATACCATCTCATACCACTTATGGAAGTGCTACAAACGAATACATCAAAGAGTTTGAATGGAACGGAAACACTTATACATTAAGCTATATAAAGGATGCAAATATGGAAAGCGGTTATTCAGATTGGACCAGCGGAGGTGGAACGATTCATAATTGTGCGTTCAATATGGTTGCTGATATCGTCTATACAATCACAGTTCCAGAAGGATATGACGGCGCAGTATCAGCAATAGAGAGAAACGGTAAGGATGAGGTGAAACTGGGAACCGACGAAGAAACAGACGAAAAGGATACATATTTACTTGATGAGCATGTTGCAAATGATTATATTTTCTATCGGTTATCGGATTTAATACAATAGACATTACATGGCAAAAATGAGACAAGGGAAAGCGGTGTTTTGCAACGGATATCGCTTTCCCTCATTTTATGGTATTCTTGAAAGACAGCTTAACTTAACAAAGGGGTACTAAACTAAATGACATTGTCCCTCCATGCCGTCCTTTTTCTATATCTGCGAATATCTGGGCGTGACGCCGCAGGAATTTTTTGACGAAGGGAACGCGAATCCGGAAGCGTATTCCTTACAATGTGGATATACTATAAGCAGGAAAGTTGGAATTTCTCACTTTAAAACTTTAATTCAATACCCATATGCCCAAAACAAGGGCATGATGAATCCACCATAACATCCGTATCGTTCAGTCGTTTCATACGTTCTTTCTCTTCATCGTTCCACGGCATCTCCCCCGGAGACACCGCCACGATATGGCGCGGCTGTGGTAACTCTCCCCTATGGCATTGTTATGTAAGGCAAACCCGATGGCAAGGACGCCACCTGATGAAAAACGCAGGTGCTTACATTCCCCGCCCGTACCGCTCTGTCATCGCGGATTTCTCCGTTTAGATTTTCTTTTATGCAGGCTTCGATTTTCTCCGCCTCATCCTGCATGGAAACAAATGCGCTATGCTCTGTTTCGTCAAAACCGTCTTTTGCCCCCATATATCCGTCATGTATTGCCTTATCGTTTTTTGTCCTGCCTCAGCTTTTTACGACAGGCTGCCTTTATTCCAGCAGAAAGCCAGTACCAGAAAAGCCGTTGCAGCTGCAGCAGCCGCACTCTGTAACATATTCATTCTGCTATGGCTGCCGCGCTTCCAAAAAACAAAAAGGCGAGTGGATAATTGACGAGGAAGCCGCCGCCATTGTGCGTCACACCTTCCCACATATAAAAAATAATCGCTGTATTCTGCTATTTTTACCTTACTTGTGTCAGCACTCCCATATCCATCTCATACACTCTGTCACAGAGCAGGTTGATGTCCTCCCGGTTATGACTGATGATAAGAATTAGCTTTCCCTCCTCCTTCAGTCCAAGCAGGAGCTTTCGTATCTCCTCCACGCCATGATTGTCCAGCCCATTCATGGGTTCGTCAAGGATAATCAGACTGGGATTCTCCATGATAGCCTGTGCAATACCCAGCCGCTGGCGCATCCCCAATGAGTATTTCCCTACCCATTTCTTATCATCAGGATTAAGACCAACCATGGTGATACACTCCCTGATGCGCTCCTTTCCGACCACATTTCGGATGGAGGCAAGATATCTCAAATTGCGAAATCCGGATTCTCTGGGCAAAAATCCCGGTGTCTCGATAATGAAGCCGGTATCCTCAATAAATTCCACATCGCGCCCGACCTGTTTTTCTCCTACCCATATCTCGCCCTCCGTGACAGGCATAAACCCGCACAGACACTTGATCAGCACCGTCTTTCCTGAACCGTTCCTGCCCACAATTCCATAAATCCCCTGCTTAGGTATCTCCAGATTGATATCCTTCAATATCATCTGATCGTCTATTGTCTT
>CAJUTJ010000110.1 GCA_910589655.1 uncultured Acetatifactor sp. | reverse complement strand
TGCAGGAAGAAGGCAAAGGCGCACAGTTGGATTTGACCATATAGAAGGAGGAATTTTATCATGCGTATAGGAAATAACAATCAGGGAATCTGGCAGCTTTTATCAAGGATGAATGGCGGCAAGGCAAATATGAATATGCCTTTCGCCGGGGCAAAGCGATCCAGTGCGGGCGGCAGGAATACGCTGGAAGACCAGCTTACCGGACATAGGAAAAATTCTTATGGCGTGGAAGGGATGTGTGTTACCAACAATCCCAATGCGAGGAAGATCATCAAGGTAGCTGATGAGATGAAGCAGTGTGTTTTTAACAGCGTGAAGGATGCGTATTATAAATACAACGGAATGTCCGGTGACAATGAGGCAGAGTGGGAAGAAATGGCCCAGGCAAAAAATAATTATTATAAGACATTAAAGAAGGAAGACCGGGTAGCGGCGGCATGGACTTTGGGGCAGTTGGAAATAAGCATTGGAAGAAAAGTAGCCAGTGCCGTGAAAGAAAGGGTACCCGGTTGGACGCATGGCAAACCGATTCCGTCTGATGTGCTGGATGAAATCTTTGCGGATGAGAGCATAACGTCAATGGTATCGGGAGAAGCAAAAGGGCTGGATATGAAGATATAACCCATACCCGCTATTCGGCGGAGGCGCAAAAGCCATGCGCCTCTGCCGGGGGAAACTGCCCGGACTTATTGCAAGGGAGCGGATTTCGATGTTTTCGCCTATAATAATGGAGGCAAAAGAAAACATTTATAGGAGGCCATTACAATGAAAAAATATCGTTTGATTCTATCAATGTTGGCTGTGCTGTTATGCATTACGGTGACGGGCTGTTCCAGTAAGGATAAAGGCATTTCACCTATTCTTGGTGATGTACTCCCTGAAAAAATCACGAGCATTGAAGTAAGTGGTTTTTATAATGGTAGTGACTTAGAACCGTGGCAGTTGACGCAGGAAGAAATTGAGGAACTGAACGCATGGCTTTCTGAACTATCATTGGAACACAGGACATATGCCGAACGGAAGGCTCCCAATGAAGTATGGAACGGTGGATCGTCTTATCAGTTCAATGTCAATGATGGAGAACTGTCCTTCGCATGGGTATATATTGACAAGGCATATTTCCGATATGACGGTGAGTGGTATGAAATCACAAACACTTCTGCACCGCCGCTCAATTTAGATGTTTGAGAGATGCGGGCGCCTTATTTCTAACAGATGGGGAATCGGGGAGCAGGGTAGGCATCACTGGTTTCCGGCAGATTAAGAGTTGTTTCGGAGGTATCTAAATGAACACGCTTTATGAAAAATATAAAAATTTGAAGATAGACGGCAGTTGGATTGGCTTAGCGTCTGGAGGGAGAATGCCATGTTTTTGCACACCTATTGGAGCTGAAATCATTGGCTGGGATAATGGCATACACTACTGCTTTATTGAAGGTTTTGGAGATATGGTTTTCTGCGTTAATCCAGAAACTTGTTGCGATTACTTTGTCTATCCCATTGCCCGTAATTTTTGCGATTTCTTAGGGCTGATACTCGCCACTGGTGGTACAAATACTCTGCAACAGATTATTTGGTGGGACAAGAAAATGTTTGATGAT
>CAJUTJ010000109.1 GCA_910589655.1 uncultured Acetatifactor sp. | reverse complement strand
TGTTTTCTATAAGACATCATCCTTTGCAGGTTATTGTTTTCTAGGCAAAAACAGTATACACCCAAAAAGGTATGGTGTCTTTAGTTTTAAAGCATATAAAGTAATTTTGGTAAAAATTCAAATTTGCTCATTTATAGATTAAAGCATAGCAAAGAGAATTTCTGTACGTTTCTTATATTCTCCGGATTATAGTTCCGTTTTCTAATGTATTAGACTGAACCGCTATGTGCAAAAATCTGGGAGCTTAGTAGTTCACTCAAAATGATACTTGTATTCCGGAAAGTATGACGCACACTCCGGAGAAAGCTTTTTTAAACACACTCCGGCGCAGGACTTACAAAGCTAATGGGTTGAAGTACGGCATTTTAAAACAATAGGGGGTTTTATAAGTGTGAAGGAAATCACTAAGCTCGGAAAGACCGCGCTAAGTGATTTCACGCTCTGCGGAGCAGAGCTTCTCCACACGAAAGAATCGTTGGCACGATTCTTCCAGACTTGCATCAATTCATAAATTGTTTGTGCCGCCGATGGCGGCATGACTGAAAGTTTGAAAGTAAACTTTCAAATATTGATTAATGTGCAAAGAGGGGGGCTTACACACCCTCTTATGAAGCACACGAGGAGGTATAAAGATGAAAGTATCAGGCAAAATAAAAGAAGAGTTCTCGTCTATAAAAAAATTATTTTCATTTGTGCTCCGCAGCGGGAAAAAAGAATGTGTGTTTGTTTTGGTCATTTGCGCCTTTACTGCGTTTATGTATCCTTTGCTGCTGGAATTTAACTATAACTTGATTCACATTATTGAGAGCAATGATGCCGGCGGTTTCACCACGGTTATAATTTTAATTGCTGCCGTTATTTTATCCTCAGGCATTTTTCGCTTAACAAAGTGCAGCAATCTTCTTTTATTCGAAAAGATGCAGGTTAAAATCGGAACCAATTTAATGGGCGATGTATATTCATTGGTTGGCCGGATAAAGCATAGCTATTTCGATGATCCGGAAAATATCGCAAAATTGAAACGAATCGTTTTGTTTTCCCAAGATTCTATGTTGACACAAAATATTGTACATACTATATCGTTCGTATGTAATGCAATTTCTTTAGTCTTGATATTCCCGGTAATCTACCGTGCCGGTGCAGAAGTCTTTTTCATGATATTTATTGTGGCTGTCATCGGAAATATTTTCAATTTTAATGAGGGGAATCTGCGTTGGGAGCACCAAAAAAAGCAGGAAAAGAAGAAGATACGGAGAGATAAAGTCAAATCCTATTTTTATAATAAAGAAGCAATCATGGAGATGCGTATGCTGCATTCAAATGATTTTATCCAAGATATGTGGGAGGGGCAGAATAAAGAGACATACAAGGAAGATTATTTGTTTGAGAAGAAAATAGAGAACAGAAAATTTATTTTTGACACACTTCAAATCGTTTTAAATATACTTCCGCTGCTATATGTATCATGGAAGTTTGGAACCGGAAACATCAGCATAGCCTTGGTCTTTTTGGTTTGGCAGACACAAGGGCAGTTTAATGGCATTATGTCTGCGGTTTTTTCGGAGTTTAAGGCAGTTCATTATTCCATTCCTTACATAGATGAGTTATGTGATTTTTTGATGCAGGATATATCAAGGGAGGAAAAGACTCAAACGGATTCAAAAGATATAATAGAGCTCAAAGACGTATCCTTTTCATATACGGAGGACAATCCGGTTCTCAAAGATATTAATTTGAAGATATCCGCCGGAGAAAAAATCGCTATTGTTGGTTCCAATGGCGCCGGAAAAACAACATTGGTGAAATTATTAGCGGGACTATACCAGCCTGCGTCGGGAGAGATGGTTTGGGGAGTGGAAGAAAAGGAACTGGGAGCCGTTTGGCAGGACTATGTGAAATTTGAGCTTATGTTGTCTGAGAGCGTCGGCCTTGGCGATATATCTAAAATATCCGAAACCGGATCCATCGTGGAATTGTGCAGCAAACTTGGTATAGATACGGAAGACATCGGTTCCGGCGATATTATCGGAAGGTCTTTTGATCCGGAAGGCAAAATACCGTCCGAGGGGCAGTGGCAAAAGATCGCAATAGCAAGGGCTGTCTATGGCGATAAAACATTCCTGATTATGGACGAGCCTACGGCTTCGTTAGATCCTATTTCGGAAGTGGAACTGTATAAACAAATTAAAGAAACCTTCTCCGATAAAACGGTAATATTTGTGTCCCATAGGGCAGGCTTTACAAATCTTGCGGACCGGATTCTGTTTGTGAAAGACGGAAGTATTGCAGAAGACGGAAATCATCAGGAATTAATGAAGAAAAAGGGATGCTATTACAATTTCTATAAAGAGCAGCTTAAATGGTATGAAGGAGTGGACATAGTGTGAAAAGTACTTCTAACCACTCGCAGCAAGGGCTGCTTCGCGGAGAAGTACTAAATTTCACACCGAAAAATGCCTAAAACACGGCATTTCTCATACGGATTTGAGTGCCCACTCAAGCGGGCATATGGAGGCAGCACGAGAAGAACTTCTAGCCACTCACAGCAGAGGCTGTTTCGTGGAGAAGTTCTAAGTCTCACGCAGGAGAATGCCTGAAATACGGCATTCTCCGCATGGAATCATGGAGGTTAGTGTGAAAAAGGACATTTCACAATCCTGATTTGAATGCCCGCCAAAGCGGGCAGATGGGAGTTAGAATGAAAAAAACAAAATCCTTAAAATATGTTTTTCGCGTTTTCTTTGAAGCAGGAAAAGGGAAAGCCGTTTGTGTGGTTTTCCTATATCTTCTTATATCGCTGATACCGTCTCTGTTGCTTATTATAAACCGGAAAGTCTTTGACCTGTTTTCGGCGGAGGTGTTTTCCTTTGCGGTGGTAAGCGCCCTGATAGCTTTTTTCGCGTTTCTCCAAATTTTCTCCAAAGCGTTATCCTTGATCCAAAAGAGGCTGATGTCGCTGATCAGCCATGGGATACAGACAGAGATACAAAAAGAGTTACAAAGCAAAATGCTTCGTATGAGCTATATAGAATTTGACAGTTCCGACACTTTGGATTTGGTAGAGCGGGTATCGAAGAACATACCTGAAAAATGTTCTTCGTCCGTATTTATGATAATGGATGTAGTCAGTGTCATAATACAGCTGTTCACCGCAGTGATTATATTGGTTGACATTCATTGGCTTGTGCCCGTTATTTTGATTGCTTTTACAATACCGTACATTTTTTTGTATAAGAAAATGTGCTTCGATAATTATTTTAAAGAGATAAATCAAGGAAAGAAGCAGAGAAAGAATTGGTATCTGATTAAAATGCTGTTCGACAAGCACTACAATAAGGAGCTTAAGGTTTATGACTGTTTTCAATACCTTGGGGAGAAAGAAAAGCGGATTAATGAAGAGCTCCATTTTGAAAATTATGAGATAGCGAAAAAGTATTCTCTTTTGGGAGTGCTGCTGGAAATTATTAAGAGTATAGGGAAAGGGCTGTGTATGCTGTTAACGGTCTTCTTGATTATTTACAGGGGGGCGGGGTTATCGGCATTTACCGTTTTGATGCAGGCGATGGACTCTATGCAGAGCTGTTTAATGGATATTTTTTCGAAGTTCCGCGATTTCAGTTCGTTAAATTTAGTTTTCCAAGATTATGAAAAATTCCACAGGTTGGCGGATGAAACGGTATCCGATAATGTTCTCCGGATCAGAGAGGATGTTCCGTTTATTGAAATGGAAAATGTTAATTTCAGTTATCCTACGAAAAAAGGCGCTTTGCATGATGTCGGCTTTCAGATTAAGAAAGGGGAAAAAATAGCGATTGTCGGAAAGAACGGCAGCGGTAAATCGACATTGATAAATGTCCTGCTTGGTTTTTATAAACCGGAAACGGGGAATGTCCGGGTTATGGGGATGGATTTGGCTGAATGCGTAAGCGATTTTAGGAAAAATACGGTTTATATTATGCAGAATACCCCTCGGTACATTTTTTCCATTAATGATAACCTCAACTTGGGCAGAGTTCGCTCTAATCAATCTGTGGAAAAGGTTTTGGAGATCGATGATATTCTGTCCAAAGCGCCAAGGAAGGGACAGACATTGCTGGGTGAAGAAAACGATGACCAATATAATATATCCGGGGGCGAATGGGCTAAGCTGGGAATCGCGCGTAATTCCCGAAAAGAAAATCCTGTCTTATATATTATGGACGAACCGACAGCGGCGCTGGATCCCATCGTGGAATCAAAGATATTCGAGTCATTTAATGAAATCACAGATAATAAAACTGCCATATTCATATCTCACCGTCTGGGTATGGTCAGTTTAGCGGATAGGATTCTTGTTTTAGATGCAGGCTCTATAGCCGAGCAAGGGACACATGCAGAATTAATGGAGCGGAAGGGTCTGTATTACAGCATGTATTATGAACAAATACAGTTATACGATAAGGAAAAGCAGGCGGCAAATTCTGCTTTAATTTGACATTGCGGAGGAGAAAGGGTATTATAAAAATCCATAGTTATAGTAGCTGCATATCCGACATGCGACGGAAGATTATCCGGTTAGGGATAGAATACGTCCTATTACGGATGCATCCTGATTTGCGGTCCTGCGAAGCGGAATCATGAAGATTAACATGTTAACATGAGGGGATTGGACATGAGCTTTCATTTAAAACAAAAGAAATACAGATGGACTGATTTGGTTAAAATACCGTTTTCATGCGCTCCGCTGTGTACATCTGCGGTTATAGGACAGAAGATGTTGACCGGCATTGTCAATGTTCTTTGAGTGTTGGTGGAGGCATGGTTTATAGAGACGGCGCTGGCCTGTGCCATGGGAAGGGCACAATTGAAGGATGCGTATCCCTTGCTGGCTGATTATCGTTTGGAAACGCATGGGGTGGAATCTGGGCAGGATACCGGCAGAAAGGCTGCGTATCAGTGTGGAATATCAAACGAAGCTGGAAGTGACGAAGAAACGCTCCAAATTAAAGTACAGTGATGTGGAGGATAATAAAATATGGGAACTTTGCCAGAGAGTGGGCAAAGAAATGCATCGCAATATGTCATGGGTTTTGTCTTCGATCTGTGATTTCCTTATGTCCATGATCCGGATTTTCGGGGTATTGCTGATAATTTTTGCGGAAAATCCGGTCTTGGGCGGAATCATGATACTGATTATGGTTCCTTTGGTAACGCTCTCTGTGAAGAGCGGGAAACATATTTATACTGCTTTTCAGGAGGCTGCGGAACATGAGAGGCGGGGAGAATATCTGCAAAACGTTTTGACTGGCAGGGATACGGCGGACGAAAGGACGTTTTTTGCATACACAGAGTATGTAAATGAACAGTGGAATGAGGAATTGATGGAGACGGATGGTTTGTATCGGCAGATGTATGACAGCCAGAAAAGCTGGTATAGTGACGGGAAGAAAGACTAAAGTCCATAAGGTTGACGATACGGACAATACAATCGCCGAACCGTTAAATTTTACACATTATTTCCGGAAAGATATGCAAGCTATGTGCCTGAAAGGACGGATACTATGGAGAAACAAAAAAGGGATATTTTTCACTGATAAGAGCTATGCTTCACGTGACATGGAAGAAGCTTTTTGTCTTTTTCCTTCTGCTGGTGTTGTGTGAAATCGTCACTGGAGTAGTACAGGGCAGCAGCGTCTGGTTTAAGCAGCAGCCTTGTGTATTGTTCTCATTCTGCAATTGCTTTTAAATGCGGTTAATGCAGCTTTTGAGAGCAGCTTTGTGTTAAGGCTGGAGCAGGCGGCAGGAGAGGAGCTGAACCGGAAAGCGGCTAGGGTGGATCCCATCTGTTATGTAGGATATGCTTGTACTATACCAAGTAATTTAATGTTCCCTGAGGCACATCGGTTCCCTTCTCCAATAAGGAGACCAGACCCTGAATGGTGTTTTCCGAATTTTCTGTGGTGGAGGATAAGAAGGTGCTGTTAAGCTTCACCGCCAGCACAATCAATACGATTTCGGCAAGAGCCGCAGGATAGTCAAAATGAATTTCACCGGAAGCAATTCCCTGCTTTATGATTTCCGTCAGTGCGGGTTTTAGCTCCGATATGAGATGATTCATATATTTCTGTTGCAGCAAAGCAGAATTTTGGGCGTTTGCTATGGTATCAGAATTATCTCTGTTATGGCTCAGAAAGGCAGCGGAAGAACTGCGGCATGCCTGAAAGATCATAGCCATACGCGTAAAAGGGGAAACCTCTGTCAAGGCAGCGAGATTTTTGGCAGTCTGAAGAGGTTCCTCGTAATTTCTTTCGATTAACGCATCGAGAATTGCTTCCTTTGATGGAAAGTAGTAGTAGATGCTTCCTTTTCCCATTTCCGCCTTTTTGGCAATATCACTCACGGAAATATTCTGTATGCTGCTGTCTTCCAAGAGATTTTGGAGCGCATCCAGTATTCTGTTATATTTTTTCGTATCCGGCATACTAATCCCCATTCTTAAAATAGTGCATGTACTATTCTGTTTAATCGGCCTTCGGCAAAACTCCGCAGAATCATTTTATTCATATACAAAATCCATATTAAAAAAAGAATAACATAAAAATAATATTGGAACAATCATAAATAATGCCTAAAAATAGATAGAAAGTTTGATAAAATATTGGATAAAAATAAATTGACCAACGGTCGAAATATATGATATAGTGGTTTATGTAATGAATCGACCAATGGTCGAAAAACTAGAACATACAGTATTTATGTCGAAAATCCACGAATATTTCCAAAAAGAAGCAATATGCAAAGAGCTTTGGGAAAAGAAGGGGTTCGGGATTGCTTTAACGACGGAATAGGAGGAAATGGTGACTTACGCTGATTTTTTTTATGAGATTAAAGGGAAATTTATGGGAGCCGATGTGAGCGACATTCATGAGCATCTTGCTTTTCAGTTTAACATTGAGGATGAGGAAGCCGGAGGAGCTTTTTACGTGGAAGTAAAAGAAGGCCGGCTTTTTGTGGAGCCATATGAGTACTATGACAGGGATGCAATTTTTATCTGTGCTCCCGATGTTCTCTTGGAAATTGCCGAGGGCAAAATGGATCCCATTTCTGCTTTCACGGAACAGAAGCTTCGGGTGGAAGGCAATTTCGAAAAGGCGCTGCGGTTAAAGGAAATTATAGAAATGAAGAGAGCTTCCGTGCAGAGCCAGAAGAGCCTTGCAAAGAAAACGGCTGACAAGGTGGTGAACACCATCGTGAAGACAGCGGCAAAGAAAAGCGAACAAAAGAAAAGTGAGCAAAAGGGCAGTAAATAAACAATGCCGCTTACTCAAGGAATATCTGTAATCATCTGTATCGGAAAATGTAGGATATTTCATAGTTTTTATGACGATAGTTGTATTGAAAAGAGGAATAACGGATGGGAGCATTAAAAAATATTGTTGCTGCAACCGGGCTTCTGGCTGCGGCGGGTATAGGAGAGACAGTATACTTCTATAATAGAACCATGAAGCGGGGAAATGCAAAAACGGAACGGACTACAAAGATGTCCGGGACGGATTGGGCAAAGTATTTTCCGTTGATGGAGGAGCGGAAGAAATTTGTAATGGTACAGCAGCATAGAGATGTGTACCTTACGTCCTTCGACGGATTAAAGCTTCATGCCACATATTTTCCGGCAATTAACGGGACGGAGCAGGCAGAAAAGATTGTGATCTGTTTTCACGGATATACAGGGGAAGGCCTCAGTAATCATATGGCTATTGCAGACTATTTTCTGAAGCATGGGTATGCTATGCTGCTGCCGGACGCAAGAGCACACGGGGAAAGTGAAGGAGAGTATATCGGCTTCGGATGTCTGGACAGGCAGGATGCCCTCAGCTGGATTCGCTGGACCATACGGGAATGCGGAGAAAATGTAAAAATCATGCTCCACGGAACTTCCATGGGAGGGGCGACGGTATTGATGGCAAGCGGTTTGGAGCTGCCTGCCAATGTAAAGGGAATTGTTTCTGATTGCGGCTTTACTTCGCCGAAAGAGGTTTTTACCCATGTGTTGAATCATATGTACCATCTGCCTGCTTTTCCTGCCATTCAGGGAGCCGATCTGCTCAATAAGAGGCTGGCGGGTTACGGTATGGATGAGTGTAATGCCAGACGGGAGGTACAGAAGGCAAAGGTGCCCATACTGTTTATCCACGGCTCGGCAGATACTTTTGTGCCATGCAGCATGTGCCATGAAATTTACGACAGCTGTAAATCACCCAAGCGTAAGCTGATTATCGAAGGCGCGGCTCATGCCGAGAGCTATTATAAGGATATGGATGCATACGAAAAAGCGTTGACAGAGTTTTCGGAAGAGATCATGTCATAATAAATCCTTATGCAGCCGACTGCACCGCCACACATGAAAGTCTGAGAAGTTCCTGAGAAGATGCATAAGGGCAGCGGACTTAGCTCACGGAAGTCTCGGGATTTCGTGCAAGAGAGAGGGAAATGTCTGGCGGATTCCACAGGTGGAATTTAGAGGATTTATCGCAAAACGGACTATGAACGTAAGGCTTGCCGAGAGTCCGTAAGAAGGGACAAAGTAACTGCTATCGGCGGCAGCGGGAAAACAGTCGTGGGCGGAATCTTTGCAGCCGGCAGCAATGAACTGTAACAATGGAACGGAAACGAAAGATTATGATTTGTATTGTAATCTTCAAGCTATGTGTTTGAACTTATTCCTCATAGGAAGGGTTCATGCGGGAAAGGCATGGGTATCAGGAATGAAAACAAGAAAAGGCCATAAGGTATATCCCTTGACAGTGGCGCAGAAGTTTCACAATTATTATGCACAATATAGTCCGGGTAAAGAAATATTGAATGTGGGTACCAGTCTCACGATTGAGTTCGAACTTAATATCGAAGAACTGAGAAAGGCTATATATAAGGCATATGACCGTTGTGAATCCATGCGGGCACGGCTTGCATACGACAAGGCTGAGGATCAGTGGTATCAGTATATTGCAGACCGGGAGGAGCGCGAGATAGAGTTCGTGGATTTCTCGGAAAAAACCATGGAGGAAGCGGAAGCCGAAATGACGGCATGGACGCGGGTTCCTTTTGATAAAGAGGATGCGCCCATGAATAAGGTGGTAATTATCAAGACTCCCGACGGCTTTGAAGGGTTGTTTATCGCAGGCGATCATAGATTTATTGACGCACAGTCCTTGATCTGTTTTATGAAGGATGTCATCGAGCTATACTGTAGTGCAAATTTTGAAGGCATTCCATATCCCTCCGACATGCGTTCCTACATTGAGCAGGTTGAAAAGGAGCTGGCTTACGAGGCCGGCAGCAAAGCACAGGCAAGAGACAGGGAATACTTTTACAGACAGATCCAAGAGTCGGAACCTATTTATAACGGTTTGGAAGGAAGGAAAAAATTGGAGGAGGCGAGAGCGGCGGCCGGGAATCCTGATCTCAGGACAGCGCCTACAGGATCCGACAGTTTTGCAGCGGCCATAGATATCTTCCATCTGGAGGAGGAGCCTACCGGAAGACTTATGAAGTTCTGTGAGGAACAGCATATATCTCTTCAATGTCTGCTTATAATGGGAATACGAACCTATCTGCAGAAAATCAACCAATGTGATGATGTTTCCATGCAGATAGCATATGCGCGCAGAGCGACTCTTCTGGAAAAGAAATCAGGCGGGACACGTATCCATTGCTTTCCTTTTCGGACTGTCATTTCTGAGTCAAAGACCTTTCTGGAAGGAATTCAGGAGATTAGGGATAAGCAAAACGAAGTTTTCCGTTATGTGAACTTTAATCCTGCGGAATATCTTTCCTACAGAGGACAATATTATCAGACTCCTCCGGGTATGGGATATGAGACGGTGTCCCTGACCTACCAGCCCGCTACGCTAAAGGAAAAGGGCTTGACGGATTTGGGAGATATTCGTTATAAGACAAAGAGATACTGCAATGGTTATTATTCCGACGGCATGTATCTTACGGTTATGCACAGAACCGAGGACAATGGTCTGGACTTTAGTTTTGAACACCAGACCAAGGCATACAGCAGAGAGCAGCTGGAATATTTCTACTACTATATCTGCAAGATTATGTTCAAAGGAACCGAGAGTCCCAATCTTAAGATTGGAGATATTATTAAGCTGGTCTAAGTGCGAAGGAAATCACTAAGCTCGAAAAGACCTCGCTAAGTGATTTCACGCTCTGCGGAGCAGAGCTTCTTCGCAAACTGCTAAAGCAGTTAGAAGAATTGCCGGTGGGATGCTTCCGGCCTTGCACCAATTCATAAATTATTTGTGCGGCTTTGGCGGCATGTATGGAAGAATTGCCGGTGGGATGCTTCCGGCGGCATGGCGGAAAGTAAGAGAGGATGGGAATTATGTTTGAACAATTAGTGGATGTAATTGTAAATTATGTGGAAGTCAAGAAAGAGGACATCAAGCCCGAGTCACGTTTTATGGAGGATTTAGGGTTTACTTCATTTGATTTCATGAGTATGCTCGGTGAACTTGAGGAAGCTTTGGATGTTGAAATTGATGCGGAGAAAGCGGCAAATATCCGCACAGTGCAAGAGGCGGCGGATTATCTTTCCACGCTGACCGATTGATTATAGCATTAAAACATTACCCCTATGAATTGAAATGCAGAAAAACAAATTTTAGACACATAAATCTGGCTGACGGCGCAGAAAAACAGTTTTGGCTCATGTCTTTCAACTTAAAAACTGCGGCAGGGCTGTCAGGACGGCTGCAGAATGAGTCCGTGCTGTGGTGCGGCAGAATGTGAGGAGATATGAACGAATTAAGTAGTACAATATATGAGCTGCTTGTAAAAGCGGAAAAAAATTTCGGCCCTCAGGAAGCTTTCAGATATAAAGTAAAAAACGCCGGTGAAAGCGGGAAAAAAGAGACGAAGGTGGAGGCAAAGACATATACACAGCTCCGAAGCGACAGTGAGCATTTCGGTGCGGCGCTGGCTGAGCTGGGCGAACAGGGAAAACATATTGCCATTGTCGGAGCCTCCTCTTACTCATGGGTAACGGCATATTATGGAACGGTCAGCAGCGGCAGCGTAGCGGTGCCTCTGGATGCCAATCTTCCGGAGGCCGATTTGTGTGAACTAATTGACAGAGCGGATGTGACAACGCTGGTCTATGACGAAACAAAAGCGGGTGTAGCGCTGATGGCGGCCGAGAAATGCCGGAAATTAAAGAATCTGATTGCAATGAGTTCGGAAAGTAAGGTTCCCGATGCATTATTCATGTGGGAAGCGATTTCCAAAGCAAGGGCAGACGTAAAATTTGAACCAAAGCCCGAGGATTTAGCTACCATTATGTTTACGTCGGGCACCACCGGAAAGAGCAAAGGCGTTATGCTGACTCATAGGAACCTTGCGGAGAATGCCACTGCCTTGGATATGGGATATGAGCCGGGGATGGTAGTAATGAGTGTGCTTCCCATACACCATGCATATTGCCTCAGTATGGATATTTTAAAAGGAACATCCATTGGTGCTACAATCTGTATCAATGATTCACTCTTAAGAGTCGCACAAAATATTAAACTTTTTGAGCCTAACATGATTTTAATGGTGCCTTTAATGGTGGAAACACTTGCCAAGAAGCTGGAGGAAGCCGCCTTGATTCCGGCAGTGATTGTGAAAGCAAAGGTGTTCGGAAAGCAATTCCATACAATATGCAGCGGCGGGGCATATTTGAATCCTAAATACATTGATTTGTTTAAAAGATACGGCATTACCATTCTTCAAGGATATGGCATGACGGAGTGTGCGCCTGTTATCAGCACCAATTGCAACAATATGTCAAAAGCTGGTTCTGTAGGGAAATGTATGCCCAACTGTGAGGTTAAGACCGTGGAGGAGGAAATTTGGGTGAAGGGCACCAGCGTTATGCAGGGCTATTATCAAATGCCGGAGGAAACGGCGCAGACGCTCGAAGACGGCTGGCTGAAGACAGGGGATTTAGGCTATGTGGATGAAGAAGGATATCTTTTTCTTACGGGACGTAAGAAGAATCTGATTATTACTCCCAACGGAGAGAATGTTTCTCCGGAGGAAATCGAAAACAAGATAGGTGAGAAACGGCTTGTTCAGGAAGTTCTTGTGCGTGACAGTGAAGGCGTCATAGAGGCGGAGATTTTCCCCGACCTAGAGTATGTAGCCAAGAAAAAAATTAAGAATGTTCAGGCGGAACTCCAGAAGATTATTGACGAGTATAACAGCACGGCTCCACTCTATAAGCGTATCTTCAAACTGCAGGTGAGAGAGCAGGAATTTGAGAAAAATACTACAAAGAAGATTAAAAGATTCTGACAGTAATCGATTAGACATGGGGAAACAATTGTGCATAATCTCAGGAGAAGCTTGTTATAGGGGATTGCGTTTGCTTTTTCGTACATACGTCACCATCAGGCATATTTGAGTGTAAGGTTACTGTTCCCTCCGTGACCGGTAACGAACGCACAGAAACCGCAAAACAGCGGTTTCGCGCAGGCTGTTCTCGGGTTTGGCACGCAAAAACGTGTGAAAACGCCTTGCGGTGGTGTGGGTGTGAAAAGTAATGTGTAAGTTCCGGACAACAAGGGTCAGTTATTTGTAGTTGACCTTTTGAAAAATATGTGATATAAGAGTTATATAAAACCCGCAAGGGAGTGGATTTTTCAAGAGTATTCTTTTTTCGCCACGCAATTACTTTAAGTAATTGCGTGGCTTTTTGCGTGAACCCGAAAGGCAAAGCCTTACGGGTTTGCTCATTCAAAAGGAACCGAGGCGAAAGCCAAAGAACCGGAAGAGGAAAAGGATTCTGTTGAGCAACACAATCCGTGAGGAGGAAAATATATGGAACAAACATTCATGAAAGAAAAAAAGATATTGCCGTTGGTGGTTTCCATGTCTCTTCCAATGGTCATTTCTATGGCGGTCAATTCGTTGTATAATATCATTGACAGTTATTTCGTGGCAAAAGTAAGTGAAGACGCAATGACCGCACTGGCCCTTGTTTATCCGGTGCAAAATTTGATTAATGCCATTGCCATTGGGTTCGGCATCGGCATCAATGCGGGAATTGCTTTCTATCTGGGGGCCGGCGATCAGATCCGGGCAGACAAAACGGCCACACAAGGAATTCTGTTCAGCTTCCTTCACGGAATTATACTGATGGGAATTTGTACGGCAGGAATGCCCTTTTTTCTAAAAAATTTTTCTTCGGATAAGGAAATCATAGAGTTGGCATTGAGCTATGCAGACAGGATATTTTTGTTTTCTCCCATAATTGCATTAGGGCTTGCGTATGAGAAAATTTTTCAAGCGGTAGGGAAAATGAAGGTTTCCATGTTCAGTATGATGTGCGGCTGCATTGTGAATATTATTTTGGATCCGCTGATGATTTTTGGGTTCGGTTTTTTCCCGGCTATGGGTATTGCCGGAGCCGCCTATGCAACAGGAATCGGACAGTGTGTCACTCTTATTGTCTACCTGATGTTTTATATATGCTGCCCCGTTGCTGTAAAAATAAAGAGAAAGCATTTGCGCATAAACGGTGCGGCAGTGAAAAAAATGTATTCGGTAGGTATTTCCGCTGCGTTAAATCTGGCTTTACCCTCATTGCTGATTTCCATGCTGAACGGGCTTCTGGCAGATTTTTCGGAAAAATACGTCCTTGTATTGGGGGTATATTATAAGCTGCAGACATTTATATATTTGACAGCCAACGGAATTATTCAGGGAATAAGGCCGCTGATGGGTTATAATTTCGGAGCGGGGGAACATGCCCGTGTCAAAAAGATATTCTATACGGCACTGAAAATGAATCTGGGAATTATGCTGGCGGGCACCGTTTTGTCGTGGGTCTTTCCCGGACAGCTCATCGAATTATTTACGGAAAGCGCCGAAACCGTAGAAATCGGTATCACCGCATTGCATATTATCAGTTTAGGTTTTATCATATCTGCAGTTTCCGTTACTTGTTCCGGTGCGTTGGAGGGATTGGGGAAAGGCAGTCAGTCCCTTGCCATATCTTTATTACGGTATGTGGCAGTCATTCTGCCCTCGGCATATTTGCTCAGCAGATTTGCCGGAGCAGACGGGGTGTGGTATGCTTTCTGCTTTACGGAATATGTAACTGCAGTTTTTTCCTTACTGATATACAGAAAAGAGGTAACGTCCAAGTCGGCGTAATGCTTTGCTGCTTACGCCAGAGGCACAGGCTTGTTTGGAAGCTTGAAAGAAGCCTGCTCTCCTGCAATGGTAATCTCCAAAGCAGATGATATGTAAGAATAGACACCTAAAGGCGTATGTAGTAGGAGGTATATTATGAATTTAAGACAGGAGGCTGACTTAATTATAAGGGCGGCGTTGCAGAAAGTAATGCCTGACGAGGCGGTGGTGCGGGCGTTAAAGGATAAATCTTTTCATGAGGGCAGGATATACTTGGTGGCGGCAGGCAAAGCGGCGTGGCAGATGGCTAAAACGGCAGAATCCGTTTTAGGGGATAAACTGCAGGCGGGAGTATGCGTTACGAAATACGGACATGTGCAAGGGGCCATATCCAAAGTAGTATGTTATGAGGCAGGCCATCCGATACCGGATGAAAATTCTTTTAAGGGAACTCAGGCCGCGCTGGACATGGTAAGCAATCTGACAGAAGAAGATACCGTGGTGTTTTTATTGTCTGGGGGAGGATCCGCCCTTTTTGAAAAACCACTGATATCGGGACAGGAGCTTTCGGACATAACGGCACAGCTTCTGGCATGCGGAGCGGACATCAGAGAGATGAATATGATACGCAAACGGCTCTCTGCCGTAAAGGGGGGGCGATTTGCGCAAATCTGCGCCCCCGCAAAAGTGTATAGTATTGTGCTCAGTGACATAATAGGCGACCCGCTGGATATGATTGCTTCCGGGCCGGCATTTCCGGACAGCAGTACTTGCAGTCAGGCGCTGGCAGTAATGGAAAAATACCGTCTTCGGCTCAGCCAACAGGCGTGCAGACTGTTACGGATCGAAACACCGAAAGAGCTGGACAATGTGGAAACCGTGATTACCGGAAGCGTTAAAAAGCTGTGTCTTGCCGCCGCCGAAGCATGTGAATCATTGGGATACCGGACGGTGCTGCTGACGGATCAGCTGTGTTGTGAGGCCAGAGAGGCAGGAAGTTTTCTGGCTTCCATTGCAAGGACGCATCAGGACACGGAATATAGTCTTGCCTTTCTGGCAGGAGGCGAAACAATCGTACATCTCACCGGAAACGGTAAGGGCGGCCGGAATCAGGAACTGGCATTGGCTGCCGCACAAGGGATTTCAGGATTGAAGGATACGGCGGTATTCAGTATCGGAAGTGACGGGACGGACGGTCCTACAGATGCTGCCGGCGGATATTGCGACGAAAATACGAAGAAACGTTTGGAATTCGCGGGAATTGATATATTTCGTACACTGCAGGACAATAATGCTTATGAGGCGTTGGGAAAAGCAGGCGGACTGCTGAGAACCGGAGCAACCGGCACTAATGTAAATGATGTTGCCGTAGTGTTGATTTCCCGCGGCAAGGGCAGAAACAAAAATACAAAAAATAAATTTTAGGTAGTAATTTTCAAAGCATTGTGGTACAATAATTGCGTATAGTGGCCGGATGGCCATCCATATCATGATTATACTTGTAATCATGGTAAAATATACTCAAGAATCCAGCCGCTGCGCGTCTGCCGCGCTTCGCGCTCAAAGATTCTTTCGTTACCATATCAGATAAAATCAAATGCTCACTGCGTTCGCGCTTGATTTTCTGCTGATATGGTAAAATAACTGCATCAAGGAGAAAGGCACAGAGATTGTGTGTGGTGAGAGGATGAGTAGTAGATAGTTTGATCGGGAAGAAACAAAAAACGTCGATTTAGACAGGAACCGGAAGGGTTATTTTGTTTGTGTACGCCGAATCAGATTATCTCACTCATTTCAGAGCCGTTGACCTTGCCGAAGAGGAATTTCTTTGGTAACTATATAGGTTTTGTTTGTGTATGAGTCTGTTTTCGGTCAGGAAGACAGACTTTTTTCTATGTAGAAAATATGCGGTAAAAATTGCATGCATTCGGTGTTGTTCGCAGCATTTTTTACCCATCCGGGTTCCGTCAGTGAAGGCTTCGAGCGGCTGTCTTGTGTCGGATTGCTTTCAGCGGCTGTCTTGTGTCGGATTGCTATCAGCAGCCGACAGATAATCGGCTTAAGAGAGAGCTTCTAAAAAGTTCGAGAGGCTTTTGTATGGAACAGGAGGGTTTTTATGTTACAGATAAAGAATGCAGAAATAACACACAAAAAAGATTTGCGGGTGATTCTTCAGGATTTTTCCTGCGTTCTGAATAAGGGCGATAAGGCGGCAATCATCGGGGAGGAGGGAAACGGGAAATCCTCGCTGCTGAAATGGATATATGATCCCGGACTCATTGAGGATTACGCGGAGGCTTCGGGGGAGAGAATTATAAACGGTGAGAGGCTGGCATACCTGCCTCAAGAGCTGCCTAAGGAGGAGGAACGGAAGTCCCTCTATGAATTCTTCGCGGAAGAGCCGTTGTTTTATGAGAAGACTCCCAAGGAATTGGGTAAAATCGCAAAAGATTTTGCCGTTTCTCAGGAATTCTTTTACGGGGAACAATTTATGGGAACTCTGTCAGGAGGAGAGAAGGTGAAGGCTCAGCTGATGCGTCTGCTTATAGGAAATCCTACGGTGCTTCTGTTGGATGAGCCCTCCAACGATATTGATATGGATACACTGGAATGGCTGGAGAAGATGATAAACGGATGGGAACAGATTGTGCTCTTTATATCACATGACGAAACCTTGATTGAAAACACAGCCAATATGATCATTCATATCGAGCAGATTGAAAGGAAAACAAAGAGCAGATATACGGTTGCCCGTATGCCTTATCAGCAGTATATGGAAGAGCGGCAGCAAAAATTTGATAAACAGGAACAACAGGCACTTGGCGAGAGACGGGAAAAGAAGATCAGAGACGAGAAGTATAGAAGGATCTATCAAAGTGTCGATTACGCTCAGGCCGTTATAACAAGACAGAATCCGAGTAAGGCCAGACTTTTGAAAAAGAAAATGCATGCCGTGAAATCCATGGAAAAAAGATTTCAGCGGGAAGACGAGAATATGACGGATATTCCGGAAATGGAAAGCGCTATCTATTTTAAGCTGGGTGACAAAAACACCGCCATTCCTGCAGGAAAAGGTGTTGTCGATTTTTCGCTGGATAGATTATACACGCAGGGAGAAGAACGGATTCTTGCGGAAAACGTTCGGCTTCTGATACGCGGATCGGAAAAGATATGCATTGTGGGGAGAAACGGAGCCGGGAAAACAACTCTCTTGAAGAAGATGGCCGCGGAGCTTTTGGACAGAACCGATATCCATGCGGAATATATGCCGCAGAACTATGAAGATCTGTTGAAGCCGGAAATGACACCGGTAGATTTTCTGGATACCTCCGGAAAGAAGGAGGAGCGGACCAAAATCAGAACCTATCTGGGTTCCCTCAAATATACCGCCGATGAAATGAACCATCCGATTGCCGAACTTTCGGGAGGACAGAAAGCGAAGATTCTGCTGCTGAAAATGAGTTTGTCGGGAGCTAATGTACTGCTTCTGGATGAACCCACGCGAAACTTTTCTCCTTTGTCCGGCCCGGTCATCCGCAGAATGCTGGCAGATTTTCCCGGAGCTATCATCAGCATATCCCATGACAGGAAATTTATGGAGGAGGTATGCGATAAAGTGTATTGCCTGACGGAGAGCGGGCTGATTCAGCAAAGCGGCAGAGGAGGCCGTTAACCCATCGGCGGGGCGCCAAAACACATTTCTTCCGCGTTTGGTGTGAATTCTTGCAGCAGGCCAGTGTCCTGTCTGAACTGCTGCAAATTTCTTACCGATTGCATACGGACAATCCAAAAGAGATATCTTTTATAAAGAAAATGGTATAAAACATGGATTTTTATCGGAACGGAGAACGGAATGAATCAAAAGCTGGAAAACCTTCTGCAGCTGGCATTGCAGACACCGGAGGAAATCAGGGAAGAGACGGAAGACTTAAATGTGGGATTTGACAGCTTATCCCGCACTTGGGAATTGATAGTAAAATACCACGGCAGTCTGGATGTGCTGGCCGGAATCGGGGTAGGTGTGGAATACCTGATTGCCGGATATGCGATACTTACCGTACCGGAGGCTTTTGTGGATCAAATGCTGGAATTGGAGCAGATCGAATACGTGGAGAAGCCGAAACGCTATTTTTATCAGCAGATTCCGCCTACGGAAGGTTCTTGTCTGGAACCGGTAATTTTCAGGGATCCGAATCTGACCGGAAAGGGCGTGCTGCTGGCTGTCATAGACTCCGGCATTGACTACAAGTTATCGGAATTCCGGGATGAGGAGGGTAATACCAGAATCCGCTATCTGTGGGATCAGACTCTTCGACCCGAGGAGGAGCATCGGCCGCCGGAAGGTTTTTCCGTGGGGGTAGAATTTACGGCGGAAGAAATTAACGCTGCTTTGGCGGCAGAAGGCTCCGAGCAGCAGTTTTCGCTTCTGCCCACGGTGGACACCGGCGGGCACGGGACGGCGGTGGCGGGAATTGCCGCAGGCAGCAGTACCCGCTACCGGGGCGTGGCGGTGGAGGCGGAGCTGTTGATTGTAAAGCTGGGAGTGGCGGACAGTCTGGGATTCCCCCGCACTACAGAAATCATGCGGGCAGTCACTTATGCCGTTAATAAAGCAGTGGAGCTGCAGATGCCCCTTGTAATCAATTTAAGCTTCGGCAATACTTACGGCGCCCATGACGGAAGCTCTCTGCTGGAACGGTTTCTGGATAATGCGGCGGAAATCGGGAGAACGGTTATCTGCGTGGGCAGCGGGAATGAGGGGGCAAACGGCGGGCATGTTGCGGGGAGTATCATACCGTCCGGCGGGGCGGGAGGAAGTCTCGCCGGCGGGGCGGGAGGAAACGTCACAGGCGGAGCCGGTAGGGCTGGAAACGGTTTCGCGAGCCGGACAGGAAGAACGATAGGAAGTTCGGGGTATCTGCCTGCGGAGATTGAGCTGGCGGTGGCACAGTACGAGCGGAGCCTGAATGTCCAGCTGTGGAAGAACTATAGTGATGTTTACCGGATTTACCTGCGCTCTCCCGGAGGACAGGAAGCCGAACTGCCTTCCCGCATTGAGGGAGGGAAATATACCTTGAGACTGGAACAGACGGATATTCTGGTGTATCTGGGTGAACCGCTGCCCTATTCCACGGCACAGGAAATCTATTTGGATCTGTTTCCTGTGGGGGGGCCGTATATTAACAGTGGTGTCTGGACTATACGGCTGGTGCCGGTGGAGATAGTCACGGGAAACTATTATCTCTATCTCCCTTCTTCCGCGGTAAGAAGCCAAGGAACGGGTTTTTACCGGCCCACTCCCGAGGTGACGCTGACAATACCCTCCACGGCCTCTAAGGTGGTAACTGTGGGAGCTTATGACGGTATTTATGATGCCTATGCGGACTTCTCCGGCAGAGGATACGCGGACACGGAACGAACCATCGGAGTCGTTATGTCGGGGCTGGCGAAGCCGGATTTGGCAGCCCCGGGAGTGAACATTCTGGCGCCCGATCTATACGGGGGCTATCATCCCGTCACGGGAACCTCCTTTGCCACCCCCATCGTCAGCGGCAGCGCGGCGCTTTTGATGGAGTGGGGGATTGTGCGGGGGAACGATGTATTTCTGTACGGGGAGAAGGTGAAGGCGTATTTAAGGAAGGGCGCGAGGCCGCTGAGAGGGGAGGGGGAAGTGCCCAACGATAGGGTTGGCTGGGGGGCGCTGTGTGTGAGGGACAGTCTGCCGGAGTGAAAAGGAGCCTGCTTTTGAAATCGTATTGTAAATATATTTTGAAAGTATTTACTTAAGTAGAAAAGCGTGCTATGATAGCTATAAAACAAAAGAAATATCGCGCTTATAATGCCGGAGGTACAAATGAATCTGGAACTGAAACAGGCATTGGATGAGTATTACAAAACAATAAAAGAGATTCGTCCAAATTACAGAACATGTTATAATAGTTTTTTAGAATATTGCAATGGCATATATTCAAAGTGTTCCTTAAGAGAATTATTTGAAAGGCATATTACAATTTTCCATATTAAACAGGCCTGCAAATATTACATCGAAAAAAGTAAAAAAGCCACTTCCGTGGAAGCGGTTCAGCGTTTCCTGACATCGATGGATTATTTTTACAGATATTTGAAAGAGAATGACATCATTTGCGAAAGTTTGGAGGCCGGTTGCAGAAGAAAGGAAATTGTGCATGATATTTGTATTAATCTGAATAATGAATTGAAAAAGAAAATATATCTTCCTTTTGATGGAAAACGGGAACGGAAGATATTAGATAAGCAGATTGCGCTTTTACACAACCAAAACTTTTATCAGCTGGGTCAATCCATCATTTGTCGACTTTTGTTAACATATGGTTTTAAGGAAAAAGTGGTTGTAAATTTTAAACGGCAGGACTTTGACAGCGAGAACGGCAAGTTACTGATAAATTATAATGGTGAGAATAGTATATCTATTAATCTGTTCCAAGATATTTATCAGGATCTGGCAGAGTATTGTACATTAAATAAGTATGAGGAGAGAGTATATCTGTTCACGAAAAGTAATGGGACACCATTGACCTCTGACAGCATATTGGGTACGCTGAAAAGCAGACTGGAAAAAATGGATATAACTAATTTTACGCCAACTACAGTGGCTTTGTCCGGGGTGGCTAATTTGATTGAAAGAGGATTGACTTTGGGAGAAATAAAACTTTTGACAGGTTTCGAAACGCAGAAGATAGAAGATGTTTCACAATATTTATTGACAGATGAAAATGTTGACAAAGTAATCAATGAAAAAATGAAGTGAGGAAGTGTATATTATGAATAAAGCATGGACATTGCACGTTGAGAATTTTGCAAAAATAGAATCGGCAGACATCTGTATAACTCCGTTAATGTGTTTTGTAGGAGATAATAATAGTGGGAAGAGTTACCTGATGAGTCTTCTTTGGGGAATTCTTACTCTGGGGAAGGAACTGTTTCCCAAAACACCTTCAGATTCAAAGACATACAGAAAATGTGAAAATTGGTTAAAAGAAAATAAAAACAGAAATGCTGAGATAACAAATGACATAGTTGAAATGTATATCCAGTGGTTTAATGAATTGTTGGATATTCATAAAAAAGAATTGCTTCATAAGATTTTCAATTATGAAGTCGAAGCAGACAAAATCTGTATCAGCGGTTATACACGCAAAAAGAAACTGGAAATGCAGTGGGAAAATGTAGGGGAACGCTATTCTGTAACCGAGAGTTATATTCGATTTCCGAAACAGGAAATGTATAATCGAGAACAGCTTTTACGTATGAATGCGTATATCTGTTGGAATCTTTTAATGGAAGGAATTGCAGCACCTTTATATACGCCAATTATTAAAGGTCGCAGGATGGGAGAACCTGTATATTTACCAGCTTCAAGAACAGGATTTATGCTGACATACTCCCAGCTGATTGAAAATTCATTACAAATTAGTTTTGCACCGGCATCTCGGGATAACTCAAGTTCGTTGACATTACCATATGTGGATTTTTTACAACTGATAACAAAATTTGAAACGAAGAGTAAGGTGAACAGGAAAAATGCATGGATTATTGATTATGTTGAACGAAACATGACAAAGGGAAATCTGGCAGTTAAAAAAGATATGGTTCCGTTAATTCAATATTACCCGGAAGGGACTGATAAAGAAATCCCTTTATATGTAGCGTCTTCCATTGTTGCTGAAATCTCTCCGTTATTGCTCTTATTTAAATCGGACATCAATTTTAAGACTATGGTTATTGAAGAACCTGAAGCGCATTTGCATCCTGAATTACAGCAGAAAATGGCGAGACTGATCATTAACCTTGTGAATCATGGTATTCCAGTATGGATTACGACACACAGCGACACTATGCTCCAGCACATAAATAATATGCTTAAACTTAATGCCAATACACATTGCTCTGATTTAATGGAGGAATTTGGGTATCAAAAGGATGATTTGTTAGATGAAAAAATAATATCTATGTATCAGTTTAATGAAACGGAAATGGGCAGGTCAAGGCTGGAAAAATTGGATTGTACCCAATACGGTTTCGAAATTCCTACTTTCAACGATGCTCTTGAACAGATTTTGGAAGAAGTATACGCCTTTCAGGAGGATTGAGAATGCATGATACAAGAGTATGCTTTGCATTGGATAACTTTATTGCGGAGAATTATTTTTTGGAACAGAATAGAGTATATCATTTAAAGGAAGAAAAGGATTCCGGGAAGAGTGATTTGACTCTGCTTATTTCTAATGAGAATCTGTGTATTTATGATTTCGACAGTAAAGGGAAATGTCAATTCCTGAGAACTGATAAAAAAACAGGTATGCAAAAAAGTGTGGATCATATTATATTTGAGAGGCATCAGGATGACTGGAGATTACATTTAATAGAAATGAAAAGCAGTGTGGGGTATAAAACATGGATAGATTCTATAAAGCCGAAGGTACGGACAAGCTATTTTACTGCGCTGGCGATCGCTGATTTTTTGGGAATAAGGATACGCGATGCAATTGCATATACTACTTATGAAAGCGATAAATTTGGCGATATGAATCATTCAATCAACCCGCGGACTCTAGTTCCTCTATTAGGGCAGGCAGCGAGGGATGCCAACAAGGATGAATGGGAAAAAGGCAGAATTATTTTGAACGTTGATGGGGAATTTATAATTTCACATAAGAAGGTTCAAATGCAAAGGAATCCCGTTACAGGAGTGTTAGAGGGACAATTGACATTATAAAGGCAGAAACCAAAATATGTCAGCGACCCTAACACTAGGAAAAAATATATATGTGAGTACATAATTATTGCAATGCCAATGTAACGGTGCTTTTTATAGGATGATGCCATTTATATGAAGGGAGAACGATGTTTCAAAGCCGTAGCAATAATATGACCCCGCTTTCTGCAAATGCAGCAATAATGTAACAGCACCTCTGGGTAAAAATAGCAATAACGTAACACCAGCCAACGAGTTTCAAGGAAAATCGAGGCAAAAAGTTAAAAAAATTTTTAGCAACGACTTGACATCAGCGGGGATTGTGCGGGGGAACGATGTATTTCTGTACCGGGTGAAGGTAGAGCTGCTGGTAAACGGAGATGCTATTGACCAGGAGATCGTCGAGACAGGATTCCGGAAAGTGGAATATGACAGGGACAGGGGTATCGTCATCAATGGCCGCTCCGTATGGCTCACCGGCTATGCCCAGCGTTCCACAAATGAGTGGGCTGCTATCGGTGTGGCTCCGGAATGGCTGAAGGATCAGGATATGATGTGGCTGAAGGAGAGCAATTCCAATCATATCCGCTGGATGCATGTGGCTGCCACGCTGCCGGATATCCGCAGCTGTGACCGGCACGGTGTGGTCTGCACCCAGCCTGCGGGGGATAAGGAGGCGGAAAACTTCGGGCGTCAGTGGGATCAGAGGATGGAGCTGATGAGGGACATTATCATTGCCTTCCGCAACCATCCCTCCATCCTGTTCTGGGAGGCGGGAAACAACAGCATCAGCCGGGAGCATATGAGGGAGATGACCGGGCTGAAGAGACTGCTGGATCCGGATGGGGGACGTTTCATGGGCTGCCGTACCATCAATACGGAGGATATAGTGGCGGAGTCGGAGTATGTGGGCACCATGCTGAACCGTCATGCGGCCCGCTTCCTGGCGGAGCACGGCCCCATCACCGAGACGGAGTACAGCAGGGAGGAAGCGCCCAGAAGGATCTGGGATGATTTCACGCCCCCTGATTTCGATTACCGCAACCGGTATATCGGAAAAGGCGGGAAAAAGCAGGTGGCCCGGGATTTCTGGGATCTGACCATGGAAGAGATGATCCTGGCGGAGGCAGGCGGATACGCGGAGTTTTTCCATGACCGCATCGGCGGAGCGTCCGGGAAGGATATGTACAGCGCCGCAGCCGCTCTGTGCTGGACGGACTCCGCCCAGCATGGCAGGCAGTCCTGGTCGGAGAACGGACGCATGAGCGGCAGGGTGGATCCGGTGCGCATCCGGAAGCAGAATTTCTATTTATATCAGGTGATGCAGTCCCGGACGCCCATGGTGAAGATCATGGGCCACTGGAATTATCCGCCGAAGGGAAATGGGAATTATCGTTACCCGCTGAAGGCTTTCAACGGGGAGTACTGGGAGGAAACCGGCGAGCACGCTTACAGGGATCCGGAGAAAAAGACGGTGTATGCGGCGGGAAGCTATGATATCCTGCGCATGGAGCTGTGGATCAACGGCGAGAAGGCGGGAGTCAGCGAGAAACCGGTGAACAGCTTTCTGTTTCCGTTTGAGAATATTGATGTCACAAGGCAGGGGGTTATTGAAGCTGTGGGCTTTGACGCCCAGGGCCGGGAAGCAGCCAGGGATGTGCTGTACACGGCGGGCGCTCCTGCGAAGCTGCGGCTGACCCTTCATACTTCCCCCAAAGGCTTCCTGGCGGACGGAGCGGACATCGCGTATCTGGATGTGGAGGTGCTTGACAGTGAGGGAAGGCTCTGTCCTCTGTGTGACAGCCGCATTGATTTTGAGACGGAAGGGGAAGCACAGTTCCTGGGCGGCTATAACAGCGGCCGCTTCAACGGCTATGGCAGGGAGGACAGTGTGATCCATCAGCCCTATGTCTATGCGGAGTGCGGAAATAACAGAGTATTCCTGCGTTCCACGTTCCGACAGGGAAGGGTGGCAGTGAAGGCGGTCATGGGCGGAGTGCCCGTGGAGACGGTTGCATGGGATAGTGTGGCAGTGGAGAGAAAGCCTTTAAGCCTGAACCGGCCCAATGTCCGGTATGCGCATCATCCGGAGGCAGTCCCGGCGAGAGAGGATGCATTCCCCGCTATCCCGGCGGCGGACGCTCTGAAATATGAGGCCCCGGAGCAGGATTACTGTAAGATACTGATTCGCGGGCAGGAGCCGGACAATGGCGGAGTGCCCAGTGTGAATAAGAACGGGAGCGTATGGGGCTCCGTGCTGATCATTCTGGACCGGATGCTTTCCACATGGAAGGACAGGGATCTCTTCACCTACGAATTTCGGCGTGAGAGCGGCAGGCTTACGGTCTGCTCCGGCGGGAATACCATTGTGGCGGAGGCCGGAAGGACGCATCTGCTGGTAAACGGGCAGGAGAACCTGATGGATGGCGAACCCTATGTGACGGAGCGGGGCGCCTTCGTGATGGAGGTGAACGCGCTGATCCCCTATATCCGGAATGTGAGCTGCCAGTATGATGACAGAGTGCATGTGTTGCGGATCGATCTGAAGCAGATGGAGTGAGGCGGCCCGGCTGCTTCACATGTTGGGCCCGGCTCATTAAACCGCGTTCGTATCCTCAGATCCCTTTTCCCGCGTATGGGCGGATATCCCGTCGAAAAGTACCTGTTCTTTCTGCTTTGATAAAACATATCTGATCCTTACTTTCATCCACACCCACCAACTTCTTTTTGTTTTGCCATAAGGAACTGTCGCGATCATTTTGCGACAGTTCCTTAGAGCGTGTTTGAAAAATCATTTCCCCGGTCTGCACGCCCCACTTCGCGGCCTGCTGCGCCCCAATTTGGCGGGCGTAGCCCCACTACGCCTCCCAAATTGGGTCTTGCATCCCGCAAAGTGTGACGCACACCCCGGGGAAAGTATTTTTCAAACACGCTCTACATTAAGGTCAAGAAACTGACATTTATGCCATGAAACTGATTTTCAATCTGTGGAAAGCACGATATACTTCTGCCATAAATATAACGCTTTTCTGATATGACTGTTGAGACAGGCGTATAAGCGAAGCAGGAGCGGAGGATCATGGCATGGAGCACATCAAATTTGAGCGGGAAAATGAGATTTTCACGCTGAACCATCCGGACAATTATACTTATCTCTATTTCCCGGTGGCCGGCGAAAAGGGGATAAAGTCCAGTGTGACGCCAAAACTGGCAGGGGACAGCAAGCTTGACCAGAATACTTTTCTTTTGGAACCGGTGAGCAGTGAGAATTTACATAATAACAAGTCTTCCAGAAATTTCTGGTGTTATCTCGAAGGCACCGGAGCATGGTCTGCCACAGGTGCATCGGCGGAAGCGGAGTATGACAGGGCCACGCTGCGGCAGGACGCGTGCAGCATGGAGGCGGGCTTTATGTGGCAGACTGTGACGAGAAGTTCCTCAAAGTATCAGCTGAAGTCAGAGGTTACAAGCTTTGTTCCGGTGGAGCATAATGTGGAGATCATGCGCGTGGTCATCGAAAACATATCAAAATTATCGCAGAAGATCGTCCCCATTGTATCAATTCCCATATACGGAAGAAGCGCGGACAATATCAGGGATCACCGGCATGTGACATCGCTCCTGCACCAGATAACAGTGACAGAACAGGGGATTGAGGTCAGACCGAAGCTTTCCTTTGACGAGAGGGGCCACCGTAAGAACAGGATGACATACTTTGTATACGGCATCACAGGAACAGGCGAAGTGCCGGAGCAGTTTTTCCCTGTCATGGAGGACTTTATCGGGGAGGGCGGAAGTCTGATCGCGCCTTTGGCCGTTAAGAATGACCTTGATGGTGTGAAGGCGGGAACCCGGATTGACGGAAAAGAAGCGCTTGGCGGTTTCAAATTCCACAGTGTCGAGCTTGGGCCAGGGGAAAAGGCATCCTATACGATATTGATCGGCGCAGACGAGGATATGACCAGGATGAGGCGCGTCGTGCCGGCATATGACAGTGAGGATAAGGTAAATGCAGCATTAGAGCACATGAAGAGTTACTGGCAGGAGAGGGTCAATGTTTCCTTTCAGACCGGAAGAAGGGAAGTGGACAGTTATCTCAGATGGATATGCTTCCAGCCGATACTGAGGAGATTATATGGCTGTTCCTTCCTCCCGCATCATGACTATGGAAAAGGCGGAAGAGGGTGGAGGGATCTCTGGCAGGATTGTCTGGCGCTGCTTTTCATGAATCCGGACAATGTGCGGCAGATGATCATTGACAATTACGGCGGCGTCAGAATGGACGGAACCAACGCCACCATTATCGGTGAGGATCCGGGAGAGTTTAAGGCGGACAGGAACAGCATTACACGTGTCTGGATGGATCATGGCTTCTGGCCTTTCCTCACTACAAAGCTCTATATGGACCAGACAGGTGATATTGGGATCCTGAGCGAAAAAGTGCCCTATTTCAAAGACGGCCAGGTACAGCGGGGAATGGCTGTGGACAGTGAGTGGAGCGCAGATTACGGTACACGGCAGAAGACGGCGGAGAATGAAGTCTATCAGGGAAGCATTCTGGAACATATTCTGCTGCAGCAGCTATGTGCATTCTATGAGGTGGGCGAACACAATCATATCCGGCTCCGCAATGCCGACTGGAACGATGCCCTCGACATGGCGCCGGACAGGGGAGAGAGCGTGGCGTTTACATGTGCATATGCCTATAATCTTGGGGAACTGGCAGATTATCTTGAGAAGTATGAAAGAATTACCCAAAAGAAGGAAGTGGAGCTGGCAGAGGAGATAGGGATCCTTCTCACGGGAGACGCCTGCAAATATAAGGAACCTCAGTGGAAGAAGAGCATATTGGATCAATATGCGGCCACCTGTACACACAATATTTCCGGCAGGACGGCTCCGGTATCCGTTGCGGAGCTGGTGCGGAACCTCAGAGAAAAGGCAGACTGGGTGAGGGGCCACATCCGGCAGAATGAATGGGTGACGGACAGGGAAGGAAACGGATGGTTCAACGGATATTATGACAACAGCGGAAATCAGGTGGAAGGTCTGTGCGGCGATAATGTGCGTATGATACTTACAAGCCAGGTGTTTTCCATTATGAGCGGTACAGCCGACAGGGAAATGACAGAGAAGATCTGCAAAAGCGCCGACAGATACCTGTACAGGGAGGAAGCCGGAGGATATCGGATCAATACCAGATTCGACGAAGACAAATTTGACCTTGGCAGAATGTTTGGCTTTGCATATGGCGAGAAAGAGAATGGCGCTGTATTTTCCCATATGACGGTAATGTATGCAAATGCTTTATACAGACAGGGTTTTGTGAAAGAGGGCTATAAGGCGCTTGATTCGCTGTTGTCAGCGGCAATGGATTTTGAGACAAGCAGGATCTATCCGGGAATACCCGAGTATTTTGACGCGGACGGACGGGGAATGTACCATTATCTGACAGGCGCTGCAAGCTGGTTTATGCTGACCATGATCACCGAAGTGTATGGCGTCAGAGGTGAGCTTGGAAATCTGACGCTTGCGCCAAAGCTGCTTCCGGAACAGTTTGACGCACACGGAAATGCGTGCATCAGGCTCAATTTCCTGAAAAAGACGTTTCTGATCAGATACCATAATCCCCATAAGCTCTCACCGGAAGTGTACAGGATCGCGAAAGCAGAGTGCGGGAGAAGGGAGCTGGAGATCCGGGAAGACAGGGCCTATCTGGACAGAGGATTTATAGATACGCTGGATGATACCGTTCACGTGATCGAAGCGATATTAGAGCGTGTATGAAAAATGCTTTCCCGGGGAATGGGAGAAGGCTCCCGTCTGCGGGAATGGAAACAGGAGGATATGCAGAATGCAATATGGTTATTTTGATGACGAGAAAAGAGAATATGTGATCACAAGACCCGATACGCCCGCACCATGGGCCAATTACCTGGGTTCTCCTGAATATGGTGCGATCATCTCCAACAATGCGGGCGGTTACAGTTTTGCCAGGTCGGGAGCAAACGGCAGGATCCTGCGTTACGTGTTTAACGGCTTCGACCAGCCGGGACGTTACATCTATCTCCGCGACAATGACAGCGGAGATTACTGGTCTGCATCCTGGCAGCCTGTGGGAAAGGATCTGGCTGCATACCGGAGCAGATGCTGCCACGGGACAGGGTATACAAGGATGGAAGCGGATTACAGCGGCATCCATACGGAGGCTCTGTACTATGTGCCGTTGGGAAAATCCCATGAGGTGTGGGATCTGAGAGTAACAAATAATTCCGGGTCAGCAAGGAGCCTGAATATTACAGGATACGCTGAATTTACAAACAATAATAATTATGAACAGGATCAGGTGAACCTCCAGTATTCCCTGTTTATTACAAGAACTTCCTTTGAAGGGGACCGAATCCGTCAGACGATACACGGCAATCTGGATGGTCTGGAAGAGGGGGAGGAGGTTGACAATAAGCTTGCCATTGACCGTTTCTTCGCGCTGGCCGGGGAAAAGCCAGCCTCCTATTGCGGTGACAGGGAGAAGTTCATCGGACGTTATCACGGATACGGAAATCCGGCAGGAGTCATAAACGGAGACCTGGGAAATGAGCCGGGCTACAATGAAAACGGGTGCGGAGCGCTCACGGCAGCTCTTACACTTCAGCCGGGAGAGACAAGGGAGATCGCGTTCATTCTGGGAATGAAGTACAGAGATGAAGCGGACCGGATACTCGCAGCTTATCAGGAGCCTTCGGAAACCTGTGCAGGGGAACTGAGTGAAATAACTGCCTACTGGCACGAAAAGCTGTCCCATTTTCAGGTGAGGACGCCGGATGCGTCATTCAATACAATGATCAATACATGGAATGCCTACAATTGCTTTATGACCTTTATCTGGTCCCGCGCTGCTTCCTTTATCTATTGCGGCCTTCGGAACGGGTATGGTTATCGCGATACGGTGCAGGATATACAGGGTATCATTCATCTGGCGCCCGAGATGGCAGCTGAAAAAATCCGCTTTATGTTATCGGCTCAGGCTGACAACGGGGGCGGACTCCCCCTTGTCAAGTTTACACATGATCCGGGACATGAGGATACGCCGGATGACGCATCCTATGTACAGGAGACAGGGCATCCGGCATACAGGGCGGACGATGCGCTGTGGCTGTTCCCCACAATATATAAATATGTATCGGAATCAGGGAATCCTGCATTTATTGACGAGGTGATCCCCTTTGCCAATACGGGAGAGGGAACTGTTTATGAACACCTAAAACGTGCGATCCGCTTCTCCATGGATCATTTGGGACCCCACGGCATGCCGGCAGGACTTTACGCCGACTGGAATGACTGTCTGAGACTGGGAAAGGACGGGGAATCCTCCTTTGTGGCGTTTCAGTATTACTATGCAATGACGATCCTCAGAAAATTCGCAGAGTATAAGAAGGATGATGAATACATTGCGTTCCTGGATGAAAAACAAAAGAAGCTGGGTGAACTGATACAGGAGCTTTGCTGGGATGGAGACAGATTTATCAGGGGATATACGGAAAAGGGAGAGATCATTGGCAGGAGAACGGATCAAGAGGCCAATATGTGGCTGAATCCCCAGAGCTGGGCGGTCATCAGCGGACTTGCCGCAGATGAACAGGCGGACAGGGCGCTTGACACGGTGTATGAGAGGCTGAACACGGAATACGGTGCGGTTCTCATGGATCCGCCATATCATCTTGACGCCTTTGAGGGTGCGCTGGCAGTCATATATAATGCCGGTGTCAAGGAAAATGCCGGTATCTTCTCACAGTCACAGGGCTGGATCATTCTTGCGGAGGCGCTTCGGGGACACGGAGAGAGGGCATTTACATATTTTAAGGAAAATGCACCGGCTGCCCAGAATGACAGGGCTGAGATCCGCAGGCTGGAGCCTTACTGTTACGGACAGTTTACAGAAGGCAAGGCCAGTCCCCATTTCGGACGTTCCCATGTGCACTGGCTGACGGGTACGGCATCCACGGTTATGGTAGGCTGTGTTGAGGGGATCCTTGGTATGCGCCCTGATTTTGGCGGATTGAAAATAGCGCCCTCCATACCAAAGGAATGGGACGGCTTTGAGATAGACAAGGATTTCAGGGGATGTCATCTGCATATTATGGTCCATAATCCGGGGCATGCGGAATCGGGCTTTCAGAAGCTTACAGTGAACGGCGTTCCTGTGAAAGATGATTATATTCCTGCCGAACTGCTCACAGAGCAGACGGAGATCGAAATGTATATCTCTTGACCAATATGATGACAAGATTTTGATATTTTTTGTGTTTATCTGATATATCGGAGAATGGTAAGTAAGATATAATATATCCTGTAAGGAAATAAAACATTATAGCAGAAATGCGTTAAAGGAGGTTTTTCTATGAAAAAGAAAATTGTCGGTATCTTATTGACAGCAGCGGTAGCGGCAGGTACACTGGCAGGCTGCGGAAGCCGGAACCCTTCCGGCTCACAGACCAGCGGGTCGGTAGATCCGGACTCCGGTGAGGGGGCGGTGATCAACATCTACAGCTTCAATGATGAGCTCCGTAACCGGATCACGGCGGTTTATCCGGAGATTGCGGAGACATCTGAGGATGGTACCACATCTACCCTGATCGATGGAACGGTCATCAACTGGATCATCAATCCCAACCAGGACGGCGTATACCAGAATAAGCTGGATGAAGCGCTTCTGGCTCAGGGAAGCGCGGCGGCTGACAGTAAAGTTGATATTTTCGCCGCTGAGGTGGACTATGTTGTAAAATATACGGATGCGGATACCAATGTTGCGCTTCCCCTCACTGATCTGGGAATTGATCCCAATACGGATCTGGCGGATCAGTTTGACTTCACCAAGTCGGTTTCCTGCGACCAGAACGGTGTGCAGAGGGCAACCACATGGCAGGCATGTCCGGGCGTATTGGTATACCGCCGCGATATCGCAAAGGAAGTTTTCGGTACGGATGATCCGGCGGAGATCGGCGAGAAGACCAAGGATTGGGCGGTCATGAAAGAAACCGCTGAGGAACTGAAAGAACACGGATATTATACCTTTGCAAGCTATGCCGACACATTCCGCACTTACAGCAACAACGTAGCGGAAGCGTGGGTTGCGCCGGGAACCACCACCATCAAGGTTGACCAGAAGATCCTGGACTGGGTTGCTGATTCCAAAGAATGGCTGGATGCGGGCTATTTTGATCCTGCCGTAAAGGGCCAGTGGAACTCTGACTGGTACAGCGCAATGGGATCCGGTTCCAAGGTGTTTGCATTCCTCTTCCCGGCATGGGGGATCGATACACAGATGGTACCCAACTGGAAAGGCGAAGCAGGATCCTGGGCAGTAACCAATGCTCCCCTGACGTACAATTGGGGCGGAACATATGTGCTTGCTGCGGAAGGCACGGATAATCCGGCACATGTAAAGGAGATCCTTCTTGCGCTGACAGCGGATGCGGATAATCTGACTATGATCTCAAAGACATATGCGGATTTCACAAATGCAAAGACTGTTATGCAGAACGCGGCGGCAGATGACGAGTTTGCATCCGATTTCCTTGGCGGACAGAATCCTTATGCTTACTTTACGCCCAGCGCCGACAACCTGAAGCTGGCGCCCCTGTCCGCATACGATCAGGGCTGCGTAGAGCTGATCCAGAATGCTTTCGGCGATTATTTACAGGGTGAGATCGATTACGACAGGGCAAAATCGAACTTTGAGGTAGCGATCGTAGAGCGGTACCCTGAGATCACGGAGATCCAGTGGCCGCAATAAAGATCATCCGCTGCGGCGCCGACAAAGGCGCCGCAGTATGAAAAGGAGGGAGTGACAGCAATGAGACCAAAACGTAAAAAGATCGATTATTCGAAGTGGGGATATATTTTTATCCTTCCGTTCTTTGTGAGTTTTTTCATTTTCTCGTTAATTCCGCTGGCAGATACGATCAGATACAGCTTTTATGAATATTATCGTTCCGGGATAAAGGAGATCGGCCCCAATTTTGTCGGAATGAAGAATTTTGCCAGCCTGCTGCAGTCGGATATGCTGAGATACGGGGCAAACACAGTGCTCCTGTGGATCATTGGTTTCATTCCGCAGATCGTGATAGCACTGCTTCTTGCGTCATGGTTCGTGGATGTGCGGCTGAAGATCCGCGGCCAGCAGTTCTTCAAGGTAGTCATTTATCTGCCGAATCTGATCATGGCGTCCGCATTTGCAATGCTGTTCTTTACATTGTTTTCCAACAAGGGGCCGATCAACTCCATACTGTTGTCGGCAGGGATAACGGACAGTCCCATCGATTTTATGGGTACTGCCCTTGGAACCAGGTCTCTGATCGGAGTGATGAATTTCCTGATGTGGTTTGGTAATACAACGATCATGCTGATGGCGGCGATCATGGGTATCAGTCCCGACATTTTTGAGGCATCGGAAATAGACGGCTGTAACAGTATGCAGAGATTTTACCGTATCACGCTTCCGCTGATCCGCCCGATCCTCACCTACACATTGATCACATCCATCATCGGAGGCCTTCAGATGTTTGATGTGCCTCAGATCCTGACCAACGGGCAGGGAAGTCCTGACCGTACATCCATGACGCTGATCATGTTCCTGAACAGTCACTTAAAGAGCAATAACTATGGAATGGCCGGCGCTTTGTCCGTATACCTGTTCATTGTCAGCGGTATCTTATGCTTTTTCGTATACCGCATAACCAATGACAATGATCCGGATGGTTCCAGGGCAGCTGCAAGAAAGAATAAAAAAGCGGGAAGGAGATAATCTGATGAAATCTGATCCTTTGAATAAACTGCGCACTGTTTTTGCACATATATTACTTGTTTTCCTGTCATTTTTGTGTCTCTTTTTCTTCTATATCCTGTTTGTAAACGCATCGCGTTCCCATGCAGACCTGATGAAAGGGTTTACGGCACTGCCGGGAAAGTATTTCTTCGCTAATCTGAAAAGTGTGGCCAATGACGGAACCTTTCCCATGATGCGGGGGATTCTCAACAGTCTGATCGTTTCCGGCAGCTCGGCGGCAATCTGTACTTACTTTTCCGCATTGACCGCATATGGGCTTTATGCTTATGATTTTAAGCTGAAGAAGGTGGCCTTTACATTCATCATGGCGATCCTTGTAATGCCGACTCAGGTTACGGCAATGGGTTTTCTGCGCCTGATCACGAAGATGGGGATGTATGATTCCCTGCTTCCGATGATCATACCGTCCATCGCCTCACCGGCTGTATTCTACTTTATGTACAGCTATCTGGAGTCATCCCTTCCTCTTTCACTGGTTGAGGCGGCAAGGATCGACGGTTCACGGGAATTCCGGACATTTAATCAGATCGTCCTCCCTATTATGAAACCGGCCATGGCGGTACAGGCGATCTTTACCTTCGTAGGCTCATGGAACAATTATTTCGTTCCCGCGCTGGTCATCCAGTCAAAGGATAAGATGACAGTGCCGATCCTGATAGCGCTTCTGCGAGGAGCCGATTATATGAACCAGGATATGGGTAAGATGTACATGATGATCCTGGTGGCCATCGTCCCCATCATTATTGTGTATCTGATCCTTTCAAAATACATTATCGCAGGTGTAACGCTTGGCGGTGTCAAGGGATAAAGAGCGCTATACCTGACTTTGCGGCGGAATTGCCTGAAACGGAGAAGAAGTATGGTTAGATTAAATGAGATTCACAGCGGAACACTGTCACAGCAGCCCTCCGAAAGGGAGCTTGCCCATGGCAGGCTGGCCAGGGAGGCCGCTGTGGAAGGGATTGTTTTGCTGAGGAACGAGGGTATTCTTCCGCTTCCAATGTCCGCACCGGTGGCGCTCTTTGGCGGCGGTGCGGACCAGACGGTAAAGGGAGGTATCGGCTCGGGAGACGTCAACAACAGGGGGAGTATTTCTATATACAGAGGTTTGAAAGACGCCGGCATATCCGTTACGAGTAAGGACTGGCTGAGGGATTACCGGGAGCGTTATGAAGCCGCAAGGGCTGCATGGAAGGCGAGAGTGTTGGAGGATGTGAAGCATGTGGACAATCCCTTTGACGCCTATGCGGCAAACCCGTTTTCGCTGCCGGAGGGCCGGGGGATCACAGCAGGGGATCTGGAGGGAGCCTCAGCGGCGATCTATGTGATCAGCCGCATTTCCGGGGAGGGTAAGGATCGCCGCAGGACAGAAGGAGATTATTACTTAAGCCCAAAGGAGCGGGAGGATATCCGATATCTGGATCAGGCCAATATGCCTGTTGTGCTCATACTGAATACGGGAGCTCCCATCGAACTGACCGACGTTCTGGAGAAAACGGAAAATATCAGGGCAATTTTACATATTTCACTGCCCGGACAGGAGGGTGGTCATGCTGTAGCGGATGTTCTGTCTGGAAAGGCGGCCCCGGGGGGAAGGCTGACCTCAACATGGGCAAGGCGTTATGAGGATTATCCCTCCGCCGGGAATTTCGGTTATTTGAACGGAGATCTGGAAAAGGAGGAATACAGGGAAGGCATTTATGTGGGATACCGGTATTTTGACAGCTTTGATATACAGCCGCTGTTTCCCTTCGGCTATGGATTGTCCTATACCGATCTTTCCATAGAGTATGAAGGACTCCGGATAACGGGGGAAGGCATAGAAGTGGCTGTTGCCGTGAGAAATGCGGGGAAGCATTATCCCGGCAGGGAAGTGGTACAGGTATATGTGACCCCTCCCCAGACAGGCCTGGAGAAGGAATACCGGCGGCTTGCCGGCTTCGCAAAGACAGAGCTTCTGCAGCCCGGAGATGTGCAGGAGCTTAAGGTCATTATAGAACAAAAACAGCTTGCCAGCTTTTCGGAGCAGCTGCAGGCGTGGGTCATTGAGGACGGAAGCTATGGCGTATGGATCGGGAACAGCAGCGTATCTCTAAGGCTGGAAGCGCTGCTTACGGTTTCAGAGCCGGCGGTATTGGAACAGACAAATGAGGTATGCCCTAAAGAGGCAATGTTTGAAGACCTGAGCACTGCCGGGGGTAACGTGATAAAGGCTCGTAAGTGGCTTGCGGAGGCAAGGGAGCAAATGCTTCCGGAAATAAACTTTACGCCGTGGGCGGAAGAAAAAAGATCCCCGGAGATATTGCCGGCCGGAGAGCAGTCTGTGGAGGAGCTGATACCTCTCCTGTATGGGAATATCACCAGGGGCGCAAGCACCCTTGGTTCTGCCGGAACCCGTGTGCCCGGATCTGCCGGGGAGACATCACAGGCCCTGGAAGAAAGATATGGCAAACGTTCGCTGATCATGGCGGACGGTCCTGCGGGGCTGCGTTTACGCCAAAGCTATGAGGTAGACAGGCGGACGGATAGGGTGTACGGTGTGGGCGTTCTGGGCTCGTTGGAGAATGGTTTCCTGGAGGATAAGGCAGCCCATGAGGATGCGGATATTTATTATCAGTATTGTACGGCATTTCCGGTCGGTGCAGCACTGGCTCAGACATGGGATCTGAAGCTGATGCGGAAGTTCGGGGAAGCCATAGCGGTTGAGATGGAGGAATTTCATGTTGACCTGTGGCTGGCGCCAGGCATGAACATTCAGAGAAATCCATTGTGCGGACGCAATTTTGAGTATTATTCCGAAGACCCGCTGCTGTCAGGAATGATGGCTGCAGCCGTAACAGAGGGCGTGCAGGGTGACGGCAGACATGGTGTGACGATCAAGCACTTTGCCTGCAATAATCAGGAGGATAACCGGATGGGAGTGGATGCGTGTGTTTCCCAGCGGGCGCTCAGAGAGATCTATTTCCGGGGATTTGAGATCGCGGTAAAGAAAAGCGCTCCGGCGGCAATTATGACTTCCTATAACCGCATTAACGGCATTCATGCGGCAAACAGCCGGGATCTGTGTACAGCAGTTGTCCGTGGGGAGTGGGGATTTGGCGGTGTGATCATGTCTGACTGGAACACCACGGTTCCTGAGGATGGCAGTGTGCCCTGGAAGTGTGCAGCTGCCGGGAATGATATCATCATGCCGGGAAATGATAATGACGAGGAAGATATCCGAAGGGCGTACGCCCAGGGAAAACTCTCAGAGGAAACGATCCGGAGCTGTGCGGGCCGGATCCTTGCGCTGATAAGCAGGCTGACTGTCTGAAGCGGAGGGGATACTGTCTCTGTATGGGAGCTGCCCGGAAATAATGGAACAGACTGACAGGTGAGTTCCGAACAGCTCTTCAGACAGTATCCCGCTTTTTCAAACCTGTCACATCCCAGTTGGAAGAGGAATACAGATCGCGGTATTTCTTGGGTGTCATTCCTGTAAAATCCTTGAACAATTGTATAAAATGGCTTTGCGAAGAAAAGGAAAGGTAATTTGCGATCTCAACCAGACTGTAATCACAAAATTTTAAGAGATGCTGCGCCTTCTCGATCTTTTTCTCACGGACATAGTCGCTTACGGAGACTCCGGTTTCCTTTTTGAAGAGGCGCGACAGGTAACTTACGGATAATCCGGTATATTGGGCCAGATTTTCAATTGTGATCCGCTCCTTGATATGGGCGTAAATGTAATCAATGCAGACGGTTACGGGTTTGGACATTCCCGGACTTCTTGCTATGATCCGCATTTTCCCGGTAAAGTCCAGAACCATGTGGTCGTGAAGGCTGATAACTGCCTGACATGTATGGAGATTGTCAAGCCTGAGAATATAAAAGTCACTGAGCCGGAAAGCCTGTTCCGTTTCCATGCCGGATTCGATACAGAGCCTTGTTATAAATGTCGTCGTGATCACAAAATGGTATTTCAGATTGGTCACGGGATCATGGGAAAGCATACCCACACCGTCGGTTTCGGCAAATTTCTTCTGCTTACAGTTTTCTCGTACAAAGTCAATGTCTCCTGAACTGACAGCGTGGAAAAAGAGCTGTTCCTCGTTCAGCGGACGGTGGAACTTTTCTTCCTCGCTGTCCGCAACTTCTTGCATGTACCATTCCTGTGATATTCCCATGTTCATCCCCCATCAGATAAGTGAAACAACAGTATTGTAGCATGGAATTGATATAATGGCAATATGGATCAGTGTCTCAAACTTCGCACTTGAATAAGCACAGATGCACCTTGAAAATTCAATAAAAACTGGCAATAAAATAGCATGAAACCGTCTGGTTTGGTATAATTGAGTTGTCAAAAAACAATTAAAACCGGAGGTTCATGCTATGAATAAAAGTATAACACAAGCAAACCAGAATGATAAGCAGATTTCGAAATCTATCAAAAGATTTTTGACAAGGTTCCATATTTCTTCAGCATTGAAGGCATCTAACGCCTATAAGAAAAAAGGGATTCCTGTTGTTGAGGTTTTCCAGTATCTCTTTTTGCTGATTTTTTCTAACAGAAGTATGTACATGAGTCTGATTACCGGGAAAAATCCTCCTGGGTTTGCAAAGGATACTGTGTACCGGTTCATGAAGATGGTCCAGATCAACTGGATCCGCTTTACGACCCTGTTAGCTTCCCGGATCATCAAGGATGCTATTGCGCCTTTGGATTCAGAGAACCGTGCAAATGTATTGGTCATTGATGATTCCATGTTTGAACGCAACCGTTCCAGGAAAGTAGAACTTCTTGCAAAGGTTTATGATCACGCTAATCACAGATACCGTTTCGGATTTCGTATGCTTACACTTGGATGGTCAGATGGAAGCACATTTCTTCCTGTCAATAACGTTCTTCTCTCATCTGAAAATAAAAAGAACAGGGTCAACGAAGCTGCGGAGGTTGATAAACGGACTGTCGGATACAAAAGAAGACTGCTTTCCATGCAAAAAGGGACGCAGGCGATGCTTGGACTCTTAAAAGCCGCTAAAAAAGCTGATATTCCAGCCAAATACGTTCTTTTTGACAGTTGGTTTTCTTCCCCAAGTACGCTCCATGCTGTAAGATCGATCGGCTATGATGTCATTGGCATGGTGAAAAAGACTCCAAAAATGTTCTTTCGGTACAATGGTGAAGATATGTCCCTTATTACAATCTATAACCTGAATAAAAAGAGACGTGGCCGTTCCAAATACCTTCTTTCTGTGATAGTTGATGTTGTAAAAGATGGAGAAGCCATTCCGGCTAAAGTTGTATATGTCCGTAATCGGAATAAGAAAAAGGAATACTTGTGCCTTATCTCTACAGATACAACTCTGGATGAAAATGAGATCATCCGTATTTATGGTAAGCGCTGGGCGATAATGCCGATATCGGCATTATTTCTATGGAAAGAACCGGAGGTGGGTTGAATAAGAGGGCAATCTTTTTTGCCCCCTTATTCAGCACACTTTCGGTTTTTCCGAATTGAACAAAGTCGCGTCCGGTATGGGGATTCAATGTCCCCTGCTTCCATCGGCTGACTGCTGTTCCGGATATTTTGGGGTATTATTTCTGAAGAATTTTCCCAGCTTAGGGCATACTTCCCCCTGTTAGAGGTAAAAAAGAATGTAAGTAAGGAGTTTAGCAATGAAAAATTTTTTGAAAAATAACCGATTTGCAGTTTTCATAATCTTAACTTTTTTAATCTATGTAATGTCCAACGGAGAATGGTGTATTCCGATTTTTGCGTGGATTTATCCAATTTTGTTTCTATGTATGATTTATCTTAATCGCACTCGAAAAGTCTACCTTATAATTAGTTCAATATATGCCATTGGTTTTATTGTCCAGTTTTGGAGAGCCATTGGAATGGATATAAAGATATGTATAATAGTAGCAATCCTGCTGTCTTTTCTGAAAGTTTTACCATATATC